>JBBDQY010000066.1:0-24978 GCA_040905745.1 Balneolales bacterium
CCCCGTTGCTTTGAAATTGAAGAAGAGTTGAAACGAACACTTGATATTCCTGTCTTTCACGATGACCAGCATGGTACAGCGGTTGTTACACTTGCCGCAACCATAAACGCTTTGAAAGTAGTAAATAAACAGCTTAGCGATATACGCGTCGTCATTGTTGGATCGGGGGCTGCCGGTGTAGCTATCACCCGTATTTTATTGGCAGCGGGTGTAAAAGATATCATCTGTTGTGACCGAAAAGGAATCATCAGTCGTGAACGTCTCCCTGAACTAAATTCCAGTAAAGTATGGCTCGCAGAAAATACGAATTTTGATAATAGGCAAGGTTCGGTTATAGACGCGTCAAAAGGATCAGATATAATTGTCGGTGTAAGCGGACCGGGGGTCGTACCCCTCGAGGCTGTTAAAAGTATGGGCAATGATGGTGTCGTATTTGCCCTGGCCAATCCGGTGCCTGAAATTATGCCGGAAGAAGCTTCTGAATTTGCCAGAATCATAGCAACAGGCCGAAGCGATTATCCAAACCAAATCAATAATGTATTAGCCTTCCCCGCTATATTTCGAGGTGCACTTGATGCCAGAGCAACTTCTATTAATGAACCGATGAAGTTAGCCGCAGCCCACGCTATAGCTAACTGCATCGATGAGGAAGACCTCAATGAGGAGTATATTGTGCCCAGCGTCTTCAATAAACAAGTGGTTCGACGTGTTGCAAAAGCCGTTAAAGAAGCCGCTTTTGAAAGTGGAGTAGCTAAAAGGCCTCATTCATGACATGCAAATAAGTGCAATAATTCATACTATACCATAATTATACCATTCCAATTTTATATCAATTGTTCTTACAGTAAGATACTAGGCTAAAGGTCACATATGAATAACAGTAATAAGGTTGTGAGTTCAGGCAAATCCTCGCGCTGGGAACAAGCACAACATTATGAGTCAAACTGGTGGAATTCCTTTGCTGATGATTATGACCCAAGTTACCTAGAAGACTTTGCCTCTAGCATCAGGGAGAAGGTGTCAATTGTTCGAGATATTAATGAGGGAAACAGTATAATTGAGGTCGGGTGCGGGCCAGTTGGAATTGTGCCATTCTTACCCTGCAAACACAACATAGCAACAGATCCATTGAATGATATATTTGAAAAGCATTCGAAATATGTCAACTTTCGCAAATCTGCAAGAAATAAGGGTACAGAATATCTTACAGCCAAGGGAGAAGCTCTACCCTTTGAAGATGGTGAGTTTGATTTTTATATCACCGATAACGTTCTCGATCACGTCGATTCTCCTGAGGATTTGCTTAATGAAGCATTACGGGTTCTCAAACCCGGAGGTGTAGCGTACATTAGGTTGAATGTCTATCATCCTTGGGGACGCCTGGTTCGGTCATTAATGGAGATTGCCGTTGTAGACAAGGGGCATCCTTATACTTTCTCGTCTCATTCTTTGGAAGCTATGGTAAAAAAGGCGGGGTTTGTTGTCAAATGGTCAAATCGATCTTCGTATTTGTCAAATTGGAAAAAGGATTGGTTCAGAGCATTTAACGGAAGTTTGAAGGCACTCATCCAAGCCTTACTATTTGTCACCCGTGCCCGACATGAGCTAATTGTGCAAAGGAAATAGTCTGGAGTTTTATTATATCACTGGTTTCTTCATCCTGTGCATGATGAGGTTAACCAAGAAGTGACCCGATCCCGACTCGAACGGGAATCTAAAGCTTAGGAGGCTCTCGTTCTGTCCTGTTGAACTATCGGGCCAAAGATTAGTAAGTTACGAAGTCAGGGTCTAAAATCCGAACCAGCTTCTTTATAAACATCTTTATCATACATCTGTATTTACGTCTATTTTAACTATATTAGCATTCATGATCAGATATTTTTACTCCGTTTTATTATTTCTATTAGGCAGTACTCTGATAGTAAATGCTCAGCAAATAGGTACGTGGCAGTCTCACACGGCAAAATCCACCGTCAGCCTGATTGTATCCGATAAAGATGATCGCATTTGGAGTGCCACTGAAGGCGGACTTTTCGTTATTGACGGACAGGAAATTGTCGATCAGTTCACCCCGGCTGAGGGGATGTACAGGGTAAGTCCATCGGCTATGGTTTATGATGAAATAAGGCACCGGATTTGGCTTGGATATCCGGATGGAACCTTTGAATACTTTGATATTGAGAACCGCAGGTTCCGTATTATTCGTGACATAGCACGGGCCGAACAATATACCCCAAGAGGCATCAATACCATGTTGATGAAATCGGATATCCTGTATATAGCCACCGATTTCGGCATTGTTATATACAATACCTCTAATATGAATACTTCCGAAACCTATTTCAACCTGGGTGAATTTACAGCCGGAACACGCGTACAAGATATTATTTTCAGCGGAAATCAACTCTATGCGGCCACCCCGGTAGGTATTGCTATGGGAGATATGGAGAATGACAACCTGGAAGATCCTTCTGCATGGGTTAATTATACGGCATCTTCAGGCTTGAGCAGCGAAAATATTTCTAAGCTTGGAATTCATAACGGTCAGGTTTACGCAGCTTCCGAAGCTACCTTTATACTGGATAACGACACTTGGACAACCACCGATATATTTGATAGTGAGAGGGTCATCGATTTCAGTTCCACCCCAGAGGGTGATGATCTAATCGGGGTAACGGAAACGGTTATATATGTTTTAAGTAATACCATACAACGCATTGAACCGGATGACGGAGCTCATTTTAATACGGCTCTATTTCAATCTGAAACGGATCAGTTATACCTGGGGACGATAAACCTGGGACTTGGTATAATCGAGGATGGGCAAGTAACAAACTTACATTATATTATGCCTCCGGGACCCTATCTGAATTACTTTATGGGTTTGAATTTCGATGGTGAGACTATTATATCAGGATCTTCAACCCGCCCCGGCCAGGCACCGCCCCTTCCTTTTGCGACAACGGGGTACTACCTGTACAGAGATGGAAATTGGGAAAGCTATAATATTGAAACCAATGAGGTGCTAAGGCAAAGAAATTTCAACAGCGCTTTTACTTCAGCCTATACCGATGATTATTATTTCTTTGGCTCATGGGGACAGGGGATTGCCCGCCATCATAAAGAAAGCAATGACATTCAGGTTTTTAATGCCCAAAACTCACCCTTAACAGGTATCACCGGAGGCTCTAATTTTGTAGTAGTTCCTGGTATCTCTACGGACCGTGATGGCGATCTTTGGATTGTATCCTGGCAATTTGAGCAAGGCAACCCTCTCTTTAGATACACTCCGGAAACGGAAGAATGGGTTTCATACCCACGCTCTTCTCAGGTCCAGGCGAGCCATACCTATTTTAACCTTAAGGTTGATACTTTTGACCAAAAATGGATCACTCTCAGAAGCATCACAGAGGAAGGACGTGGACTATTGGTCTTGCGCACCGATGGTGAAAGTATTGAGGAATCAGTACGCTTAAGTGAAGGGAATGGTAATATCCCAAGCGATGGTGTCAATGCTCTAGTTCAGGACAAACGAGGTGAAATGTGGGTAGGGACAGATAGAGGTGTTGTACGTTTTCCTTTCCCTGACCGTGTAGTGATAGGCAATGCTGCCGATCGGCAGGGAAGTCGTTTGATCAATGCCGATACTACTTCTGGATCAGCATTCCTATTAACTACAATTAAAGCAACCAGCATAGCTGTGAACGCCGCCAATGAAAAGTGGATAGGCACAGAGGGAGATGGTCTATGGCTGATTTCTGAAGAAGGTGGCCGACATAGGGTTAAGCTTCATTTTACCACCGAAAACAGTCCGTTAATATCCAATAATATAATATCGCTGGCTGTTGATGATGAAACCGGTGATGTATTTATCGCTACTGACCAGGGGTTAATTACCTATACGGATGTTACTCGTGGTGGTGAGCCGGAGATGGCGGGTTTGTTTATTTACCCCAACCCTTTTTCTTATCAGGACAACGATGAACGGATCGTTATTGACAAATTATCCGAGAGAGCTACCGTCAGCATTGTGGGTATTGATGGCAGGCTTGTCAATCGAATGGAGACTTTTGGGGGCCGGGTTGAGTGGAATGCCAGAGATCATAATGGAAACCGTGTACCCACCGGAGTCTATATGGTCATCGCTGTAGATGAAGAGGATGGGTCACGGGGATCCGGGAAGGTTGTTATCGTACGGTAGAAAAATGCTGGGGGGGGTAGTATACGCCTTCATTGATGATCATAAATGGTAGCTAGCAATAGCCAATTTGGGAATATTAGGGATGATAGTTTAATTATCCGGAATGACACTTCAAGAATAACGTTTATGGTATTTTTTTTACGTAGACACTGGCTGATCATCATGGTAATGTTGGGGTTGCCTGTCATTTTACAAGCACAACCCTATCAACCTGAAACTCAGGATGATTTAATGCGGGAAATTGCCATGATACTGGATGACGAAGATTTTGAAAATGCTTTCTGGGGCATTCATATAAAAGACCTGAGTAAAGGCACAACACTTTTCCAAAGAAACTCCAGGAAAAGTTTCATGCCGGCGTCCAACACAAAACTGTACACGACAGCCACAGGCCTGGAACTGCTAGGACCAGACTTTCGCTATCAAACCGATCTTTTCTATGAAGGAACCATTGAAGACAGCGTACTGTACGGATCCCTGATCGTGCGTGGATCAGGTGATCCTACTATCGGAGGCCGTTATCATGAGGATGATCATACATGGATCTTCCGGCAATGGGCAGATGCGTTGAAAGATGCAGGCATTGCCGCTATTCAGGGTGATATCATCGGTGATGACCGTATATTCGATGATATCCCTCTTGGGTTAGGCTGGGCCTGGGATAACGCCACCTATTCATACTCAGCCCAACTCAGCGGATTATCTTTTAATGAAAACTGTATAGATGTTGAAATAATCGGGACCCAAAGAGGCCGTCCGGCCAGGATATTACATGAGCCCTTATCTACAAGTTATGTAAACATCCTCAACAACACCCTTACCATACCCTTTGGTTCAGAACCACTAGACCGATATCAACGCTTTGAGGGAACCAATGATATCAATATAACCAGCCTGGTCAGAGAAGGCGATACCATCACAACCTCTTTATCGGTGCATAGCCCAACTTTATTTTTTACCCATGTATTGAGGGAGACCCTCATCAGAGAAGGTATACCTGTTTTTGGAGGCATTCGTGACATCGCAAGAGTTCCCATCAAGCCTGATTATGATAAACAGGCTACGCTCGTTACTTCTTATTATTCCGAACCACTGGCTCAGATTACAGCTACAACTAATAAAGAGAGTCAAAATCTCTATGCCGAACAGCTTCTTAAAACTATAGGACTGCTGGATACTGAAGAAGTTTCAGAAAATCACCCAGTTCAGGGCTCACATGAAGGAGGACTAAGAGTCCAGTTAAACTTTTTGGCTGATGCAGGACTTGACACATCAAGAGTGTTGCTGGTTGATGGATCGGGCCTGTCACGGCGAAATATGGTCACTCCTGAGATGACAACCACCCTGCTCACCTATATGTGGAATCATCCCGATGAAGAGGTGCGGGAGGCTTTTCTTAATTCTTTACCTGTTGCCGGCATAGATGGTACACTGGAAACCCGATTTCATTCCAGTTTGTCGTTCAATAATGCACGGGCGAAAACCGGGTATGTTTCCAATGTTCGAAGCCTCAGTGGATATGTAAATAGTTCTAATAAATCGCCTCTTGTATTCTCTATCATGAGCAACCATTATACAGCTTCAACCCATAAAATAAATAAACTTCATGAAAAAATAGTCAACCTGCTGGCAGGGTATCTTCTTTAAACGAAAACATAATTAGTTTGGTTGTTTTTTTATAACGGTTTTAAACTATATTAAAGAGTTCCTGTAATATCAATTATGGTGAGTTTGAACAATATCATCCAATAAGGTCATTTCCTGCTGTGTTATTGAACTACTATCAATAACCACTCATTGATACATGAAATTATTTATAGTCTTTTTATTTTCAGTATTTTGTATTTGCTCAACAGTAGCAGCTCAAAGCCAACCTGAATACCTTCCAGGAAAACTCATCATAAAATTTGAGCCTGAACAGGAAATGGCACGAAAATCTAAGACTTTGGGCATACACCCAAAAGATCAGGTTTTAGAGATTATGGAAGGGTTTGGGCTTTCAAAGGTCAAGCCTGTGTTTGATGAAAGCGCTAAAGATGTGGTTGCCCAATCGTTGAGCAAACGTAATATAGATACTCCACCCGAAGATGTAGTGGATGACCTGTCACGAACTTATTTCATAGATTACTCCTCCAACTATGATCCCAAAACGCTGTCTGCAAAAATATCAGGTATGTCCGGTGTCGTATACGCAGAGCCCCATTACGTTTATTATACCGAAGAAATCCCAAACGATACATTATATGGCATGACTGGACAAAATTATTTTGAATACCAGAATTTTCCTGAAGCCTGGGAAATATCCAAAAGCTCAACCGATGTAGTGATTGCCATTATAGACAGCGGTGTGTTTTACAATCACCCAGATTTAGTAAACAAGTTGCACAGAATAGAACCACAGCCAAGCCCAGCAAGCCAGGCTTTGGAAGCCGTAGAAAATGACAGCATTGGCTGGGATTTTTGGGAAAGCGGGGATATTTATGCCGGTGAAGACCCTGTGCAAACGAACGACCCAATTGCCCGATGGTCGGTTCATGGGACCCATGTAGCAGGCATAGCCGCTGCTGAAACTAATAACGGAATAGGAATTGCAGGAACAGGATATAACGTCAGCTTTATGCCTGTAAAGGCAGGAGGAACCCAGCAGTATCCTCGTCAGATACCCTATGGCATGAATGGCATTATTTATGCGGCCTTGAATGAAGCTGACATCATAAACTGTAGTTTTGGGGGGGAAGGTTATTCTAAATTTGGACAGGATGCTGTCACTTTTGCCACAGAACAAGGTTCTCTCGTTGTGGCCTCAGCCGGAAACACAGGCAGCGACGTTCCATTTTTCCCGGCTTCTTATCATGGAGCTTTAGCTGTAGGGTCCGCGGACCTGCCATCCAATTCCCAAACAGATCAAAAATCAGATTATTCTACTTACGGATATGATGTTGATGTCTTTTCCACCGGCCGAACCGTAAGAAGTACCGGTTTTGAATACGATGCGAATGAAGGTATCTGGACTACCACTCCGGATTCACTGGGCTATATCTTTTCAACAGGTACCTCTATGAGTGCTCCGATTGTAAGCGGACTGGCAGCATTGATCAAATCCCAGCATCCGGATTGGAGTCCACAGCGCATTGCTTATCAAATTCGCAATACCGCACGGCCAATGGATGCAAACCATAGCTCACAATTTCAGTACAAGCTGGGACGTGGAGTGATTGATGCCTTAGCCGCCTTAACGGAAACTATGCCTGGTCTCGAGATAATGGCAATTGAGTTTCGTAACAACGATGGAGAGATGTTAAATGTAGGAGAAGCGGGTTTGGCGGAAATAACGTTAATAAACCACGGAGAACCTGCGAACCCTTCTGTTTCGATATCTTCCCTGACGGACTATGTTACCATACTCAATGGTACGTTGGACCTGGGGAATATGGCTACTAATGAAACCCGGGTGATTGAACTGGGCATAACCATTGATGAGGGTTACGATCTGGAACACACCCCTGTTTTTAATATCACGTTTACTGATCAAAATGCAAATTACGAGGATTTCAGTATTCAGGAATATGATGATCTGTTGTATCAGATAATAAGCACGGATAGCCTGGTTATGTCGTTTTCCAATGACGGTACTATCGGATTTCTCAATCCGTTTGAACAAGATGGCGGCATAGGCTTTATCCCCGGGGGCGGTGAAAATCAGCTCTTTGAAGGAGGACTCATCATACAGGCTGAAATAGAAGACACAATCTATGTTCCCAACCAGGTCCGTTTCACAGATGAAATATCCCGGCACTTTTCGCCCGTTCAGAATATAGGATTACGATCACCGGAATTGGCCGATGTGGAAGCTTTTGCAGAATTCAATTCTTCGAATCACCCGGTTGCATCAGACTTAAAGGTAGAGATGGAAACCTATGCTTTTGAAGGAGAACTCATTAATCAAATGGTGTTTGTGCGATATGCGGTCACTAATACGAGCTCCAAAATTTATAATAATGTTTATGTAGGCCTTTTCAATGATTGGGATATAGGAACGGTTGATGGAAATAATGTTGGGTACAGTGAACCGGATAGCCTCATTTTTGCTTTTGATGGAGAAAATGAAGAAGAACCTTTTGTTGCAGTTGCCCATATGGGTGTCATTTCCAGTGCTTTAGCCATCGACAATACCTCAGTGATGACGCTGGAGCAGGCAGAAACCCGGCAAGACAGTCTGAATTTTGGTATTTACTATGAGAATGGGGTTGGTGGCATGGATGGATTTACCATAGAAGAAAAAAAACTGGCGCTGACTGCTGGAATCGAAAAGACATTATTAGGTAGTACGGATATATCAATAGTTACGGCAACCGGTCCATTTAATCTCCAGGAAGGCGGAGCGGTAACGGTTGGCTTTATTTACGCTTATGGAGAGGACCTGGATGAACTGCGAAGAGTAGTGCAGGCAGGACGTGAGCGAGAATTGTTTTCTGTCACCTTAACAGGGACCTATCACGAGGGTGAAAATCCTAGTATCATAGAAACAACCAGACTCTACCAGAACTTTCCCAATCCTTTTTCAACGGATACACAAGTCCAGTACGATCTGGCAGAGCCGGGTGGTTACGTGCAGTTGGATGTCTATAATGTATTAGGTCAGCGTGTAACTACCCTGGTTGATGATATCCAAACCGATGGTCGCCGGGTTATATCCTATTCTCCTCAAGGTTTGGCCAGCGGAGTTTATTTAATCGTACTTAGGGTAGATGGTGAGGTTTATTCACGGAAGATGAGCCTGGTGAAGTAGAATATAAGCGGGATAGGAACAGTTTACTTATTGACTAAATCTTTGACAGTAACAGCCATAATCCTGACTGGTTTACCAAATAAATCTTCCATCAGTTCACTCTTTCGCATGGCACCCCAAATTTCAACCTGTGGGTCTGTTTGTGTCTGGATATAGATATTCACTTTGTTAGTGATCTCAGCCCGCACATGAGTCACGTTTTGGAAATGACTTCGGTCGAGGCCGTCAGCGACACGCATGAAAGCTGATAATTTAGTGATCTTTATCTGTATCGCCGGTTTAAGCTCTTTGAAGTATTTGTGACGTGATTTAGGTGTGGATCGGCGATGATACCTTGCAACATGGGCCATAATCTGGATCTCATCTTCATTGAAACCCTTTAAATTAGCATTTTTGATCAGATACATGGCATGCTTATGATGCTTGCTGTGAGATATATGATATCCAATGTCGTGCATCAGTGAGGCATACTCCAAAAGTTCCCGGTCATTTGTATCCATCTTATGATAAGGCTGAAGATCATCAAAAAGCTTTAAGGCCAATCGGGCGACCTGACGTGAATGCTTTTTATGCCAGTGGCATTTATTCAACATTTCAAAGACGGAACGTCTGCGGGTATCCGGATAATCAGCAAGCATTTTCAAACCAATCAATTCATGCTTGATATGGCGCAGAATAATACCTTCCCTTAATGCTTGTATGGAAGTTTTGATCTTTTTTATTCCCAGTAAGTTCAATACTATCTTCAACAGTATCATACCTGGAACAATGAAATCAACCCTCTTAGTATCCAGGCCGGTAACCTTCATTCTCTGCTCTCGGTTCATCCCAATAAAATCATCATATAAATCCAGGAAATCCTGCTGAGAATATTCGAATTCATTTAATGTAACTTCCATGCTTCTGCCTTTGCGGCCGGCAATCATCAGGGCTATGTTTTGCATGGTACCCGACGCCCCAACCAATCCCTCGGCAGGGTGTTTTTTGAAGTTCTTATTCAACTTGGATAATGCCTTTTTGTAGTGCTTCTCAAGAGCTTTAATTTCTTCAGCAGTGATGGGGTCATTAGTTATAAAGTCCGCCGCCATTCGGGAGACCCCGATCTTGAGGCTGTTTAAAAAAAAGATTTCCTTTTTATTTGCAATGATAAACTCGGTACTGCCACCTCCTATATCCATGATGAGTACCGGTTGGTTATTCAATGCCATGCCATGTTGTACCGCATGGCCAATCAGCTTTGCCTCCATCTTTCCTGGAATAGCCATTATTTTTAAGCCTACCTCATCAATAGCTCTCTGCATAAACTCACCCCCATTCGGTGATTCCCTGATCGCGCTTGTGGCAAAAGATTGTATGTTTTCAACATTCTGATGGTCGCAGAGGATCTTGATTTTCTTAAGCGCATCAATACCGCTGGCCATAGCTTCATCAGTCAGAGGCTTACCCACTCCATTGCGGCCCAGTTCAACCATTTCTTTATGAGTATCGATGGTGCGGAACGTCCCGTCAGGATAAATATCAACGATTACAGCATGAAAGGAGTTGGTCCCTAAATCCAGAGCGGCTATTCTCTTTCTGGGTATATGGTTCTGGCTCGGGTTGGTACTCATGGCATAGGGCAATAGTAATAATTTCTTGTAAAATAAGAAACTATAATGGTAAAATGATTACCGTAATGCATCGCAGATTTATAATAATTAGAAGTTTTTTTCTTACTTTGTATGCAAAATTTCGCTAGTATAACTTATTATTTCTCCAAATGTTACATAAAATTTCTTCATTTATTGCAGTAGTTACTTTATTGACATCTGTTTGCTCTGCACAAAATAATCTGTCAGATAAACTCCAATCAGAAATTGATATGATTCGGCAGAACCATGTGCCTGATAAAAGGGTAGCCGTCTTTGATGTCTCATATTCCGGGAATGATAATCAATGGACTCTCAGTGGCGAAACCACTTCTCCCGTTGCTTTCGCAGAGCTAAAAGAAATGGCAAAAAAACTTCTTCCTTCGAGTCATAAGTTCAATGTTGAAATGCTCCCATCTTCCACGCTGGGTACCAGAATAAAAGGGGTTACATATGTAAGCGTGGCCGTTCTTCGGGGTACCCCCTCTCATTCCAGTGAGATGGTCGATCAGGTCGTAATGGGTACCGAACTTACCATCCTTAAGATTAAGGATGGATGGGCCTACGTTCAGACGCCGTATCACTATCTGGGTTGGATGACCCCGTCTTCATTCATGCAAATGAGCGAAACAAAATTAGAGGAATGGAAATCAACCGGCTTAGTCTCAGTCAAAAGCAGGAATGCCAATATCTACATTCAGCCTTCTCAGGATAGCCGGGTTCTTCGCGACGCCGTGATGAACAGCCAAATCAAAAGAATCGCTGAAAATGGTGAATTTACTGAAGTAGAATTGCCCGACGGAGCAAGGGGATATATCTATACCCATCATCTCGGTCAAGTGATAAAATTGGATAACTCCAAAAAGCCTGACGAGGAGAAAATCATCCAAATAGCCCACATGATGCATGGCCTTCCTTATTTATGGGGAGGCAATTCAACTAAGGGCTTCGATTGTTCCGGCTTCACCCGAACGGTCTTTGAAACCGCAGGATATCAGCTTCCACGCGATGCCAGCCAGCAGGTGCAAATCGGCACTGAAGTATCACCAAACTCCACTTTCTCTAATGTGGAACCCGGTGATCTTATATTCTTTGGTCCCTCATCAAGCCGAATCACTCATGTAGGCATTAGCCTTGGTGGGGATCAGTTTATTCATGCCAGCAATTACGTAAGGATTAACAGCTTGCTCCCTGCTGAGGAAAACTACAGTGCCTATCGAAGAGGGATGCTCCAGGTGATTAAAAGAGTTGGTGATCAGTAATCTGTATTGCAGACAGTTAATCCGTAAGGAGTAATTATCATCAATTAGCCAGGAACGGTTAGATTTTTTAATAACAGGTATTAACCATATATCCGAAAAAATAATGATAACTCAATAGAATACTGATATGACGGATGCCCCCCTGTTTACTAATGATGCAATTGTACTTGGCCTTTTGATGGGTATATTGGCTTTGATATTTAAAACGGCCGAAAGTGATCATCCCATTCTTAAGAAGTTTTACACTTATGTGCCGGCATTATTATTGTGTTATTTTGTGCCTTCCCTATTCAATTCCATGGGTATTATCAGTGGTGAAGAATCTAACCTTTATTTCGTGGCTTCCCGGTACCTGCTTCCCGCCAGTTTGGTGTTGCTTACGCTCAGCATTGACATAAAAGGCATTATACAACTCGGGCCAAAAGCAGTGATTATGTTCTTCGCCGGTACCCTGGGAATTGTAATAGGTGGACCACTGGCCATCCTTATCGTTTCTGTTTTCTCGCCTGATTTGGTAGGCGGTGCGGGCCCTGATGCTGTATGGAGAGGTCTGGCAACCGTGGCAGGAAGCTGGATAGGTGGCGGAGCCAATCAGGCTGCCATGCTAGAGGTCTTCGGGGCCGGACCCACGCTATTCTCTGCCATGGTAACTGTTGACGTTATCGTGGCTAATATATGGATGGCTTTTCTGCTCTATGGTGCAGGGGTCAGTGGTCGAATTGATAAGGTGTTTGGAGGTGATACGTCAGCTATTGAAAGCCTGCGAATAAAAGTAGAGAACTACCGCCTTAGCATAGCCCGTATTCCTAACCTGACTGACCTGGCCACCATACTTGCGATTGGCTTTGGAATGACCGCCATATCCCATTTAGGCGCTGAAATAATTACCCCGCTCGCTGCCCGGTCTCCCTTTCTGGTGGATCTTAGCCTGGCATCCCCTTTCATTTGGCTGATTATTATTGCAACTACCCTTGGACTGATGCTATCATTCACCAAAGCACGTAACCTCGAAGGTGCCGGTGCTTCACGGATGGGCTCTTTGCTCCTCTACGTACTTGTTGCAACCATAGGGATGCAGATGGATATTCTTGCCATTTTTCAGAATCCAGGCTATTTCGTCATAGGAGGTGTTTGGATGATGGTCCATGTAATTATTCTGCTCAGTGTGGCCAGAATAATCAGAGCCCCTTTCTTCTTCGTAGCCGTTGGCAGTCAGGCCAACGTAGGCGGAGCAGCTTCAGCGCCTATTGTAGCCTCAGCCTTCCATCCTGCTCTGGCACCGGTAGGGGTATTGCTGGCCGTTCTTGGATACGCGGTTGGTACATATGCCGCCTGGTTCTGTGCCATATTGATGCAGGCTGTTGCACCGTGAGGAGAAGTAGAGGGCGCCGGTTTTGAAGAAGAGTTGATCACCCTGCTAGTTGGTCTGTGATTTCATAAGCTGATGGGCCCATTTGGAAAAGCAGGTCAAGGAGTGACATTCCAGGTATGAAGTCGCCGAAATGCTGTGGGTATATGGGATGGGTAAATAACGGTTCTATGCGCAGGGATGAAGGCCATTGGTAATTCTGACTGTCCTGCTCCTGAAAAACACGGTCAGCACCGGCACTGATGGCAAATACATCAGGATTAGGATCAAAATCAGGCAGAGAGCTGGCCCATTCTAAGTTGATATCCAACTGAAGATAAAGAAATAGCCTGTTCATAAAATAACTGGTGAACTCAGAAAGATGCACAAACTCTCTGGCACGCTCCAGATCGGCGCGTATTTCCGGTTCATAGAACTCAAAGTAAATGCTATTGCGATAATTATACTCAAGGGCTTTCAAATGTTTAGATATCCAATCAATTTGATGATCCATGCGGACATCCTTCAAAGGTTTGGCTTTATCTTCAGTATTGATCGGGATGTTTAGCCATTGGAAACCATCAGGAGTACGAATCTTGCCACGGTGGACCTTCCCTTTTCGCGTGAAAGATGCTAAATCCAGCATAACAATACGGTCAGCCTGCAGAAGGCAGGATAAGTAATACAAATCAGGTAGATAAGCAGGTAATAACAGGGCGAGGTTCATAGATTAAATTAAAGCTTTTCTAATAAACCTGTTTTGATGAATCTGGAATAAAAATAGTTGATAAGCATTGGGTGAGTATATATATAGCTCAAAAATATTAATACTAATTAATTAGCAGACTATAATTTATGATCCGGAAAACTAAAGCTATATTTCCTCTCATAATAACTTAAGTAACCAATCATAATTGAATGTTTCAAAGAAATACGATAGTAATTTTGACCCTTATCGCCATAGGTTCCTTTCTTTTCACTTCTTGTGATAGTTTTTTTAATAATATGGAATCAAAAAAATCATTTACTAATATTAACAATGTAAGAAATATTACCACTGCTGAATCACCATCACAACGGCCGGCTGGTTCCATAGTTGCCTGGGGTGCCGAAGGTGCTGCTTTAGATGAGGTACCCTTGGGAGATAACTTTGTAGAATTGGCAATACCGGGAGATGGTGGTATAAATTATGCCCTTCGATCTGATGGGACGATTGCCGCATGGGGAAAGCCTACACACTCCACAGTTGCAGACATTCCTGACGGAGATCATTATACGGCAATAGCAACTGATGGCAATCAGCTCATCGCGCTGCGTGAGGATGGGACTATATTTCCTGATAATCCATTATCAGAGGGAGATAACTTTGTAGCTGTGAGTGCTGTTCCTGGTATGAATATTGCACTTAAAGATGATGGAACGGTGGTTACATGGGGTTCAGCCGATGCTGTTTTCCTGGCACCAAAAGAAAATCATTTCACTAATATATCTGCCGGTGGAGCATTTGGATTAGCCCTGGAAACGGATGGATCACTTATGGCATGGGGACTTGATGAATATGATCAGGTAGGCGGTGCACCCACAGAAGGCAAATTCAAATCTATTGCAGCCGGTAATTATCACAGCCTGGCTTTAGGTGTCGATGGTTCTATTGAACAATGGGGTGTAATCAGTGATGGTAAACCAACAGACGCTGGATATGTGGATATCGCTGCCAGCTGGCACAACCTTGCTCTGCGTCAGGATGGAACCCTGGTGGGCTGGGGGGATGATTTTGGTGGTCAGGTAAGCGATACTCCTGAAGGTGGCAGGTTTGTGGAACCGGCAGTTGGTTTGGCAAACAGCTTTGCTATTAAAGTTAAGGAATAAGCTACAACCAGATGTTGAAGCTTGGATAGTATCAACTCATTAATTTATCAAAAAGATATATCTATTTTTTTGTTGCCTGTAATATTAATTAGCAAAATTATTGTAATCTCAATTGGTTAAATTAGTGGATAAGCCAATCTATTCATTTTATTCAAAGGTTGTATGGCAAGATTATTCACAGAGACTACGGTTAAAGCAAAAAAAGTTATTGAGGAGCGAGAAGCATTCAGGATGGATAAAAATGAATGGTATGAATGTGAAAGTGATCAATATATAAAAATAGATGATTTTACCGGCCAGAAAATTGTTATGCAGGAGGTTTGTAAGGAAATTCTGATTACCCAGATCCAGTTCTACTGCCCTTTATGTAAAGCCCATCATGATGAATCGGATTTCCTGGCAACAGCCATTGAAAATGAAAAGACACGATGGCTGGCTAATATGGTCACCCACTACCGGCATGTCCATATGAATATCTGGGATGAAAAGTGGGGTGCAGGTGGATATGGACATCAAAGTTCCTCTCAAATCACCTATAGCATAGAAAAAGGAAATATTAATAACAAATCCATGCAGGAAATCATAAAAAAAGCTACTGCCTTTTTAACAGATCATAATATCACGGAATATCATTTTAAAACCTTGCAAGGGAGCAATAGAAAAACATTGGATCTGGCATCTCATCTGCTGAACACAAGTAATGAACAGAGTCGTAAAACCAATCCTCAGGATATCCGAAAGAAAGCTTAAAATGAGGGCGGCATTCTGAGTGCCCTTCACGAATAAACTAAACAAATTTGATGTGACTTTCTTGCAACCACTATCTACCGAAGTCAGTAAAGACTCCGGGTAGTTAGTCTTTAGTTGGTTAGCACCGGTTCTTTAGTTTCTTTTTCCACAGTATGTTGCCGGTCATAATTGAGCTGTATGATGTTGCCGGCATTGTTCAGTAGTCGTTTGCTGTCATTGGTAAGGTTGATCAGGCTCACTTTCTTGCCCTGCCTTGCATATCGTTCTGTGATCTTGTTCAGAACTTCCAGTCCGGAATGATCCACAATCCTGGATTCCTGAAAATCAATGATCACGCGCTCCGGATCATTCAGAATATCGAATTTGTCCTGAAAGGCAGTCACGGAACCAAAAAATAAGGGTCCGTATATTTCATAGTGCTTAACACCAAATTCATCGGTACGCTTTCGGGCTCGGATCATCTTGGAATTTTCCCAGGCAAAAGCCAGAGCGGAAATCACTACACCGATTAACACCGCCACGGCCAGATTGTGAAAGATCACCGTCACGCCCATCACCATAAGCATCACCACCAGATCGGTAGGGGGTACTTTGCCAAGGATCTTAAGGCTCGCCCATTCAAAGGTACCTATTGCCACCATAAACATAAGGCCAACCAGAGCAGCCATTGGCACCTGTTCGATCAGAGAAGCCCCAAAAAGTATAAAGGTTATCAACGCAAGAGCGGCCACTAAACCCGAAACCCGGCTTCTGCCGCCCGAAGTCACATTGATAATGCTTTGACCAATCATGGCACAGCCTCCCATTCCTCCAAAAAATCCCGTTACCAGGTTTGCCGTCCCCTGGGCGACGCATTCTTTATTTCCATTACCACGGGTTTCGGTCATCTCATCAACTACGGTAAGCGTCAGCAGACTTTCAATCAAGCCGATCATAGCCATAATAAAAGCATAGGGGAAGATAATGGTCAGCGTTTCCAGTGTGAGCGGAACCATGGGCAGATGAAAAGATGGCAGTCCACCAGAAATTGAGGCTATATCCCCTACGGTTTTAGTAGGCAGGCCGAAAAATATCGCCACACCCGATACCGTAATTATTGCTGCCAGTGAAGGCGGAACGGCTTTGGTTATTTTGGGCAGAAAAAAAATAATAGCCATGGTTGCTATAACAAGCCCTGTCATAATGTATAATGATTGTCCGCTAATCCAGGTTCCTGTGCCCGAAGCATCAAAGGTTTTAAACTCATTAAGCTGCGACATGAAGATCAGTATCGCCAGTCCATTAACAAATCCAAAAACTACCGGATGAGGAACCAGCCGGATCAGCTTGCCTAATTTCAAAAAACCAATCGTCAGCTGGATCAGGCCCATCAGAACCACTGTAGCGAAAAGATATTCCACACCGTGCATGGCCACCAGGCTCACAATAACCACAGCTATAGCACCGGTAGCTCCTGAAATCATTCCCGGACGGCCTCCCATGAGAGCGGTGATCAGGCCAATTATAAACGCACTGTACAGGCCTACCAGGGGACTCAGACCGGCGATCAAAGAGAAGGCTACTGCTTCTGGTACTAATGCGAGGGAAACGGTTAGGCCCGAAAGGACTTCGGTTTTAATATCGGAATGTTTTTTTTCTAAATATGTAAATAACATGTATGGAATTTTATTAGGATAAGTTATTAGTCAATTTTCAGACAATAGAATAGCGTGAACCTGAGGTTCAGGAACTTTTAAGGTTTCAACTATTGGCAGGGCAGGGGTTAAGGCGGACCGGTGATTCTTTGTACCTATCTCTTGTTATCGCTGTAGCGTTAGAACGCCTTGAAAAAAGTAAGTCGGTAAGATACGTTTTATTATTGGAAAATTCTAATAATAAAACGGTATAATATTTAAAAACGAGTGGAGATATGTAAAGATGCTCCTCATATGACATTTTCTATTCTTTAGAACTCTCAAGTCTTTTTCAGCTGATGAGATAAAGAGCTGAATATAATTCGGCTAAACGATCAACTTAATAATATTAGGTTTTTCTTTAATTTTGCCTTTACCTTTTTTTTATGAGTTATTTTAAGGACACTAAGGTATTTTAGTATTGATATAATATATTGTTTACTGAGTTGCCATGAAATTATAGGGGTTTCGTCCGTACCAAGTCTTATGCAAGCCTTACCATGACGTCTTGCAACTGTCCCGGGCATAGGACTTGCATAAGCCTAGTTATAGCGTGTTTTCCGAACTAACCGGAGATATCAGGATAAAGGGCCAGCTTTATATTTTTAGGTAAAATGAGTGTTTAACCTTTTTAGGGTTGGCTGTTTTTAAATAAAGTTGAATAATTGACTAATTAACTAAAAAATAGTAAGCTACTTCCAGCCATAAAGATAACGGGAGTTATGATTATGGCATAAATATTACTGCCTCATTGGATGGAAGTTTTTATGAGCAATGACCCTAAAACGTAAAATAAAAAACCAATGAACCGGGTAAGATACCGGGGACATTGGTTTTGGTATTCACGCTGTTAAATCTACAGCGATTCTTAGAAAGACTGGAATTCCATTATACTGCTAATTCAGCCTTACTAATATGAGGTTTAAAGGTTAGGCTGTGGAGTCATTCTCAGATAGGGCTTAATTTCTGTGTGCCCTTTGGGAAAATTTGCAGCGATCTGATCATTGGTAACAGCAGGGACAATCACACAATCATCACCGTTTTTCCAGTTAGCCGGTGTAGCAACTTTGTGATATGAGGTTAGCTGTAAAGAATCGATTACACGAAGTATTTCTTCGAAATTTCTGCCGGTAGAGGCAGGATAGGTAATCATCAATTTTACTTTTTTATCCGGCCCTATTATAAATACAGATCTAACCGTGGTTTGATCACTTGAATTAGGATGGATCATATCATAAAGAGATGAGATCTTTCTGTCCTTATCCGCAATAAGTGGATAATTTACGGTGGTATTCTGTGTTTCATTGATGTCTTTAATCCAGTCAATATGCGACGGAACACCATCAACACTTAGAGCTACCACTTTAACATTTCTTTTTTCGAATTCTGCTTTGTATTTAGCAACAGAACCTAATTCGGTTGTACAAACAGGGGTATAATCAGCAGGGTGTGAGAACAATACTCCCCATTTATCACCGAGCCAGTCATGAAAATTAATTTCGCCTTCTGTAGTCTGTGCTGTAAAGTTCGGAGCTTCATCTCCTAATCTGATTGTTGCCATGATTATTGTATATAATTAATGTTTGTTTTAATGAGGCATAAAATATATAAAAATAGCATTAAAAATAAACCTCATGCTTAGCTATTGTTGCCTATTACGATAAAGTTACTAACTTAGTATTCTCAATGGGCATCTCAATCTGATTGCATCACGCATTTTGCCAATCTTTCTGAAAACTTTATAAAGTATGGAAAATGAAAATACTGCCTGCAAAATAAATCATTATTTTGGATGATTCATCAGAATCAGACGAAATAATTGGAGTATATGGCCCCTATGAATCACGGTAACAAATTGACTTAAATAATAGAGTATGAAAATTGTGATACTTGAGGGTGATAAATGGGGACTCACACTTAATGATACAAGTCCGATATGTTTTTGTTAAAGGAATAACCCGTTCCAGCTTTGCATACGGTTCAATCTACTTAAAGAATTGATTAGTGAAATTGAGGTAGTTATCCCAATCGTAAGAGGTCACCCCATGTCCACCATCCCTAATGTGATATCCTATGGTACCAGATACCGGGCTGTTTATTTCAGGTTGTGATTGTACGGGTAAACCTTCCAATCCAAAAAGCTTATAAACAGGAGATGCTTCAAGGGCAGAAATAAATTCACCAAGAGGGTCTGCCCATAAATCATCTTCAGAGCTCGCAACATATAACGGCCTTGGCGCTATTAATGAGAGTAACATATGCTGATCCAGGGGCAGGTTTTCTTCCTTATTATTAAATTGAGAGTAGTTTTTACAAAACCAATGGGGAAAACTCGTGTTGATAACTCCTATCGTTTCTCCAAATTTACGAGCGGAAAGAGCAGCTCCCCCTGAACCTGAATTATTGGATATGACAACAGAGAATCGTTCATCCAATGCCCCTGCCCATAATGCCGCTTTCCCTAATCGGGAATGACCAAAAAGACCAATTCGATCTTGGTCTATATCATCATCAGTCTCCAGATAATCCATCATGCGGCTTAATCCCCAGGCCCATGCTGCAATCGTTCCCCATTCATCGGAAGCGGGTTCATCCTGTTCTTTATACGCCAGTGATCTTACCCCTTGATTCATCCTGTTATGCTCATCGGGCTCAATATCCCCGGCATATGCCGTAACAAGGGCATAGCCTCTTTGAAGTAACTTTTCAACCTGCCAGCGTTCTGAATAGACACCACGCGTATCTTCAGTCGCCCGGTTATCGACAATACCGAATTCCGGATTAGGCCGCATCCATTTTTCAGATATTATAATTCCTTCGTCAGGGTGGATAGTCATATTCCCAAAGAAATTCAGTCCCATCATGGCAGGAACAGGTTCTTGTATGTGATTGGGAAGATAGATTAACAGGTCAATAGATAATTCGGGGTATCCCTTAAATAGTATGGATATCTGTTTTCTGGTTGCCATACCTCCCAGTGCTTTAGAATCAACAGAGAGAGTATGGAATTTAAGATCATAATTAAATTCGGGTACTTTACCATATACATATTGTTCAAACAGATTGATAATTTCAGGCCGACGGGTGGAAAGCCAGGTCTCTTTATCCTGCACTAGAGAACTGTTTTTCGTTTTCAAAGGATCTTTAAGCTCATAATCCGGTACCTTCGCCTCATCGTTTATTACCAAATCACGGTAGTAATGGTTAAGCCATTTTCTGGCTGTTTCAAAATCAATTGGGTCATTGGTGTTTTTCATAACCGCTTCATAATATTGTACACTATCAGCTGTAGCTATTGTTTGGCCAACGCTATGCTTAGCGAAAATGCCCAACAGGAAAATAATGGTAATAAAAAAAGACAAGGTATCGATAACAGTCAAAATCATATGCAGCATCATTTAGTTAGGGTTATTTTAATGTACATACTGTTAAGTTAAATCCAAAACGTCTGTTTTACTACCTGCTCAGTACCAACAAACGCTCATCGGCTTTGCTCCTTGATTGGTTTTTCAGGTGAGTTTCTTTCCCAACTATTAAACCCTTATTTTACCAGATGAATTTTTAAAAAAATGATCAGAGTTTATGTCAAATGTACGTGTACGATTCGCACCCTCGCCAACTGGAATGCTGCATATAGGGGGATTGCGAACTGCTTTATATAATTATTTATTTGCCAAGCATCATGGTGGCGCATTTGTGCTGCGAATCGAGGATACCGATCAGAAACGATATGTCGCTGAAGCCGAAGAGGATATTATCAAATCCCTGAATTGGGCAGGCATGACGATTGATGAAGGTCCGGGTAAGAATGGCAATTTTGGCCCATATCGACAAAGTGAACGATCAGAATACTATCAGAAATATGCCGCCCAGCTTATCCAGCAGGATCAGGCTTATTATGCCTTCGATACTACAGAGGAAATAGAGGATATGCGAGCCCGGCTTCAGAAATCGGGAAATCCATCACCGAAATACGATGCGATCACCAGGATGTCAATGAAAAACAGCCTTACATTGCCGGCTGATGAAGTGAATCGAAGGATGGAATCAAATGAAGATTTTATAGTAAGATTAAAAGTACCCCGGCGTGAGACGATACGTTTTGAGGATGAAATCCGTGGGTTTGTTTCTTTTGAGAGCCAGGGACTGGATGATCAGGTTCTGCTTAAATCGGATGGATTACCCACTTATCATCTAGCCAATGTGGTTGATGATCACTTAATGGAAATAACCCATGTAATCCGGGGTGAAGAATGGCTTAGCTCGGCACCTAAACACATTTTACTTTATGAGTACCTCGGGTGGAAACCTCCAAAGATGGCCCACCTTCCGTTGATTATGTCACCCAAGGGAGGCAAGCTTTCCAAACGAAATGCAGAGGAACTGGGTATCCCGGTTAATGTTCGCGATTATGTGAAGGGCCATTATGAACCTGAAGCATTAATTAACTTCCTTGCTTTTCTGGGATGGAGTCCGGGGGATGACCGGGAGGTTTTTTCCATGGATGAACTTATCAAGGAGTTTTCTCTGGAACGTATTGGTAAAGGCGGTGCTATTTTTAACCACAGTAAACTGATCTGGTATAATGAGCATTTTCTGCGGAGTATACCTGAGGATGAACTATTGCCAAGGGTGAAACTACAAGCAGATGAAGCCGGTTATGCCGGTTTTACTGATGATTATCTCAAGCAGGTTATCCTCCTGATGAAAGAAAGAGCATCCTTGCTGCCGGAGTTTATCATTCACGGCGCTTACTTCTTTGAAGAGCCTAAGGAATACGATGAGAAAACAGTCAAAAAAGCCTGGAAAGAAAATACTCCTGAATTAGTCGGTTTGTTTCGTGATCAAATTGCCGAATTGGATGATCATAATTTCAAAGCTACTGAAATCAAACAACGACTATCAGCCATTGTTGAAGAACAAGGCATAGGTTTCGGTAAGTTAATGCAGCCAGTACGGCTTGCGGTAACAGGCATAGGATTTGGCCCGGATTTATTCGAAACGATGGAACTGCTTGGGAAGGATAAAGTAATTAGCAGATTAGATAACGCGGTAGAAAACTTGTAAACCGTCATTTCGTAATTGAAACAATACCAGTATACATTTTTCAATAACTTAATTGGCCCTGCGTTGAGAAGGTTTATTATACATCAATAAAAACCATGAAATTACTAATTACAATTCTTCTATTTTTTGTTACGCTGACCACCACGTCGTGCGCACAGTCATCGGAAGATTCATCATCTGAAACGTTATCAGATGATAAAATACAGGTTATCCAGAACACAGAATTTACTGACCTGGATGGCAATAAAATGTCATTAAAAGACTTTGAAGGGAAAACAGTATTGATCGATATATGGGAAACATGGTGTGCACCCTGCATTGCCAGTATGCCTACACTTCACCAGCTTGCCGAAGATTATTCTGATGATTTTGCCGTGGTTGCTTTATCACCTCAAATAATGGATTCACCGGAACAGGTTGAAGAATTTGTATCCAGCCATGATTATAACTTCACTTATGTTTATGGCCGTGACCTGGCAATTGACCTTGAGATACAAAGCATCCCTTACAAAATATTTGTAGGTCCGGATGGCAAATATCTGACTACCATAATAGGCAGCCATGGCCCCGATCAGGATTATGTAAAAGCTAAAGCAATTATCGAAGCTAATACAAAATAAGCGATTTAGATAGAATACGTTAACTGTAGCAGAATGTTTATCTTCATATATTCTGCTTTCTTATTTCTGAAGCCTTATATTCTAAACAATACTTGATAAACGAATTCATCTTTACCACAAAAAATTATGATTGAAGAAAAGCTAGCTTACAAAGTAAAAGACATCAACCTGGCCGAATGGGGCCGGAAGGAAATCACCGTTGCTGAGGCAGAAATGCCCGGATTGATGTCTTTACGTGAAGAATATGGGCAAAGCAAGCCATTGAAAGGTGCCCGCATTGCCGGTTGCCTTCACATGACCGTACAAACGGCTGTTTTGATTGAAACGCTCATCGAATTAGGTGCCGAAGTTACCTGGTCGTCCTGCAATATCTTTTCGACTCAGGATCATGCCGCTGCCGCTATGGCTGCTGCCGGCGTGCCTGTCTATGCCTGGAAGGGTATGACCGAAGAAGAGTTCAACTGGTGCATTGAGCAGACGCTGGTTTTCCCTGATGGCAAGTCGCTTAATATGATTCTTGATGACGGAGGCGATTTGACTACCATGGCCCATGAACAATACCCTGAGTTGCTGGATGATGTCCGTGGTTTATCTGAAGAAACGACAACGGGGGTTCACCGTTTGTACCAAATGGCTAAAAAAGGAACTCTACGTGTCCCGGCTATCAACGTTAATGATTCGGTGACCAAATCGAAGTTCGACAATATGTACGGATGCCGTGAGTCACTGGTCGATGGTATTAAACGCGCCACGGATGTCATGGTAGCGGGTAAAGTTGCCGTGGTTGCCGGTTATGGTGATGTTGGTAAGGGTTCAGCCGAAACTCTGCGCAGCTATGGTGCCCGGGTTATTATTACAGAGATTGATCCGATTTGTGCACTTCAGGCCGCGATGGATGGATATGAGGTGAAGAAAATGAATGATGCCGCCAAAGAAGGCAATATCTTCGTTACCGCAACGGGTTGTAAAGATATTATTCGTGCAGAACATTTTGAGATGATGAAAGATCAGGCTATTGTCTGTAACATCGGACATTTTGATTCTGAAATCCAGGTAAGCTGGTTGAATAAAAATGGCAAAAAAGATACTATTAAAGATCAGGTTGATGCTTATACCTTGCCAAATGGCCATAAAATCTATCTGCTGGCTGAGGGGCGTTTGGTTAACCTAGGTTGTGCTACGGGTCATCCGTCCTTTGTTATGTCTAATAGTTTTACCAATCAGGTACTTGCGCAAATCGCACTGTGGACCCGTCCCGGCGACTTTGAATTGGGAGTCCATGTATTGCCTAAAGATCTTGATGAGAGGGTGGCTTTTCTTCATCTTAAGAAAATTGGCGTTGAGCTGGAGGAGCTTACCGAAGATCAAGCGGAATATTTAGGAGTTCCGGTCAAAGGCCCTTTTAAGCCGGATTACTATCGCTACTAATCTTTTCATTTCCCCGGGGGTTGAACGGATGAAAGTTCAGCCCCATAATAACTGGAAATGAGCCTAAAATTTCCGTAATATTGGCAACTAACAGCGAAATGAATTCAATTCGCTGATAAGCCAAAAGAAAATGCACCCGTAGCTCAACTGGATAGAGTACCTGACTACGAATCAGGCGGTTACAAGTTCGAATCTTGTCGGGTGTACTTATCAAAAACCCTGTTTAATTCAATTTAGACAGGGTTTTTTTGTGTTTAAGCGCTGAATCAACCTGTCCAATTGGTTAATAGTTTTCCCAAATAAGGCAATATTTCTTTGATTGGTAGTACATATGGTAGTACAT
>JBBDQY010000067.1:0-63879 GCA_040905745.1 Balneolales bacterium
ATAGCAATGATTTAAATGGCCTTTTCCCGCAAATTATTAATCGAACTCAGGTTATGAATATGATGATAATGATGAAAGAACCTTGATTTCAAGTTTTATATCGCCGGGTTACTTAACAGGGTCTCTTGGTTTTGAATACCGTCCTAATGAAGAATTCAGCTTGAGGATAGGGCCTTTTTCTCCCAGGTTAACCTTTATGAGAGATGAGGATGTATCTGAAAATGTTCCGGCTAATTATGGAGTACCAGTGGGAGAAACAGTAAGAACAGAATGGCTGGCTTTACAGGTTTATGCAAGGTATAACAAGGACATTACGGAAGATTTTAACATTAAAACCCGTTACCAAATGTTTGCAAATTATGAAGAATTATCCTTTGAAAATACCGATCACAGACTTGATCTAACCTTGACAGCTAATATAACAAGTCTGATTAATGTCTCATTTACCAGTATTAACCTGTATGATATTGATCAGCATGAAGATATCCAATTCAGTACTGGAATAGCATTAGGTATTATGTACAAGATCAACAGTTAGGATCGAATGTAGGCCTGCTTTGAAGTTAAGTAGTAAATAAGATACTGAAGGTCGTCTCCTCATCTGATGACAAAGTAAGAGTGCCTTTTATCTGATTAACCAGGCCATTGATTAATTGCATGCCCATGGAAGTACCGACTTTATCAATATCAAAGTTATCAGGCAAGCCAACACCATTATCACTTACTTCAAGCAAAACAGAAGGTCCTTTATTCTTTTTAAGCCTGATTTGTACCCTTCCACCCTCACCGGGACCAAATGCATGTTTAATAGAATTGGTGACTAATTCGTTGATGATTAACCCACAGGGTACAGCTTGTTTAACACTTATGGTAACCGGATCAGCTTCTATAGCATAAGTGATTTTGTTTCTGCCGTAGGATGAGAAAAGTTGGTGGATCAGGTTTCGAAGGTAATCAGCGAAATCCAAACCTTCCAGATCAGAAGATCTATAGAGCTGGTCATGGATCAGAGCCATTGCCTGTACGCGATTTTGACTTTCCCGAAATACAGCCTGAGTTTTTTTATCTTTAATTTTCATGGCTTGCATGTTGTGCAAGCCGGAGATGATCTGCATATTATTCTTTACCCTGTGATGGATCTCCTTTAGCAAAACCTCTTTTTCCAAAAGAGATTGCTTAATGTAATTTTCATTACTTTTTTGGAATGTAATGTCACGAAAAATGACATAGCTGCCCACCGATCTATTGTCGTATATGATGGGTGCACCAATTAAAGATATATCCAACTGGCGACCATCCTTTCTCTTCCAAACAATTTCGGTATAATTTGCCCAGTGAACGTTTTCTGAGGAAGGTTTGTCAGGGTAGATGATATGATGGAGTTTTAAGCCTAATAGTTCGTCTTTCGAATAATTGAAAAGATTCTGAAATGATTGATTGGCATTCTCAATTCGGCCTGCTGTATTCAGTATGACTATTCCTTCAGGTGAGCTGGCAAAAAGCTGTTCAAAATATGCTTTTTGAAGTTTAAGCTCTTCTGCCGAGGCTTTTTTTTCGGTAATATCTCTTGATGAAGCTACGATATACTTAATTTTACCCTGCTCATCCATTATGGGATTCACTTTAACCTCTAACCAAATATAATGGCCGCTTTTGTGCTTCATCAACAACTCATGCTCACTTGATTCTTTTTTACTGTATAATTTTTCAAATTCAACGCGGCCTTTCTGGGCTTTACCCGGGTAGAAAAAATCAAAAGGACTTTTGCCAATTATTTCATCAGATTTGTATCCAAGGGTTTTTTCTACAGATGGACTGCAATATACATACGAACCGTCTTCCCTGTGAAGGCTTACGATATCATCTGTGTACTCAGCTAATAATCCTAACTGTTTGTCTCTTTTTATAGCATCGAAATTTTCAGGTTTAATGATCAGCGTATAAGCGATAGTTTTTGCATCACTATCAGTAATACAGGTATAATTAACCTTAGCCTGAAACGGTTCTCCGTTTTTGCGATGAAACAGATATGAGCCTTCATCCAAAGAATCGTTATTTAATTGTATTAAAATATCAACATTGTCTTTATCTTCTTCAAATAAGTAGGAAAAACGTTTTTTTTTGACATCTGATAACGTAAAACCTGTTAATTTTTTTGCGCCCAGGCTCCAGGATATTATAAAACCTTTTGCATCAAGAGTGACCAGAGCAATATCGTCTTTGCCAAACTCTTTTATATTTTTTCTTTTTGATGAATTTTTATCGCTCTCCAAAGAGTGATTTAGCTTGTTGTGAGACCTGCCCGCCTTATAGATTTCCAATTTAGCCACATTGGTCTTTTTCCTATTGGGCGCTATTTCTTCGTTTGGATTCATAATGTGTAATCCTGAATAGTTTGAAGCTTTTAATAATGCCGGTTAATCTATATAGTAAATATTTATGGCTATGTCAATTGTTTGCTATATAAACAAATAAATGACTCTTACTCTACTTACTCAAGAGATTTTATTATCCAGAAAGGCTTTTGCTATATGAAAAAATTGGGAAGGCTGATCCAGGAAAGCATAATGTCCTGCATTTTGTATAATAACCAGTGCGGCTGAAGGGATTCCCTTTTCCATTCGCTGAGCCTGATAGAGGGGGGTTGCCTCGTCATCTTTTCCCCATAACAAAAGGATTTCTTGTTCGATACCAGGCATACAGGGTTCCAGGTATTCACTCACGGTTTTGACAAATGTTTCACGCATTACCCCTTGAAGTTTTTGATAATCACCCGATCCTAAGGATCTCCAAAGAGCCGTATTTCTTAGCCAGTCCATAGCGGGGCTCCTTAGGCTATGCGGAAGGAGTAAAAAAGGGGCTTTTAAACTTTTGGCAGTATACTTTTTTAGGTAAAAAGCTGCTTTACGCCGCGGTTTCATCCCCGCCCCGCCAGTGATCAGGATTTTACCCACATACTGTTGAGAATCTATACGTGCCGCTAACTTTAACATGATTCTTCCCCCAAAGGAATGGGCTAAAACATCCGGCTTTCCTAAGTTCAAATCTTTGATAAAACTGAAGGTGAAATCAGCATAATTATCGACCGTCCATGCATGGTCGGGTGGGTTCGTAGATCCGAAACCAGGTAGGTCGGGGATGTAACATGTGTGTGTAGTTGCAAGTTTTTCTGCCAGGGGCATCATCACTCCGCTGCTGCTGCCCCAGCCATGTAAGATCAATAGCGGTTGTCCTGTACCAATCTTTTTATAATGGACCGGAAGATTATGATAAGTATAGGTAGCCATGGTCTGAGAAAATGATATATGCCTTATGATGTTTTGTCGATCATTTCCCGGGCACTGGCCAGAGCGTGTTCACTAACTTTGGCACCGCTGGTCAGCGAGGCAATCTCTCGTATGCGTTCGTCCCGGTTAAGCAGTTTAATATGGGTAAGGGTTCTGTCGGCTTCCTCGTGTTTCTCAACGCTGAAGTGGTGATGTGCCTGACCGGCGATCTGCGCCTGATGAGTAATGGCGATGATCTGACAATAGTTTGATAGCTCTCGCATGGTTTCACCAACCCGTTCAGCCACCGCTCCGCTTATACCTGTATCTATTTCATCGAAGATCATGACCGGTAGATGTTGCTCACGGGCTGCTATTGATTTAAGGGCTAGCATCACCCTGCTTATTTCCCCCCCGGATGCTATTTTTATCATCGGCTTAGGCTGTTCACCTTTATTGGTGGAAATGGTAAAGGCGATATCATCACACCCCTCGGAATGACAGGCAATCTTTTCGTCATGAATTTCGAGCCAACCTTTGTCGCTTTTTATATAATTTACTCTTACTTCAAAAGAAGCATGAGGAATTCCCAACTCCCGCAGTTCTTTTTGCATCCTGCCGGACAGAATTTCGCCTTGCTCTATCCTTGCATTATGCAGATTAACAGCAGCAACTTTCAACTTCTCAAGTTGAGTGTCTATTTTTATCTGTAGCTGGTTAATTTCTTGCGTGAAGTTCTCGGCAAGATTAAGATTGCTGCGCAATTCATCCCGATAAATGGATAATTGATCTGTAGTGCGACCGTATTTCTTTTCCAGTCTCTTCAACGTCGTTTGTTGACGGCGAAGTTCGTCTAAACGCATAGGGTTAAATTCTATATTTTCCCTATATCGCTCGGTAAACCTGAGCATTTCCTGGATGCTGATGGCTGCTGTTTTTAATTCTTGAGAGTAGGTTTCAAAATCAGGCTCAATAGCTGCCATGTCATCAATGGCAGAGGTAAGTGTATTTAGGATCTCTGTTAGATTTGCTTCTCCATTGCTACCCAGCTCTGTAATTAAAGCTGCCTTTTGATCCAGGTCTTCTGCATTGTCCAGCAATTTTAATTCGGCTTCTAAGCTTTCAATCTGCTCATTGTCTAGTTCTGTACCTTCCAGCTCTTTATACTGATAGCGGTAGAGTTCAAGCTTCTCCTGAAGTTCACGTTCCATTTTCTTTAATGATGAAAGTTCACTCATCAAGGCAGAGGCTTCCTTATATCTTTCATGATATTCATATAAGGGTTCGGAAACTTTTGCAAAGGCGTCAATGACTTTGCCGTGGTTCTCTTCTTTAAGCAGTAACTGATGGTCGTGCTGTCCGTGCAGGTCAACGAGCAAATCACCAACCTGTCTTAAAACAGCAATGGTTACCGGTGTATCATTGATGAATGCCCTGCTCCCTGAATTCCGAATTTCCCGCCTAAGAATAAGCACTCTACCGAAATCCACGGCATGTTCGCTTAAAATATTCTTGATTGACCCGGCATCCCCAACATTGATTACAGCTTCAGCTATGGCTTTTTGGGCACCCTGCCGGATCATATCTGTGTCTGCCCGCTCCCCCAAAACCATATTGAGCGCACCGATGATAATAGACTTTCCAGCACCTGTTTGGCCGGTTAGGATGTTTAATCCGGGAGCGAATGAGACCTCAAGCTCATCAATAAGCGCAAAATCTTTTATGTAGAGACTCTGGATCAAGTGTAGGGTAAGAAATTTATGACAGTTAGCTAAGCAGTATATAAGGCTATAATAAAGAGGTATCCTATCATTTACACTAAGGAATTACAACTAAGTTTCTTTTTTTGATGTGATTTCTGCAGCTTCTGTTTTTCCATTTTCATCCAGGTTTACTTTGCTTTGGTTGAACAAATGAACATCCCGTTGTGGATAAGGAAATGAGATACCTGACTGATCAAAAAGTTGCTTAATACGTTTCCTTAAATCCATCCCCGCTTGCCAGGCATCAGTGCTTGGCGTCCAGGGGCGGGCGAGGATATCTACAGATGAATCATTCAGTTCTCCCACGGCAATAAAGGGTTCAGGATCAGATAGAACACGGCTATCTTCATCAAATGCTTTTTGTATGATTTTAAAGGCTTTATCGATGTCATCATCGTAACTGATACAAAAAACAAGATCAATTCTGCGAGTGTCATTCCTTGACCAGTTCTGTATTTCCGTCCCCCATATTTTGGAATTAGGAACTATGGTGTATATGTTCTGAAGGGTGTGCATTTTGGTCATGAACAAGCCAATCTCATCCACTATGCCAACTGTTTTGTCAAACATGATGAAGTCGCCAACTTCAAAAGGGCGGAAGGATAAAAGCATAACTCCTGATGCCACATTACTGAGGGTGCCTTGTAATGCCAGGCCAATGGCCAGGCCGGCTACACTGAGTCCGGCTACAATACTTGCGGTTTCAATACCAAAACGTCCAAGCACCGCGATAATGGTGATCAGCATCACGACTATACGGGTTATTTTTGAAAATAGTGGAGTCAGAGTGGCATCAATATTCTCTGAGTCTCTGGCTTTTTTACCCACCCTTCTGCTAAGCCAGCTTGCTAACACCCAACCTCCTATAAGGATAGCAATCGCAGAAACTACATTTAGAATATAGTAAAATATAGTGGATAGTAATTCTGGGTCTGAAAACAGGGTATCAGTCATGGCTATATTTTTGGGGTTTAATTAACCCTAAGTTAAGCTTTATAAATAACCTTTGAAAGGTTTATAACTTCATTTTGCTATTGTGCGTAATGCAAAAGGTGCATGTTTATCCCACCAGTTCAGGGTTCTGTAGATACAAGCCATAGTTTTGCCATCGGTAATCTGACCGTTTTCGATCATAGCTATGACTTCATACAGGGGCATGCGCACCAGTTGGACAAATTCGTCAGCATCCACATTTTGTTTGCTCTCTGCCAGCCCCCATGCTACATAGAAGTGGATAACCTCATCAGTGAATCCAATGGCCGGGTGAAAGTGCCCTACATAAGAGATATGCTCGCAAATTAACCCTGTTTCTTCCTCAAGTTCCCTGACGGCTGTTATTCCGGGTGGCTCATCCTGATCAATTTTGCCGGCCGGTACTTCATAGAATATTTGGGAAAGAGGGTAACGAAATTGTTTAACTAACATGACATCGCCATTCTCAAAGATAGGCAGAATTGCTGAAGCTCCGGGATGCTTGATCCACTCCCGGCCCGCTAATCCACCGTCCGGTAATTGTACTTTGTCTTTAAAAACATGAAGTAATTCACCGGCGTAGACTTTTTCAGAACTAAGTTTTCTTTCTATGAGATTTTTTGACATGCTGTCTTTTTATTATTTAGGCTGATGTAATTAGAGCGTAATTTGTTTTTCTTTTTCAAACGTTTTAATAACTTAAGTTACAGCTTTAAAGTTGAATTTATTAATACAGTCATGCTGTTCACAAGGTATACAAATAAAAATTTCTTGGAGTTATCTCAGAATATTGATGGGCGAAAAATAAAAGTAAAAGGTGATTGGTATACTGTTTCTAACCTGATCTCGTTTTCGCGAATTTTAACACCCATACCACTGATTCTTCTACATCAGCAATTTGGTGAAGCTGCAATGGCCTGGCTTATTTTTTTGACGGCCTATATTGCTATCTCTGATTACCTTGACGGGTTAGCTGCCCGAAAATTAGACCAGATTACAGAATTAGGTAAATTCCTTGATCCGCTTGCTGATAAAATATGCGCAAGTATTTTATTTATTTACACTGTTTATCTTGAATTAATACCTCTGGAGTTCTTCGGTGTTTTGCTGATTCGTGATTCACTTATCCTGGCGGGATCTTTTTTTATTAAGAAAAAACACGGGAAAGTTGCTATGTCAGTAATGTCAGGCAAAATTTACGTTAATCTGCTTTCTCTATACTGGATAGTGGCATTTTTTATGCCCACCCAAGAAACCCTGAAAACTATCTTGCTTACGCTTACATTAATCCTGATGATGTTTTCATTCTTTGTTTATGCCTACCGTTTCTATATGATCCAAAAAGGATCTGAATTTAATTAGGCAGACTTATAAACGATTAGGGTAGTTTTTGAGGGGTTATCCAGCAAAAAAATTGTTACTTTAAGTAGAATTGATTGTTTTATTAACTATTTGAGACGCTTTTTATGTCTGACAGAAGAAAGCTGCTGTATGAGCAGTTAGAAAAAAGAATTTTAATACTCGATGGTGCTATGGGCACAATGATCCAGGAGCATACTCTGGAGGAAGAAGATTTTCGGGGTGAGCGTTTTAAAAACAGTGCCCATGATTTAAAGGGAAATAATGATCTTCTCAGCATAACTCAGCCAGATATCATTCGTGATATACACTTGAAGTTTCTAGAGGCTGGTGCTGATATCATTGAGACCAATACCTTTAATTCGAACCCGATATCCCTGGCTGATTATAATCAGCAGGACCTTACCTACGAGCTGAATCTGGCTTCCGCTAAACTTGCGGGAGATGCAGCTCATGAATTTACTCTAAAATACCCTGATAAACCGCGTTTCGTTGCAGGGGCACTGGGTCCTACCAACAAAACTCTTTCAATGTCACCGGATGTCAACGATCCGGCTTACCGGGCTGTGACCTTTGATGAGGTTCGTCAATGTTACAGTGAGCAAATCAATGGACTGATTGACGGAGGGGTTGATATACTTTTAGTTGAGACGGTCTTTGATACGCTTAACTGTAAGGCAGCATTATTTGCCATTCAGGATTTTCGAAATAAAACCGGAAGCGACATTCCGGTTATGATATCCGGGACCATTGTTGACAATAGCGGACGTACTCTTTCCGGCCAGGTTACCGAGGCTTTCTGGATATCTGTTTCGCATACAACAAACCTGCTTAGTGTGGGGCTGAACTGTGCCCTGGGCTCAGCTCAGATGCGTCCGTATATTCAGGATTTATCCAGAGTGGCTAATACAAGAGTGAGCTTGTATCCTAATGCCGGGCTCCCAAATGAATTTGGCGGTTACGATGAAACGGCTGAATTTTTATCCGCTCAGATAGAAGGCTATATCAACGAAGGTTTTCTCAATATCGTAGGCGGTTGTTGTGGAACCACACCGGAGCATATTCGTGCTATTGCCAGAGCTGCCGAAGGAAAGCCTCCCCGCAAGTTACCTGCGCCCGAAAAATATATGCGCTTAAGCGGACTGGAACCGCTGATCATACGTCCTGAAACCAATTTTGTAAATATTGGTGAACGAACTAATGTGACCGGATCAAAGAAATTCAAGCGTCTGATCACCAATGGTGAATTTGAAGAAGGTTTGTCTATTGCTCGTGACCAGGTAGAAAACGGAGCTCAAATCGTGGATGTGAACATGGATGAGGGCATGCTTGAGTCAGAAGAGGCCATGGTTAAATTTCTTCATCTAATGGGTTCAGAACCTGATATCTCCAGGGTCCCTGTAATGGTGGATTCATCCAAATGGACCGTACTTGAGGCTGGATTGAAGTGTTTGCAAGGCAGATGTATTGTCAATTCAATAAGCTTGAAAGAGGGAGAAGATACCTTCAGGGAACAAGCCCGGAAGATATTACAATACGGAGCTTCCGTAATCGTGATGGCATTTGATGAGACTGGGCAAGCTGATAACCTCGAACGAAGGAAAGAAATCTGCGCACGCGCTTATCGCATCTTAACGGTAGAGGTAGGCTTTCCACCTGAGGATATTATCTTTGATCCCAATATTCTCACCGTAGCTACAGGTATTGATGAGCATAATAACTATGCAGTTGATTATATAGAAGCTACAAAGTGGATCAAAGCTAATCTGCCGCTTGCCAAAGTAAGCGGTGGGGTCAGTAATATTTCCTTCTCATTCCGGGGTAACAATACCGTTCGGGAGGCTATGCATTCTGCATTTTTATACCACGCTATCAAGGCTGGCATGGATATGGGGATTGTGAATGCCGGGCAGCTTGAGGTCTATGAGGAAATACCTAAAGGCCTGCTTGAACTTGTCGAGGATGTAATATTTAATCGGCGCCCAGATGCTACAGAACGTCTGGTTGATTTTGCTGAAAGCGTCAAGCAGACCGAGAAAACAGGTGTTAAAAAGGATGAATGGAGAAACAATACCGTAGAGAAGCGGTTGGAACATGCTTTACTTAAAGGTATTGTAGATTTTGTAGAAGAGGACACCGAAGAAGCCCGCCTTAAATATGATCAGCCGATCGAAGTGATTGAAGGTCCGCTGATGGACGGTATGAATATAGTGGGCGATCTTTTTGGTGAGGGCAAGATGTTTCTGCCTCAGGTAGTGAAAAGTGCCAGGGTCATGAAGAAATCCGTGGCTATCTTAATTCCCTATATCGAAGCTGAGAAAGCAAAAATAAAAGATCTGCGGCCTCAGGCCAAGGTATTGCTGGCTACAGTTAAAGGTGATGTTCACGACATCGGAAAGAACATTGTTGGGGTCGTATTGGCATGCAATAACTTTGAGATCATTGACCTTGGTGTGATGGTTCCGGCCCAGAAGATACTGGATACAGCACGTGAAGAAAAAGTTGATGTTATCGGACTAAGCGGCCTCATCACGCCCTCTTTAGATGAAATGGGACATATAGCAAAAGAATTAGAGCGAGCAGGGTTCACCCAGCCACTTCTTATTGGTGGGGCAACTACCTCTCGCATACATACGGCCGTTAAAATTGAGCCTCACTATTCCCAACCGGTCATCCACGTTCTGGATGCCTCGCGAAGCGTGACTGTGGTTAATAATCTGGTTACTGATTCTAAAAAAGATGACTATGCCGTAAAAATGGCGGAGGAATATGCTGCACTCAGGGAAAGTCATGCTAACCGACAACAAACCAAAAAATACCTGACACTCGCCCAGGCCCGCGAAAACAAAACTCCTGTCAATTGGAAAGCCACAGAAGTGACTCCTCCCATAAAACCCGGTATCACTGTTTTTAATGATTATCCTTTGGAGGAAATTCGTTCCTGTATAGATTGGACACCATTTTTCATAACCTGGCAGATGAATGGTAAATACCCTAATATTTTTGATGATAAGAAAGTAGGTGCTGAAGCCAAAAGAGTGTTTGATGATGCCAATGAACTACTTGATAAAATAATCAGCCAGAAACTACTTAAAGCCAATGCCGTTTGTGGGATCTTTCGGGCCAATGCTGTTGAAGATGATATCGAAATCTATACCGATGAATCGCGCACCGAAATCAAAACCATGTTCCGAACCCTCCGTCAGCAAACGCAAAAAAGAGCGGGACAGCCAAACCGTGCCCTGTCTGATTTTCTGGCTCCCAAAGAGACCGGAATAAAAGACTATATGGGTGGTTTTGCTGTAACGGCCGGTATTGGTATCGAAACAATTCTGAAGCAGTTTGAAGAAGAACATGATGATTATAACAGCATCATGACAAAAGCGCTGGCTGATCGTCTTGCTGAAGCCTTTGCCGAATTGCTTCATAAAAAAGTAAGGAAAGATATATGGGGCTATGCGCCCGATGAAAATATGGCCAACGAAGAGTTGATCAAGGAGAAATATTCAGGTATTCGTCCGGCTCCTGGGTATCCCGCCAATCCGGACCATACTGAGAAGCGTGTATTATTTGATCTAATGGAAGTAGAAAAAAACACGGGCATCAAACTCACTGAGCATTTTGCTATGTATCCGGCCTCATCGGTTAGCGGACTCTATTTTGCCCACCCCGATTCCACCTACTTTGCACTGGGTAAAATCAGCCGTGACCAAATCGAAGATTATGCCAATAGAAAAGGCATGACCGTTGAAGAAGCTGAGAGGTGGCTAAGTTCAAACCTTAACTATGAACCCGGCAACCAACCGATTGCTAAAGGACGTCGCCAGGACCTGACCCGATAAGATTACGATTGTTCAGGGAAACCATGACTTAAAAACCGACCAATGGAAATCGCCATAATCTCTGATACTCACGATCATGTTGAGCATATCAAAAGGTTTGTAGAAAACATCAAAGAAAGGGATATCACTACAATAATACATGCGGGTGATTATTGCAGCCCCTTTACCATTCCATTATTCGCCGGTCTAAAAGTAATAGGGGTCTTTGGAAACAACGATGGTGACCATTACAGACTCGTAAGTAAATTTGCGGATATTCAAGGTGAGATCCATAATGAATTTTATGAAGGAATCATAGACGGTAAAAACCTGGCCCTGTATCATGGAACACAGTCTTCTATTACCGAAGCACTGATACTGTGTGGTAAATATGACCTGGTTATCAGCGGACATTCACACAACGTAGTTCATGAAAAGAATGGAAAAACGGTTAGTATCAACCCCGGTTCATTACATGGATTTGATGATAAGCCATCCTACGCTGTCTACGATACCAAAAGCGGTAAAATTGAGCTTTTAAATCTTTGATTAGAAACGATATAAGGTTTTATAACGTTTACTAACTCAAGAAGGTTATTATTTGAACGTTACCCTCGTAATATAAACAGGAGATTATTAACATGGAAAATTTAGAAAGCCGAAATCTAGAAGTAAATATTGGAATCAGTGATAAACATCGTGATGAAATCTCCGATGCCCTGTCTAATCTACTCGCTGATACCTATACTCTGTATTTAAAAAGCCAGAATTATCATTGGAATGTGACCGGACCTCAATTCCATTCCCTGCATGAAATGTTTGAGGAACATTATACGGAGCTTGCCGAAGCAGTAGATACGATTGCCGAACGTATTCGCGCATTGGGTCATTTTGCCCCCGGCACACTGAATCAGTTCTCTGAAATGAGTTCAATAGCTGAAGAATATGAAGTTCCTGATTCTATGGAAATGGTTAACAGGCTGGTTATAGCTCACGAACAGGTGATCCTGACCGCCCGGAAAGTAGCTTCTATTAGTAATGCTGCTGAAGATGAAACTACACTTGATCTGGCAACCGAAAGGTTAAAGTTTCACTCCAAAGTTGCCTGGATGTTAAGAAGCCATTTGCAATAGGCTTAAATCTTCCGGGAGGTAATCAACAGCCTCCCGGAATCCTTATCTTTCCTTTGAAAACTCATTAGATAGGAGCGGTACGAATTCCCTGATGAACCTGTACATAACTGTAATATAAAACCATTAAACTCTATATTTTTCAATATCGGGAATTTTTAGCTCGGGCAGTATTTCCCTGATGTGGACTTCCTGAGGTTGGTGTTGCTTGGGCAACCTTAACTCCCTGCCGAGTGATTCAAGGGATTCGTCAGTTGTGAACCCGGGGGTATCAGTTGCCACTTCCAGAAGCACACCACCCGGCTCCCGAAAATAAATGGATAAAAAGTAATCACGGTCAATCACCGGGGTGACTTTAAGCCTGTAGGCATTAAGTTGCTCTCTCATCAATAACTGGGATTCTTTATCATCCACCCGAAAAGCTACATGATGAATGCTTCCTCTGCCCATCCTGCCTGGCTTTACCATTGAATCATAAATTAAGTCAACATAGGTGGATGGCCCACCAACCCCACTTTCAAAACGTTTCCTTTTTTCGTCTTCTCCTGCTGCACGGAATCCTAACGTTTGAGTAAAAAGCTCGCTGGTAGGACCCAACTCTTCTATGGTGAGGGATACACTGTGAAAATTCCGGATGGCATAATCAACAGGAACCGGACTTCCTTCCCATGCTTGTTTTGACTCCAGGCCAGCAACTTCCACCAGTTCCAGGCTGATACCATCCGGATCTTTGCAGACCAGTGCTTTCTCATTGCCATCCATTCTTTTCACGGGGCTTTCATACTGGATCTTAAAATGATCAAAACGCTTCATCCAATAATCAAAAGATTTGGGGGGGATGGCAAATGCGATTGCTGTAGCCTCCCCACCTCCAGGCTCCCCCGCAGGCATACCCATCCAAGGGAAAAAGGTTAATAATGTTCCCGGGTTTCCTGATTCATCACCATAATATAAATGATAAGTACCCGGGTCATCAAAGTTGACTGTTTTTTTCACAAGACGCATACCAAGTATACCTGAATAAAATTCCAGGTTACGTTGGGGATCACCCGAGATGGCTGTGATGTGGTGTATTCCTTTTATTCGTTCACTCATAATAATAGAACTAACATAAATACTGACCGTGCCGGTTCCCTGTTATTAAAAAAGTAAGAAATTAGATTCTATTACTTCTGAATCAGCACTGCTACATTTTAATCATGGAGATATCCACGCTCCGTAGCATAATCCAGAATACGGGCTCTCAGCAGCTTTCGTCCCCGGTGCAAACGTGATCTGACCGTGCCAATAGGTACATCCAGCATATTGGCAATTTCCTCATAGGTAAACTCATCGATATCAGAGAGTAACACCACGATACGAAAATCTTCAGGTAACCGTGCGAGGGCGTCGGTAATATCATCATCAAGAAGCTCGCGGAACATTTTGCTTTGCAGATCAGTCGTATCCGATTGTTCGCTTTTTACCGATTCATAATAGGAATCTACATCATTATAATCGACCTTATAGGGCTGTTTGGAGGTTTTGCGGTAGTCGTTGATAAAAGAGTTCTTCAGAATGCGGAATAACCAGGCCTTGGCATTAGTGCCACGCTCATAACTGCTGAAAAACCGAAATGCCTTTACAATACTTTCCTGAACCAGGTCTTCGGCATCATCTGGGTTAGCTGTCAGCCGTAAAGCAAAATTATACATGGCATCCAGATGTGGGATGATTTCACTCTCGAAATCTTTTTGTTTTTGAACATCTTCTACGGTAAGATCGATCATGACTAGCTCCTTTATTACTTGTATCCTTTTAGGGTGTAAATACTTGCTATTATTGACGAATTTTATCTAATAGTTTATTGAGTGCAGCAGCCTCTGCTGTAGTGAGTCTGTTTAAAATGGCATCCATCTGATCGGAATACTCATCAAGACGCTTCAACAGATCCAGGCCTTTTTGATTGATGTAAACATTCACACAGCGGCGGTCATTGGAACAATTTTGACGCTTAACCAAATCATCTTTAATGAGACGGTCAACAATCCGGGTTACGTCAGAATTTTTATCAAGCATCCGCTCACGAATCATTCCATTGGTCGCGCTTTCAGGATGCCGGCCGCGTAATATTTTAAGAATATTATACTGCTGAAGCGTCAGGTTATGCGAATGCAGAATCTTTTGCAATTCAGTTGTTACATGATTATAAGTATAGATCAGGTTGACAATGGCACGATTGTGCTCATTTTTAAAGGTAGTTTGCTTGATTTCTTTTTCCAGGCTCATGGTAATTTTCTTTACCAGTTCAATTCAAAAATATATGTTGTAACAATTAATGTTTAAACATATAAAATCCCACCATGATATGCAATATTATTCTTCATGATCTATTATTTTCTGATGAGAAGTTTGGCTTTTGGAACAGGATTAGTTCATGCTCTTTATGCTTTAAGCCGAAAGCCATTTATTACAAGGAATTTCTGGTTTCCCGGCAAAGAATTCAGGAAATTTAAACGTCATTGATCTTATTCTTTACCATGCCGGCCATTTTAAATCCACAGAGAAAAATTATACATATTGATATGGATGCTTTTTTTGCATCTGTAGAACAAAGGGATTTTCCTGAATTTGCCGGCAAACCTGTAGTGGTCGGTGGAAACCCTGAAGGTCGTGGCGTTGTTGCGGCAGCAAGTTATGAGGCTCGTAAATTTGGTATACACTCGGCTATGCCAGCTAGCAGAGCGGTGAGACTTTGCCCACAGGCTATTTTTATTAAACCTCGTTTCGAGGTATATAAACAGATATCCGGCCAGATACGAAATATCTTTCTAGACTATACATCTTTGGTGGAACCCCTGTCTTTGGATGAAGCCTATCTTGATGTGACTGAAAACTCTCGTAATAACCCCTCGGCTACATTAATCGCAAGGGATATTAGAAAGCAGATCAAAGAGAACACCCGTCTTACTGCATCAGCGGGGGTGGCGCCTAATAAGTTCCTGGCAAAAATTGCTTCAGATGTAAACAAGCCTGATGGCCTGACTGTAATTACTCCTGAACAGGCTCTGAAGTTTATCGAAACCTTACCCATCGGGAAGTTTTATGGCATTGGTAAAGCCACTGAGGCTAAAATGCATGATCTGGGAATCAAGAATGGTGCTGATCTGAAAAAATGGTCAAAAATGGACCTTCAACAGTCTTTCGGCAAGGTGGCTGCTTTTTATTTTAATATCGCCAGGGGCATTGATGAACGGGAGGTGCGGCCCGACCGGATTCGTAAATCCGTAGGGGCTGAGAATACATTTCCTGAGGATATTGCCGATCTCCCTGAATTGTCTTCTAAGCTAAACGATATTGCTGAAAAAGTATCGCTGAGGTTGGCAAAGGCTGACGCCGCCGGTAAAACTATTACATTAAAGATACGCTATGACAATTTTGAAAGCGTTACCCGCAGTGTAACGTTATCCGATTTTGTAAATGAGCAGGAAACGTTGTACCAAATGTCAGCCGAGCTATTGCATGAAACAGAGGCCGGACAAAGAAAGGTGAGGCTGTTGGGTATCTCAGTTTCGAACCTCAACCTGCAAGAAAAGGAATCTCCGGGACTACAATTGAGCTTTGACTTCGGCTGATACTTCTGTGTTCATAGCTAAGATATGCAATCGTGATTAACGTTATGGAAGTTAAACAAAATGCTTATTTTACACTCCGCTAAAAATTAATTCTTAAAGATCTTCATGGTTAAGACGATCAAACAAAATTCAGAATCAGAAATTGAATCCTTTCCGTCAGAAGTGCCGGTGTTGCCTTTAAGGGATACCGTAATTTATCCCAATACCATGTTTCCGATTCTGGTGGGCAGGCCAAACACACTGGCTGCCGTCAATGAAGCGATGAACAGCCATAAATACGTGATCCTTTGCGCTCAAAAGGAAGGTTTTATTGAAGATCCTGACAAAGATGATATTTATACCACCGGTACTCTGGCACAGATCGTCCAGGTTCTACGTTTACCCAATGACTTGCTAAAAGTATTGGTGAGCGGGTTTATACCTGCAAAAATTACCCGCTTTGTTAAGAGTCCAGCCTTTTTGAAAGCCGAAATCAAGCCACTGGATGGACGCAATGTCAAAATTGACCGTAAGCTGAAAGCGTTGATCAGAAAAACAAAAGAACGGTTTGAGCGGTATGTTTTGGTCAATCAGGATCTTCCGGAAGAAATACTGTTGAGTTTTGAGCAGAATGAAGACCCCGTACATCTGCTTTATTTTATGGCTTCTTATGTTGATCTGGAAATCGATCAAAAACAAAAATTGCTGGAACAAAAAAGCCTGGCTGCCCAATATAAAAGTCTGCTTGTTACCCTCACCAGTGAACTTGATCTGCTGGCCGTTTCATCAGAAATAAACGAAAAGGTGCAGGATGAAATTCAGGAAACCCAGCGTAAGTTCTATATCCAGGAGCAGATAAAAGTTCTGCAGGATGAACTTGACGAAGAAGGAGGTTATTCCAACCCAGAACTTGCGAAGATAAAAGAAGCTCTTGACGCGCTTAAACTTCCTGATCAGGCTAGGGATAAAGCCAATGAAGAGCTGGATAAGCTTAAGAAAACACCGCAAATGTCACCAGAGTACAGCGTAGCCCGTAATTATCTGGATTGGATTATATCCATGCCCTGGGGTACCTATTCTGAAGACAAAATTGACATCCAACCGGTTGAAGATGAGCTGAATAAAGATCATTTCGGCCTGGAAAAGCCTAAGGAAAGGATACTTGAGCACATAGCCGTTCTCAACCTGGTTAAGGAAATGAAAGGGCAGATATTGTGCTTTGTAGGCCCACCGGGTACGGGTAAAACATCTCTGGCAAAATCAATTGCCAAAGCAATAGGGCGGGAGACCGTGCGGATATCTTTAGGCGGTATCAGTGATGAGGCAGAGATTCGCGGCCATCGCAAAACCTACATAGGTTCCATGCCGGGGCGCATCATACAGGGCATCAAGAAAGCCGGAACCATGAACCCGGTTATTATTCTGGATGAGATCGACAAGCTCGCCAATGATTACCGCGGCGACCCTTCTTCAGCCGTCCTTGAAGTACTTGATCCCGAACAGAACAATACGTTTAATGATCATTACTTGGATATTGACTTTGACCTGTCACAGGTTATGTTCATTACAACAGCCAACGTGGCAAGTCAAATCCAGGCTCCTTTGCTTGATCGGATGGAGATCATCAACCTGCCGGGTTACCTGGAACACGATAAGCTTGAAATAGCCAAACGGCATCTTATTGGGAAGCAGCTTAAAGCACATGGCCTCAGCAAATCCAGGGTTAAGTTCAAAGATGATGCCATCATGCTCATTATTCGTAAATATACCATGGAAGCCGGGGTCAGAACACTTGAACAGCAAATAGCTGCTGTGTGCCGTAAAGTTGCGAAAAAGATTGTACTCCAAAAAGCAAAAGGCAAAAAAACCTCTCAGGTAACAATCAATAAAGATCGTGTTATTGAACTGCTGGGTGTTGAGAAATTCAGAGACCGGGATCTTGATAAGAAAGATAAAATCGGGGCTGTGAATGGACTTGCCTGGACCAGTACAGGGGGAAGCATGCTTCAGATTGAAGTCGCAAAAATGTATGGCAAGAATAAATTCATTCTGACCGGCCAGCTTGGTGATGTTATGAAAGAATCAGCCCAGGCTGCCTTGACTTACCTGCGCTCTAACAGCACCCGATTTAAACTGGATGATGATTTTTTTGAAAAAAATGAAATCCATATACATTTACCTGAGGGTGCCATACCCAAAGACGGACCCAGTGCCGGTATGGGCATGGCGTTGGCCATGATATCTCTCGTCACTGGATATGAGGTCCGGCATGATGTAGCCATGACCGGAGAGATTACCCTGAGCGGAGAGGTCTATGCCATTGGTGGACTGAATGAAAAGCTGCTGGCTGCCCAGCGCAACAACATCAAAACCGTGCTCATCCCCAAAGATAATGAACGCGATTTGACAGAAATACCAGACAAAGTTAAAAAAGGATTAACCATTATCCCCGTATCCCATATTGAAGAGGCTATTCCACGAGTTTTCAGGCGGCCTTTATAACCATTTTGGAACCAACCCTGAATGCAAGCTTATTATTGAATAGGTCAGGTCAGGTTTATTGACTACTAATGCGGATTTTGAATCCGGGGTAATATCTTATGAGTGAAGAAACAACCAATATAGACCTGTTAGTGCCTCCAGGTCATCATGATAATACCCGGCTGGATGTTTATATCACCACCTTCGTACAAAATGCGACCAGGGTGAAAGTGCAGGCAGGAATCAAGGCCGGCCATGTATTGGTGAACAATAAGCTTGAAAAATCGTCCTATAAAGTGCAGCCGGGCGACAAAATCGAAATCGTATTGCCAAAGCCACCGCCGCCTGAGGCCAGGCCCGAAGAAATGAAACTTGATATCGTTCACGAAGATGATCACATTATCGTGGTTAATAAGCCGCCGGGCATGGTGGTTCACCCCGCCTTCGGCAACTGGTCGGGTACCCTCGTTAATGGATTGCTTCATCATACCGGAAACTTATCTGATCCGGATGGAGATGACATCCGGCCGGGAATTGTACACAGGCTGGATAAACTAACCAGTGGCTTGCTAGTCGTTGCAAAAAATGACAAAGCCCATAACTTTTTGTCTCAACAATTTGTTAGCCGAAAGATCAGCCGTACCTATCAGGCTATTATATGGGGGATTCCTGAAGAGCCTGAAGGCACCTACACCGGCAACATCGGCCGATCAACCAGAGATCGTAAGCTGATGGCTGTAGTTGGAGATGACCGCGGTAAAACGGCCACCACACATTATAAGATTGTTGAATATTTTGACCATCTTTGCATGGTTGAGGTCAAGCTGGAAACGGGTCGGACTCACCAGATAAGAGTTCACTTCTCACACTTCAACCACCCGATTTTCGGGGATACCGTTTATGGTGGTGATAGTGTCCGGTATGGACCTAATAGCGGATCCAGGAAAAAAATGTTCGAACATTTGATCGCAAAACTAAACCGGCAGTGTCTACATGCAAAAACGTTGGGATTTATTCATCCCGAAACGCTTGAGCATGTAGAGTTCGAGTGCGAACTGCCCGGGGATTTCAGCAACGTATTATCCAAGTTCAGACAGTTATGCAAACCCTGATGTTTTAACATGATAATTTTTAAAAGTAAAACTGACATATGACAAAAAAAGAAGTTAAAATCACAGTAGAACTTGATGATGAGCAAATTCCCTATAGAATTGACTGGGAAGCGTCAGATGCCTTAAGTACAGACAAAGCGGAAAATTGCAGGGCTATGATCCTTTCAATGTGGGACCATTCCCGGAAAGATACCCTGAGGCTGGATCTCTGGACACGTGACATGACCCAGGATGAGATGAAAATATTCTTTTACGAAACCATTGTTACCATGGCAGATACACTGGAAAAATCAATAGCTGATGAAAGAATTGCTGGAGATATGCGAGATTTCTGTGCACATTTTGCTGAAAAGATGGAAATTAAAACCAAGTAATATAAATGTAATCCTATGGAAAAAGGTCACCAGGTACTTTGTGTTGAGGATAATGCTGATAATCAGCTTCTCTTAAGCTATTACCTCAAAAAGAACCCATGCAAACTTACCTTCGCAAAAGATGGTTTTGTGGCCATAGACATGCTCAAAGAAGGCAAGTATGATCTATTCCTGATTGATATTAATCTTCCCAACGGGATGGATGGATTTGAAGTAGCCAGAGTCATACGCCAAAATCCCGAACACCGGGAAAAACCCATTTTGATTATCAGTGCTTTTTCTAAAAGTGATATTCAAAAGCCGGATGACGCTCCGTATATTAACGGCTACTTAAGCAAACCCATCCGTAAAGCCGAATTTATTGAAGCCCTCGATTATTATTTAAATGTTTAATCTTACTCATACAGTATCGATCCAAAACTGACGGCGCTTTCTCTTTCAGCCTCATCCCAAATCTGATAAGAGGTAACCTTGCCTTTTACATCTTCCATACCTTTTAGAAAAGTGAGCAAAGGAGGGAAACCACATATTCTGTAAGCATCTTTTTCCTTGCTGACCATTTTAATTAATTCTTCAGGCCGGTTGTTCGAAGCTTTTTCAAGAAACCCACCATCGAATAACTTCACCTCAGGCAGCATGGCCGATGCAGGTGTTTTATCCCCAAACTTTCTGCCAATATGGGCAAGGTCTCCTGAGATTAAGAAGAAGGTGTCCTCCTGACCGGAAAATTCATCATGCAGGAATTTGCTCATATTTTCAAGTTGAGTCCCCAAATGGCCATCTTCCTTATATAGAAGCTGATCAAAGCTCCCAACCAGCAAAGGTACAATTTCAAAAGTATGGCTCCACAAATACTGAAGGAACAGGATATGCATTTCAATACTATGCTCAACACGGTGTGCCCGGTCTTTCATTGAACAGCCTAAAGCATCAGCCTGACCTTCGATCTTGTCCAGGAAGCCCTGATGCGCAGGCGTCTCACCCAAAGGGGTTCTGAAACTTTTCCGGCTGGCGATAAACGGTGTATCTTCATAGTAAGGATAGTAGGAACCGCTGTAATGAGACGTTGCCAGTATCACGACCTTGGAAGGCTTTAAATCCTTCAAGGGTGCAAAGGCCTTGACATAGGAGGCCAGGCCGACCCTGGGGTCAATATGAGGCGCATAGAGCGCTTTAGCGGATGCAGGTGGTGAGACAGATCTTATCTCCTTAAACGCGGCATCAAGCATTTGCCTGAGCTCATCCGGATTGGCTGGATACGAGGAGCCGTTGCACGATGGCATCCTTACCTTGCTTTTTTCAAAATCCTCCTCAATATCAGCAGAGATTTTTTTGAAATAGGGAGAATGGAGTATGCGGTTCTCATCCAGGTGTCGGATAAAGTCCAGGATCTGGTCTACCCCAACATCGCTCTGGTATTTTAGTAATTCCTTATGGAGTTCATTTACGGAACGGCTTTGGTCTAACAAGGCCAGTAGTCCCGCCACTTCTTTTTGAAGAACAAAGTTATCCTTGGCATAACCCATAGAATCGTGGAAATAAATAAGCTCTCGTTCATCAGTCTTCACCGGATAGACATCAAGGTCAGCCCTGATGAGTGGGATAAAATCTTCTTTTGAATTGAACAGCATGGTTTTGTTGGATTAGTGAGACCTGAATTTGATGGAGAACTTCCTGCTGACAAAAGGTCTAAACACCTGCATAAGCTGCAAAAGTTTCTTTGTCAGCTGTTTTTTTATTTTTTATTGCAGGAACAGGCAATGCCGTATTTTTGGCAGATAGGGTGATCCAGTGGCTTGGAGATTCTTGCTTTGCAAGGGCCGCGTCCATGAGCAATGAACAAATGAGCCAGATTGGTCCAGTTTTCCCGGGGGAAGAGAGCCATAAGGTCTTTTTCAATCTTCTCAGGACTGGAATGTTTAGACAAGCCAAAACGGTTGGAAAGCCTCTTGATATGAGTATCAACTACAACTCCTTCGTTGATCCCAAAAGCATTGCCTAAGACGACATTGGCAGTCTTTCGGGCAGCTCCCCTTAGGGTCAGAAGTTCATCCATAGTTTGAGGTACGAGGCCGTCAAAATTATCAATCACGGTCTGAGCTGTTGTTTTTATAGCCAGGGCTTTATTCCGGTAGAAACCTGTGGTTCTCACTGCTTCTTCCAGTTCCTGAAGTGGGGCGTCAGCGAAGGCTTCGGGTGTCGGGTAATCTCTAAAAAGTTGCTCGGTGACGATATTTACCCTCACATCAGTGCATTGGGCGCTCAGGATGGTGGCAACCAACAGCTCAAAAGGATTCGTAAAATTCAGGGCGCAGTGAGGGTTAGGATAGGTTTGGCTCAGATCCTCATATAACTCACGTGCACGTTCTTTTTGTTTTTTAGTTTTGCGGGGCAACACCATGAATACTTTTTTTCTTACGCTTCAAGAAGATATATAAAAAAATTGGAAAGGGAGGAACAATTGGAGCTTAAATCACCCAGGCAAAAAATAAGGACTGCCCAGGTTCAATGGACAGCCCTTTTGGATGTGATCATATCGACAGTCACGGAGTAATTTGATTCTGCCGATAGTTCCTTAGTTTATAAAACGCACACTATTATAATATATTACTATTCCCTAAAAATATAGTTTTAGAAAATCATATCTATTTGGCTAAAGTTCTTTTAAAGCCACTGACAAACTGGATAATGATTTCTTTGCATCACCAAAGAACATACTGGAGTTTTCTTTATAAAAAAGTTCATTATCGATGCCTGCAAAACCCGGATTCAGGCTTCTCTTGAAAATCACTACCGATTTTGCTTCTTCAACATTTAATACCGGCATTCCATAAATAGGACTTGCAGGATTGTCATTAGCCGCCGGATTGACTACATCATTAGCCCCGACCACCAGAACGACGTCTGTTTTAGAAAACTCATCGTTGATTTCTTCCATATCAAATAGCTGAGGGTATGGAACATTAGCTTCAGCCAACAGCACATTCATATGGCCGGGCATCCTGCCTGCCACCGGATGAATCCCATAACGCACATCTACTCCCTTAGCTTCCAGCAATTCAGCAACTTCACGGACGGTATGCTGAGCCTGGGCAACAGCAAGGCCATAACCCGGAACAATAACCACACGCTTCGAATAGGCAGTCATGACAGCCACATCATCCACCGTAACTTCGCGAACGGTTTTATTTTCATCGTCACCCATACCCTGTCCGGATGCTCCGACAGCTCCAAAAGCGCCAAAAAGCACATTGCTAAGACTACGGTTCATTGCTTTACACATGATATTGGTAAGGATCAGCCCTGAAGCACCAACCAATGTACCACTGATAATGAGAAGGTTGTTATTCAATACAAAACCTGTTGCGGCTGCGGCAATTCCGGACAGAGAATTAAGTAAGGCGATAACAACAGGCATGTCAGCTCCGCCAATCGGTATAACAATCAGGACGCCCAGCACCAGAGAAATGACTATAATGGTCATCAAACTAACCTCTTCGCCACCGACACCTACAAAATAAGCAGTAAAGCCAAGTATGACTGCCATTAACAAGGCGTTGATGGCTTTTTGCGACGGAAACACTATGGGCATTCCCGAAATCAGGCCTTTCAATTTGCCAAATGCAACCAGGCTTCCTGTAAATGTAATGGCACCGATAAAAATACCGATACACATGGTCAGTAGATCCTGGCCTAAGAATGGTTGTCCAACAAACCGGAAATACTCACCCGCGGCCACCAGGGCAGAAGCTGCCCCGCCTAAACCATTAAAGATGGCTACAAGTTCAGGCATAGCCGTCATTTCAACTTTCTTAGCAAGTACGATACCGATTAATGAACCGATAATGATACCGGCGATGATTAATTCGTAGGTGAGAATCTCCTGATCAAATAAAGTAACCACTACACCCAGAAACATGGCCAGTGAAGCCATTTGGTTCCCGGATCGGGCAGTGGCAGGTGAGCTTAATCTTTTCAGGCCGACGATAAACAAGATCGTGGCAACTAAATAGACCAGCTGAATCAATGTAGGGATGTAAGCGGCAATCGCTTCTGGTAGAAGTTCATTCATTAGTTATCTTCCTTCTTCTTGAACATTTGGAGCATCCTGTCAGTTACCAGGAAGCCGCCAACAACGTTGATGGTGGCAAATATGATAGCAGCAAAGCCGATAAAGGTACTAAGGTTATCACCGGCATGTCCGGCTACGACCAGTGCACCGATTAGTGTGATACCAGAAATAGCATTAGCCCCGCTCATAAGGGGGGTGTGCAGCGTAGTCGGTACCTTTGAAATCACTTCAAAGCCTACAAAACAGGCCAGCACAAATATGAAAAGATTAAACAGGAGAGATTCCATTTAAATGTTGATATATGGGTTTTAAAAAAGGTTACAGGGTCACGTGTACGGACGACTGTAATTTTGCGCCTGATTACCCTATGAGGTTCTTACCGTCATGAGTAACCGTAGTGTTTTTGGTTATTTCTTCTTCAAAATCGAATTCAACCTTGCCATCTTTAATCAGATGCAGCAGTAAAGCCGTGATGTTTTTAGCATAAAGCTGACTGGCATGTATAGGTAGCGTAGCCGCCAGATTAAGGGGGCCGTGTACAGTGACCTTATTATGGACGATGGTCTTGCCAGGTTCAGTAACCTCACAGTTACCGCCCTGTTCTGATGCCAAATCGACGATAACAGAACCGCTGGCCATATCATCAACCATTTGGGTCGTAATCAGAAGTGGGGCCGGCCTTCCGGGAATCAACGCAGTGGTTATCACGATATCGGATTTTCTCACCCTTTCGTGAATCACTTCACGCTGCTTTTCCTTGGCTTTTTCCGATAGTTCCTTAGCGTAACCACCGCTGGTTTCCGTGTCATCTTCATCGAGTGGAACTTCAACAAAACTGGCGCCCAGGCTTTCAACCTGCTCTTTAACGGCAGGCCTCACATCGAAAGCTTCCACTACGGCGCCCAGACGCTTAGCAGTTGCAATAGCCTGAAGTCCGGCTACTCCCGCACCCAGAACAAGTACCTTAGACGGTGCGATGGTTCCGGCAGCAGTCATTAACATCGGGAGATATTTACCCAGGGAACTAGCACCAATAAGCACTGCTTTATAACCGGCAATGGAACTCATTGAGCTCAGAACGTCCATTTTCTGAGCACGGCTGATTCGTGGCAAGGCCTCAAGAGCCAGTGTCGTTACCCCTTGTTTTGCCAGAAGGTCAACCATAGCCTTATTCTGCGCCGCCCATAACAGGCAGATCAATACCGTACCTGATTTCATCAGCTTCACTTCTTCATCGGTCGGCTTGTTGATTTTGAGAATAACTCCCGCCTCGTCAAACAACTTTTTCTTGTCGCTGACGATTTTTGCTCCGGCTTCTTCAAAGTCTTTATCTGATATAGAAGCCGATTCGCCGGCTCCTGATTCAATCCTTACCTCAAGTTCCGCTTTGATCAGGCTTTTTACCACAGAGGGTACAAGGGCCACACGGGTCTCGCTATCCAGAGTTTCTTTAGGTACAGCTATAATCACGATTTTATATTAAAGTCCAGGTAATGAAAATGAAAAACTATTTAAATCTTCTTTATTTACAGTTTCTCATTTTTTTGTGTACAGATAATACGAAAAATGTCAGACAATTTTAAATGCAAATCTCGACCTGCATTTGGAAGCGCTTTGTGTTTTTAACTTTAACAGATAGTTGAAATGTATTAAAACAGGGCTTGCTGACCCATTAACTTAGACCTGTTTTATTAAGGATAAATTGATTTTTTACCTAAATAACGGCAAGGTGAAAAAATGATAAATGCAGCCATAAAGCTTTGGTAATTTATAGTAGGCACCCTCTCAAAATATTCGGAACAAGTCCGGACCTCGTCCAAGGCAAGTCTTATAAAACCGGCAGGCAAGCGGCCCGGGAGTAAGCCTTGTGTAGGACGAGGTATGGGCCAGGTACTAACCTGAAATACAGGAAAGAGTATCTTTAAAAATTAATAGAAAATACCTGATCTGCCTTTTTCCACGAAAAGCTTCGGAATCAAACTCTTTTTAAATAGAGCTATAAAGCTGTAAAGATACTATTGAAGTATGCTTTTGATCAGTTCATCCGAATTGTGGGTATTCGAGATGGTGAGGTCATGGCCCATGCGGTCACGCTTGGTTTCCAGGTAACGGCGATTATCAGCGTTAGCTTCGGTCTCAAGGGGTACGTTTTCAACGAGTTCCAGTCCATAGCCTTGCAAGCCCACTCGTTTTGCCGGATTGTTAGTCATCAGGCGCAGTTTGCGCACTCCCAGCAGCCGAAGAATCTGTGCTCCGACTCCATAATCGCGTAAGTCGGATTTGAAGCCCAGCGCTTCGTTGGCTTCGATGGTGTCCATTCCGGCTTCCTGCAGCTTATAAGCCTTCAGTTTGTTGATCAGCCCTATGCCGCGGCCTTCCTGGTTCATATAAAGAACCACCCCTGATCCATTTTCCTCTACATTTCGGAGGGCAGTATGAAGTTGCTCGCCACAGTCACAGCGGCGTGAACCAAAGATATCACCGGTGACGCAGAGGGAGTGAACTCGCACCAATACAGGGTCGGTTTCTTCCCATGTTCCTTTGACAAGGGCGAGGTGAGTGGCACCGGAAAGTTTTTCTTCGAAGGCATGGAGTTGGAAATCACCATATAAGGTGGGCAGCTTTACACTGATGGCTTCCTTGACCAGACTCTCATTTTGCATCCGGTAGGCGATGAGGTCTTTGATGGTGATCAGCTTCATTTGGAAGCGTTTGGCAACTTTAGTTAGATCAGGCAGCCTGGCCATACTGCCATCTTCGTTCATGATTTCACAGATTACCCCGGCAGGTTTCAAACCCGCCAGCTTGGCCAGATCAATAGCGGCTTCGGTGTGTCCGGTGCGGCGAAGTACGCCGCCGTCTTCCGCAATAAGAGGAAAAATATGGCCGGGCCGGTAAAAATCTTCCGGCTTTGACTGTTCATCAACGATGCCCTTTATGGTTCGGGCACGGTCGCCGGCTGAGATGCCCGTAGAAGCATCCCGGTGATCCACTGACACCGTAAAGGCTGTTTTCTGGGATTCCGTATTGTTGACCACCATCTTTTCGAGATTAAGGTCGAAAGCCCGTTGACGAGTGATGGGAGCACAGATCAGCCCGCGTCCGTGGGTGGCCATCAGGTTGATCGCTTTGGCATCAGCTTTTTCAGCAGCCATGACGAAGTCACCTTCATTTTCACGGTCTTCATCGTCGCATACGATTACTATTTTGCCTTGTCTGATATCTTCTATGGCATCGGCAATACGGTCAAATTTAAAATCGGACATATCCGGCAGTGTTTTTGTTATGCGGGTTTATTTGGGTTAACGTCAATGATGGCGTTTTTCAACAGACGGACTTTAACGTCTTTATCTATTTCCAGCATCACCGAATCATCATCAATGCTATTGGCGACACCTACGATACCGCCTGAGGAAACAATTTTGTCACCCTTTTTAATTCCCGCTACTTTCGTCTGGATTTCTTTTTGTTTTTTTGACTGAGGGCGGATAATGAAAAAATAGAATACGGCAAAAATAGCAGCCAGGAAAATGAGACTGGTCATACCGCCATCGCCGCCCTGGTCGGTCATAAAAAATAGTATAGTCATAGCATTGGAACGTTTATGAATGGGAATTATTAATTATATCTTAAATAAAAAGATAAGCTTTTTGAAGCGTGGGAACAATTCAACAACCCTAAAGGGTAAGGAAGCGGAGTAAAAGCAAGCTGAAAAAGTGAATACTTCTATTTATTAAGATGATTTTTAGTGAAAAGCAGACAAAAAAAAGATACATTGGTTACCTGATAATGAACACAAACGCAGAAACTTATACATCACCATGAAAACGATTTGGCAGAAAACACCAGCCTCAACCGAAACCGGTGATTGGTTTTTTGAATTCACGGCTAGAGAAGACCGGGAATGTGACCAGCACCTGATCCCCTTTGATATTTTTACCAACCTGGCTCAGGCGAGGATGCTTGGAACAAGCGGGATTTACAAGTCAGATGAGGCTAAGAATGTTGTCTCAACGCTGTCAAAGCTGTACCTCCGATGGGAAAAAGGTGAATATCAGCTTGGGGATGACGATGAGGATGTACATTCTGCTATAGAAAAATATCTGACCATTGAGCTTGGCGATACCGGAAAGAAGATTCATACAGGCCGTTCCAGAAATGATCAGGTGCTTACCGATATCCGTTTGTTCATGAAACACGAGATACGCTCGGTGGTCGCTTCATGGGTTGAAATTGGCAGATTACTGAATGGACTGGCCAAAGAATACAGAGGTGTATACTTTGCCGGTTTCACGCATACCCAGCCGGCTATGCCTTCATCGGTGGATGCCTGGGCTGCGGGGTATCTTGATCTCCTTTTAGCGGACTTGCAGTCCCTTCTTCATGCTTATGAAATAAATGACCGTTGTCCGTTAGGAAGTGCGGCTGGATACGGTGCTCCCTATTTTGAAATTGACCGGGGTTACCTTTCTGAAGCTTTAGGTTTCAGTAACACCCAGGAAGCTGTTGCTGCCGCCCAGCTCTCCCGGGGCACCTTTGAATTGAGGATAGTGGATGCATTAGGTTATGGGGCAGGCACGTTCAACCGGATGGCGGGTGATGTGATCTGGTTTCTCAATCCCATGCTTGGACTGGTTGAATTAAACGAAGATCAGGTTTCAGGGAGCAGCATTATGCCCCAGAAGCGAAATCCTGATGTATGGGAGCTTATTCGTGGGGTCCACCATGAATATACAGGCTGGTCGTCACAGATGGCCTCCCTGGCCACTAACCTGACTTCAGGATATCACCGTGATCTGCAGCTTACAAAGAAAACAGTCATGCAATCAGCTTTTGCCGGAAGGCGTCTTGCTACCGCTGTTACCCACGCGCTGAAAGGACTGAGTTTCAACAGGGATGCCGCCCGTCAAAGTCTGACACCGGCCCTAATGGCAACACACAAGGCTAACGGTTATGTTAATGGAGGAATGCCGTTTCGGGAGGCCTACCTAAAAGTGGCCGGTGAACTGGATAGCCTGTCGGTGAAAGAGTTTGGGGATTTATACTCGACATATAGTCACATTGGCGCACCGGGACATTACGAAGAAAAGTCTTATCTTGAGAAAATCAGTCCCATTGAAGAATGGCTTCGCCGGGAAGAGAAAAAATGGAACCAGGTAAAAATCGAATTGTTAAACGAAAGACTGTAATAATTATGTTGAAACCACAAAGCACCGGCATAGATATCAATCAAAAAAATGGACAAATGTTGAATACACAATCTGATAAATTATTGGCAAGCTGCCTGGGCGCGGCATTGGGAGAAAGTTTTGGAATGCCGGTTGAAGGATTGACCTCCGCTGAGATTAATAAAATATACGGAGAGGTTGAGACGATTTTACCCCGGCAAGAGAGTGATGTATTCCAGGCACTGCCAGCCGGAAGCACAGCTAAGCAAACAGAAGCGTTGCTGGCTATTTTGAATGCATCCAACCCGTTACCGGAACTGCAGGAATTTGCATTCAACATTAAAGACGCCTACAATCGCCAGCAGGCAAAATGGCCGCGTTCAACAACCTTTCCGTGGCCACCATTTCCTGACGGGGGGCATTACAGCCTGGCTTTTGCCATCCCAGCCGCGTGGTTATATTTTCAGAACAGGGTGAATCAGGGAACATTAGAAACCTGGCTAAAATCTCTTGAGCCGGTATCACCGGTATGGCAACAATCTGTCTGGGTATACCTGCGAATGTTGGATTGGCTATTTGATGCCAAACCTCAAGATTTTGACAGAGGCTTGTATCTGAAAAGTATTTATCAATTTATTGAAGAAGCAGAAAATCAGGTCCCCCATGATTCTAAGCTTCGGGAAAAAATGCAGCAGGTAGAGCCATTGCTGGATGAAAGCGTCGAGGAAATAGGCAAAGCCTGTGGTGGGGTGGATGTCGCCGCCGAAAATATACTGGTATTTGCCTTAAGCATGTTATATCGTAATCCGGATTCGTATGAAAAAGCTCTCCTTGAGGCTGCTAATGCCGGTGGGGCAACGGAGGCTGCAACTTTCTATTTAGGCAGTTTACTGGGCGCTCTTCATGGCCAGGAGGTGTTTCCTGCTACCTGGCTGGATAAATTTTCAGAGCAGGAGAGAATAATATCCGAGGTAGAGAGATACAGAAAAAAAGTCGGGATATAACAAAAGGCTTTATTTAACCTGACAAAATCCTTACCTTTCTTTCCTTGCGGGAATAGCTCAGTGGTAGAGCACAACCTTGCCAAGGTTGGGGTCGCGAGTTCGAATCTCGTTTCCCGCTCCAAAATAAAAGCTCATAGGATTTTATCTCTTATGGGCTTTTTTTGTATGACCGGTACAGGTACTTATACAGGCTGCAAGATGGATAAATACAAAGTAAGCTGATCAACAAAAGAAATTTACTATGACCCGAAAAGAATTCGCGAAACATGCCTTTTTGGCCTCAACCATGTTTACCGTACTCCATGGTGGAAAATATGTCCCTGGAAACTCTGCAAACATGCCGGAGGCAAGCAATCCTGCATTTAAGAAATTATTTAACGGTAAAGATTTAACAGGGTTTGTAGATGTAAATACTTCAGAAGATACATGGTTTGTAGAAAACGGATTGCTTAAATGTACTGGGTGGCCGATTGGAGTCATGCGTACGGAAAAGCAATATGAAAATTTCATTCTTGATATAGAATGGAGGTTTATGGAAGAAGGTGGCAATTCGGGTGTTTTTGTCTGGGCAAATGGAACACCCCACGGTGATACTCCTTTCCCTACGGGTATGGAGGTACAGATGCTTGATCCGGCGTATGCTACAATTAATGATCTTCCAGTTGAATACGTTCATGGCCATCTTTTTCCGGTCATGGGACTTGAAGGTACCATTCCTGATAATCCGTCTGAGGTTGTTCGGGGAAGGAGTAATGCGCTTGAAAAGAGGATGAATAAAATGGGTGAATGGAACCGGTATATTGTTACATGCATTGACGGAACCCTTAAATTGTCTGTGAATGGAAAGTTTGTTAATGGTATTCAATCTCCGAAACGGAAGAAAGGATATATCTGTCCCGAATCAGAGGGAGCTGAGGTCCATTTCCGTAAAATCGATATTATGGAACTTCCCGGTGGTGTTATTACCCCGGAACAAATAGCTCCTGAAGTGAGCTGATTTTATCTGAAAGCGAAATAGTCTAACCTCTTATGTTATTTGAGGGGAACTATTTTACCTGTCCTTACGGACTCATCGCATGCAAGTACAATTTTCAGTGTTTGAATTGCAACTTTTAGATGGTTACTCATATCAATGTCATCCTTTATTGCTTTCAGGAAATATTGCTGCTCAAGGAGACATAGTTGGTCATGATCAGGCTTATGTTCTATGTCAATGATGTCATCATGACCATTTTCGTCTGTCACCGAATGATGACGCAGCAGTTTGTCTACTACTATATGGTCCTCAACATTAGCTGACGACCCTCCTGGTTTGTCAAATGTGTTTTTAAGAATACTGACGCTGCCTTTTGGCCCGATAACGTCCTTAATAAAATAGGCATTTTCGCTAATCATAGGTCCCCAACCGGATTCATACCAACCTACGGAACCATTTTCAAATACCACCTGCAGCTGACCATAATTATACATGCCCGGTCGGATATCATCGGTTAATCTTGCCCCGATGGCATGTACCTGAACAGGATCTGATTGTGCCATTTGACACATCATATCGACGTAATGGACACCGCAATCCACGATTGGAGATACCCCATTTATCAGGTTTTTATGGACCTGCCATTCATCACCGGTACTTTGCTGATTAAGATTCATTCGCATCACAAGAGGTTTGCCAAGTTGTTTGCCTTCGTCAACGAAACGAATCCAGCCGGGGTGATGTCTTAAAATATAGCCGACAAGCACTTTTTTATTGGCTTTCGCTGCAGCTTCTGCCACAGCCTCAGCATCTTCTACGGTTTCGGCCAATGGTTTTTCAACAAAAACGTGGGCGCCTGCTTCTAAAGCTTGAATAGCGTATTCCGCATGTGTTCCGGGGTAGGTGTTAATGGATACAGCATCAGGTTGTGTATCTCTAAGGGCTGCTTCATAATCATCAAACGTAGGCAAACCCCCAAGCTCGGCAGACAAACGATCCTTTTTTCCTGGCCTCTTGCCAACCAGGCCTACAATATTGAAATCATCAAGTTGATGGTAGGCTCTGGCATGAGAAGCGCCCATGTTTCCGCACCCAACCACAAGGATATTGATTTTTGTTTTATTCATAAATAAAATTAACTACTCAAAGTATTGTGAGTATTATGATACCTCAATTACTATGCTCTTAGCAAGAAAGATCGGATCAGCTTTGAACAACTATATTCGTTTGGTTGAGCAGGGCTATATGTGATTCTTGTAAAAAGAAATAATTAACACTTTGGTCACCTTTTGTTCGTGGCCGCAAAACCATGTTTTCGAAGAGAAATATTCGATAGTTATAGTTTCTCATAATTTTTAAAAGCTGAGCGCTCGATGAGTTTTCATCATCCGGATTACCGGAAATTTCAATCAACCAGGAAGGACGAGCTTGATTTAATAATTTGTGAGCGCCATTAATACAGAATAATTCATGCCCTTCAACATCGCATTTGATAAAAGAGATTTGTTCTGCATAATTTAACAAAATTGAATCAATGGTTTTAGTTTTTACCAGCACTTGATTGTTGCCCGAAGGCAAATCAACACTGGTATCAGTCATAGACGCTCTGTAATAGTTATAAACACCAGTATGTATAGGAATATCGATCAACGATTCGCCATTTTTATCGGATATCGCAATTTGATTTAATTTCACATTTTCTAATCTGAATCTCGAGACGACATTTGAAAGCATAGAAAATGTAAAAGGTACAGGCTCATAAGCAATCGTTTTTGAAGCAAATGGCGAAAGGAATTTTGTATAAAGGCCAATATTCGTACCGATGTCAATAAATAAAGAGTCACTATTTACGAGCTTTTGAGCTACAATAAGGTCCGGTTCGTCTTTGATATCAAAATTTTGGATGATCTTAATAATCTGCCTTTTTTTATAGGCATTCAGCAGGGATTTAGGGATAATATTCCGAAAATATCTTTTTATCATATTTCAAGTCTATTTTTCATAGAAAAGTTTGATTGAGCATTTAATAACATAACAATGGATTTTATAAATAGCTGATTCAGAAACTTATTACAGATATTATATACATTCTATTGATTAATTATGATGATTATGATCAAATTATTACGTTAATTACTTAGTGTATAGTCGTTTTTGCTTTCATATGCGGGAATAGCTCAGTGGTAGAGCACAACCTTCCCAAGGTTGGGGTCGCGAGTTCGAGCCTCGTTTCCCGCTCATTATGGCCGGTTAATTGAAGGTTCGGCTATTATGAATCAGTATGAATATCAGTTATTCAAATCTGATAGAAATTGTCAGAAAGCAACTTGATTAGATGTTTAATTGGCAGAGTAATTATCTCTGTGTTCTCATTTTTAAGGTTTGACTTCCAATCCATTGATTTGTTGAAGAACTTTATATAAGGACTGAGTCCCCAGAGAATCATAGCCTTGAGCCATAGCACTGGTATAAAACTGTTCAGCTAATGCCAGCCCCGGTAAGGCAAGTTGCATACGGCGGGATTCATCAAGGGCAATACGCATATCTTTCACAAAGTGCTTGACGAAAAAACCCGGGTCAAAATCATCCTTTGCGATCTTGGCTCCCAGATGGTTAATTGACCATGAGGAAGCAGCCCCTTTGCCAATGACCGATATTACTTTATCAAGGTCCAACCCGGCTTTATAAGCATATAAAAGAGATTCGACAACGCCGATCATGGTGCCGGCAATCAGTATCTGATTACTCATCTTAGTGTGTTGCCCTTTCCCAGGTCCGCCCATATAAGCTATGTTTTCACCCATATGATTTAAGAATGGTTGTACTCTTTGAAAAGTCGGATGATCTCCACCCACCATAATTGCCAGCTTTGCTGCTTTGGCACCAACATCACCACCTGAAACAGGAGCATCTAATGCAGAGATATCTTTTTTTGAGGCGATGGCTTGAATTGTTTCCGCCAATGTGGGTGTAGAAGTAGTCATGTCAATGATGACAGAGCCGGGTTTAGTATTATTAATTATGCCATCTTCACCCAGCATGATTTTTTCCACATCAGATGGGTACCCAACGATTGAGAAGATCAAGGTGCTCTTTTTAGCTACTTCTCCCGGTGATTCACACCATACAGCACCCTCTGCCACCAGTGGATCCGCTTTTGATGCCGTACGGTTATAGACATAAACATGATTGCCGGCATTTAACATATGCCGGCACATGCTTGATCCCATGATTCCTGTTCCAAGCCATCCAATGATTTCCATATCTTATTCTCAATCAAATATGTGGTTCCGGTTAAGTAATATAAAATATAACAAACAGGGTGACTAAAATACTCCATTTTGTCTTGTTGATTGAAAAGGCCGATTATTCAGACAGCACAAACAATTGGAATTTTATTATGTTTATTAAGGTTCATTATAAATTGTATAAACGTGGTTCTAATCTTATATTTCCAACCCTATCACATTGACTTTTCTATTATTTAATCATGGATGACATCGCAGGAAAAACATTTAAAGTAACTATAGTTGGAAGCGGCCCTGCAGGCCTTACCGCCGCATTATACGCAGCCCGTGCCGATCTTAAACCTTTGGTATTTGAAGGCCCTGAACCAGGTGGCCAATTAACCACAACAACGGATGTAGAAAACTTTCCCGGTTATCCGGAAGGTGTTTTAGGTCCGAAGATGATGGAGGATTTTCGGGAACAGGCTAAACGCTTCGGGGCTGATTGTCGCTGGGGTATGGTTACCGATATTGACTTCAGCAAGCGACCTTTTAAAATTACCATTGACGATGAAACAGAAATATATTCTGAGGCCATCATTGCAGCTACTGGCGCAGCAGCTAAATGGCTGAATATTGACAGTGAGCAAAGGCTTAGAGGTCATGGTGTAACGGCCTGTGCTACCTGTGATGGCGCGTTCTTCCGTAATGAACACGTCATTGTGGTAGGGGGTGGCGATACTGCAATGGAAGAGGCAGACTTTCTAACTAAGTTTGCGAGCAAAGTCACGATTGTTCATCGCCGGGATGAATTTAGAGCCTCACAAATCATGCAGAAAAGGGTGCTTGATAATGAAAAGGTAGAGGTAAAGTGGAATACTAATTTACATGAAGTACTGGGAAAAGATGTTGTTCAGGGCGTGGTATTGCAAAATACGGTAACAAGAGCGATGGAAACTCTGGATGATGTTACCGGTGTATTTCTGGCTATTGGTCACAAGCCCAATACTGATCTCTTCAAAGGCGTTTTGGAGATGGACGATGTAGGTTATATCAAAACCGAGGGGAAAAGTACGAAAACTAATGTAGACGGGGTTTTTGCTTGTGGAGATGCCCAGGATAAAGATTACCGACAGGCAGTAACTGCAGCCGGTACAGGTTGTATGGCTGCTATTGATGCTGAACGCTGGTTACAAGGCCAAGTCAAAACTAAAGAACCGGTAATAGAAAAGCACTGGCATAAAAAATAATCTATCTGCCTCCATTTAAAGCCCGTTCAATGACTTGCTGAAGCAAATCCATCTTAAGTGGCTTTATCATGTAATCTATAGGTTTTGTATGTCTGGATCGACTGATGGTTTGTTTATCAGAGTTTCCCGAAAGATAGATAACAGGTACAGATGATGTTTTTCTGATTTTTTCAACCGTTTCTATTCCGTCAATTTCGCCGTTGAGTTTTACATCAACCAGCAGTAAATCAAAATTCTTTTCATTAAACATTTTCAGTGCATTTTCACCGGACATAGCGATATCTGTTGCTGAGTAACCCATATTTTGCAGGTGATTAGCAATCATTTGAGCGATAATAAATTCATCCTCAACCAACAGTATGTTTTTCATTGCTTTTGAATTAGAGCGTTATTTTAGTGCCATTGCCCTGAGTAAACTTTAATTCCCCGTTTAATTGCCTTTCAAGCCCTTGAACCAGGTTTAAACCAAGTTGGCTTTTATTTTTCGATTCGAGCGAACTTTTCGACAGTCGGTAACTAATATACTAGTAACCAAAACATCAACTAATTTGTTGTCTTTGCGAATAATCCTGGATTCTTCCTCCAATTCAACCCCTTGCATAAATTTGTCATAGCAAAAGCTTGTCATTCAATTTGATGATAGACATTATGATCTACAATCACGAAACATATCTAATATAATATAGAAATACAGTCTATTGATTATAGTTAACCCTTGTTGCTTATATATATAAAACGAAAATACAATCATACTTTATTATTTTATCCGAGGTGGAATGCAAAATTAAAGATTGACATTTTTTAGCTATGAGGGCAGTTCTGTTATTTCCTCATCCTGTTGCCTGAATACTCTTTTTAATAGTTCGGTGATTCTTGCAGACGGGTTATTTCTGATCTCTTTTTCTTCATCTTCAATGAGAACAAATAAGCCATCGATAGTGCGATTGGTTGTATAGGATGCCAGATGTGTTTCAACGTTTTGCACAAAAGGTATTTGATTATATCGAGTGGTAATGTCGTTCCAATACCGGGTAGTCTGGGTCTCATCGAGTGCCTGTTGTATTATCGGCCGAAATGCTGATTCAAGCTCACCTGCTGTTTGCCGGTACAGGTATTGCGTTGCTGCATTGTCATCGCCATGTAAAATATCCAACCCATCTGAGATTGTAATATCACTTATGGCATTAAGTAAGATTGGTGCCGCCTGCTCTGCAGCGTTCTCAGCTGAACGATTCAGATGGAGAACAAAGTCATCAACAAGGTTACTCAGGCCTATGTCACGAAGAGTTTCTTCAACACGTTGTGCCTCAGGTGGAAAAGGAATCTGAAGGCGGTTATCATCATAGAACCCACCTTCCATAGAAGCTAGTTCGGCGGCATCTTCCGCTCCGAACTCCAGGGCTTGCCTCAAGCCCCGGATAACTTCCTCTTCAGTTACCGGGTCACTGGTTTCCTGAATAATTCTTCTGAGTTGTTCACATCCACTAAAGAACAATGACAGAATAAATAATAAGACAATAGAATGAAACAGACGAAAAATAATAGACATATATTATATAGTTTGTTGATTATAACCATTATCGAATAGAATTCGATCGCTTTTTTCCGTGAATATATGCTTATAGTTAATAAATGCTTTTCATTTAGAACCATTAACCGGAATGAGGTAATCTGGCAATCTTCTTTGTGCTAAGGTCTCATTGTGGTATTTTGCATCAATAACAATTTTAGATCACCCCGATTGCAGCAATTATAATTTAGTGTTAAAAAATAAAAATCTTGACCTGGAAGAGATCACTACCCAGCTTATGCAGGCTGAAGGTAACATCATTGTTGAAGCCGGGGCGGGTACTGGGAAAACGTATAACCTGACTAATCGAATCCTGCATCAGGTCTCGGAAAAAGGGATAGCCCTGGATCAAATCCTGGCTATGACTTTTACTGATTATGCAGCAGCTGAAATGCGTGAGCGGGTTTATAAGGTGATTAGTGAGGCTATTGAAAAAGAAACGGATGAGAAGAAAAGACAACATCTAATTTCACAGAAAAGAGAATTTTCCAGGAACCATATCCTGACCTTTCATTCTTTTTGCAGCAGAGTTTTAAGGTTCTATCCTGATGAAGTTGCCGACATACCTATTCCTAAACTTCCGGTTTCTTTGGATAACCAGATGTATGGCAAGCAAGAAGTTTGCTTTCTTGATTCAGGGTTTGAGGTACTGGGTACCTATGATGAGATTTTGCTCAGGCAGGAATTGCTTACTGAGTTTTATAAAACATATAAAGACCATCCTCCGCTTCAGGCCCAACTGAATATACTTCGCTATTCCGTACTGGAAGAGTTTCTTCAAAAGCTCAGTAACAAAGACGAGGACGAATTGTTGAAGGTTGCCCAAATGCAGCCTGAAGATTACCTAAAGCATCTAACTAAACTGTTTGAATCACTGATCAGGGATCGGAAAGCATTAGTTGATCAGGCCTGGCAAATCATCGTCCAGCATAAATACTGGTTTAAAAACGCCGAATCATTAACATCATTTCAGATTTTAGAAAAGGACTCTTTAAAACGAAATGGTGCAGTTAAAAAACAGAAAATTGTAAAAGGGTATAAACGTGAAGTAGAAGAATATTTGGACCCCCTGCTTTGTAACATCTGCGAATTTACCTCCCTCATCAAGAACCTGGAAGATTATCTTCTTGATAAACCTGAAAAGTTTCTTTATGAACTTAAAAACTACCGGGATAATGATTCATTCGATCCTAATCATGAGACTTATCACAGCCTTATTGAACTGGCTGATATTAGCCTTCGATGGTCAACTTTTTTGCGCTATAAAAGAGTGCTTAACAATACATTAAACTTCGATGATATCATATGGTATATACGCAGACTTTTTAAGGAAAAGCCTGAAATAGCTGAGAGTCTGGGTCAACGTTTCAGGTACATCATGATTGATGAATTCCAGGATACCGATGAAAAACAATGGGAGATTGTAAAAGCCCTGACCAGTCATGGCCAAGAGGGGAAAGTTTTGATTGTGGGCGATATCAAACAGGCTATTTATGGGTTTAGGGGCGGTGATGTTACAATGATGGACAGGGCAAAACAGGATCTTCAAATTAAGAATTCCTCGTTGTTAAAGACATTCTCCCTAGCCTGGTCTTTTCGTTCTAATGATACGGTCATCAATTTTGTGAATGATCTATTCGATTTTTGCTTTAATCAGGAAACTGATCGAAAGCCTTATATGGCCATGCCTCAGCGTTTACTAAGGCCAGGCAATAGGATCGGTGAAGGACGAAACTATAGAGGTGAAATCAGGGTGATGGAGGGACCGGATGAAACTATAATGTCTGGTGATCTGGATCCAGTCTCAAAAAAATTGATTGAAGACGATCCCTGCTGGATAGAAGCGCTGCGTATTGCTGATTTCCTTCATAATATTCGGCAAGGCAGGCAACCGGGTTATGAACGTATCACTGATATGATGATTCGTGAGCAAAATGCTGTCGGTATGCTATTCAAACGGAGAAAAAACCAGCCACTTTACGAACAGGCCCTGAAGCTTTATAATCTGCCCTACACGGTAAGCAGCGGACGTGGTTTCTTCAATCGACAGGAAATTCTGGATTGCCATAATTTATTAGCCTTCCTCCAGGATGCATTTGATGATTTATCTTTAGTCGGAGTCTTGCGATCTCCTTTTGTTGGATTGTCTGATGCAGGGCTGCTGTCCGTAAGAAATGCAATGGATGGCCATGAAACAAAACATCAGACTACTTTTTGGCAAACTGTGGTCGATTGGGAGAAATGGGGAAGGGATGCATTTATCCCCCCGGATAGGCTGGCTTTAAGCATGATAGCCTTTCTCAAAAATCTAAGAAGGAAAACACCTTACACCCGCGTATCAGCATTATTGGAGGCGGCTGTTTTTGAGACTAATTTTTTTAACGGTTACATTCGTGATCCCCAGGCTGAACAAAATGTAATCAAACTGATTGATGTCATTCGGCAGCTTGAAGGCTCAGGTCGCGGTACCGTATTTGAAATAGTGGATTTTCTTCGCATCCAGATGGAGGCTGAAGTTACAGAAGCCGATGCCGAATTACCTGAGCCAGGTATTATACAATTGATGACTGTTCATGGATCAAAAGGGTTGCAGTTTCCTATGGTTGTCATACCTGACATGTGCGCTTATAATGGATATGGTGGTAATCAGCTTTTTGAAACCCCGGTAGATGCACCTCTTTTTAACCTGCCGATATTTTCCTATAACCCAAAAGACCGGGATGGAGAGGGTGGTGGTGTTTCGGTTATCCATAAAGTGATCAATAAACAATGCAAGGATCGCGACAAAGCAGAGCTTATACGTTTATTTTATGTGGCAACAACACGAGCAGAAAGTCATCTTCTTTTGGGGCATACGGTAGGGTATCCCAAAAGCAAAAAAAGCCGGAATGGCTCATTTTCTAAATTATTTGAGGGTTGGCTGAACTCATCAAAAGAATCGAATCTTTTTGTTTCAAGTAGATTACAATCTGATGAGTTATCAGAACTTGCTAATAAAGCACAGCAGGGTTTTAGACTGCCTCAAAATGAAGACAGGAAAACTAAAAGCATAGATTTACTAAAAATTAAAGAGGTCTCAGAAGCAGATTCCCTTGGAGTTAAGACGGTTACTGAAAGTAAAGTTGCCTTGACAAAATGGCGGGTTGAAAATCAATGGACCACAATAGGCGCAGCCGACGCAGGCACGATAATTCACCGTGCTCTTGATATTGATCCCCATCCAGGGTATTTGAATAAGCTGTTGGTGAACCAGGTAGCCTCGTTAGGATATCCTGAAGCGGAACAAGTGGAGATGAATAATAGAGAAGCGTTGCTAAATCATATTGATAATGCCAGAGCGTGCCTGAAAAGGCATTTTGGAAATGCTCTCCGAACGATGAAAGAAGTTCCATTTGAGGTTGATATTGATTCTAATGGTTTTATTCGAGGTACCATAGACATGCTTATTCAGGATAGTGATGGTAATTGGAACCTTATTGATTACAAAACAGCAATAACCGATGAAAAAGAGCTAGTTGCGTTTTCATCCGGACAGGGTTATACGAGCCAATTGCTAATGTATCAGAAAGCTTTTGAAAAACTTACCTCAATGAATATTCCCAATAGAAGGGTATACCTTTTGTATTCAGGTTTTTCAGGTGGCAGATTGATTAGCTTAGATGATCTTTTAGCAGGGAATGTTTCTTAGCGGTCAATACCCATCATCGTTTCCTGAATGAGTAAATCGACAACATCTTTTGTATCCTTGTTTTCTTCAAAAGCAGCAAGTTGACGATCGGCTGAATTACCTTCATCAAGAATATTGTGAACATATGATATCTCTTCACGAATATCCAGATCTTCAACGACATCATCTACAAAGGTGAGCAACTGAAATATAAGTTTCTTTGCTTCTTCTTCCCTTTTCCTACCCAGATCAAGCAAATTGCCATTTAATCCGTATCTGACAGCACGCCATTTATTCTCCTGAAGAAGCTCTTTTCTATATATTCGCCATGCCTGGTTGTTGCGTCGCATTTTTTTTAGCTTGGCAACAAGGGCTATTTTTAAAGCACAGATGGCTATGCTTTCGTCTAGTTTTGGGCACGCATCTGCGATTCGAATTTCAAGAGTAGGGAATTTCGGGGAAGGACGAATATCCCAACGTATTTTTGTTGGCTCGTCTATGCAATTCAATTTGACGGAAAGGTCGATGTAAGCCTGATATTCATTCCAGGACCGGAAATAAGGGGGGATACCTGTTCTCGGTAAACATTCAAAAACTACGGAACGATAGGATTGGAGTCCTGTATCATAGCCGCCCCAAAAAGGTGAACTCGCTGACAAAGCCAAGAGATGTGGACAGAAGTAGCTGAGTTGATTCATGATATCGATTCTCATTTCATCATCGTCCATGCCGATGTGCATATGCATTCCGCAAATAAGAAGCTGGCGGGCTAAGCGTTTACTTTCAAGTTCTAATCCACGATAACGAACCTGATTTGTAATATCCTGATCCCGCCATTTAGAGAATGGATGGGAACCGGCCGCAATTATGCTTAATCCATGATTATTCGCTAGTGTGGAGACGGTTCTTCGAATGGATACCAGTTGTTCACGAGCTTCTTGCAGGCTGTTGCAGACTTTTGTACCAATTTCAACCTGACATTGCATCAACTCAGAGGTAATTTTATTACCAGCCTCATCCTCCGATTTTTCCTTCAACAGGATATCAATGGCGGAATTAAGTTCACCTGTTTTTGTATTGACTAGCAGATATTCCTCTTCAATACCTAGGGTGTATTCGTATGGTGAATTTGGCATCGATAAACAGGTTACGTGATATTCAAACGGTAAATTTTTACGAAGATATATATAAATAGTATAATTTACTATCTATCTACCTAAACGGAGACTTTCTTTTGAAATTTCTCCTCTATAACCTTATTGTAATAATCCTCGTATAACGATACAACCCGATCCTGCTCAAAAAGTTTAGCGCGGTTGCGAGCAGCAATAGCAAGTTTTTGATGAAAAGCATCATCCTTAAGAATTTGAATAGCATAATCCCCCATTGTTTCGATATCACCTAGTTCACATAAAAACCCCGTTTCCCCATGAATATTTAGTTCCGGGAGGCCGCCAATATTTGAGCTGATCACAGGTACACTGCAACTCATTGCTTCAAGTGCTGCTAAACCAAAGGTTTCCGATCCTGAAGGAATTAAAAAGAGATCAGATATAGAGAGGATTTCTTCTATTTTTTCTTGCTTGCCTAAAAAACGAACATGTTCGCAAACACCCAATTCCCGGCACTTAGTCTCTGCATTCGGGCGCTCGGGGCCATCACCAACCAACAAAAGCTTGGCATTAATACCGCTTTCTATCACCTTGTGAAATACAGAAACCACATCATTTACACGCTTCACTTTTCTGAAATTACTCACATGGGTGACAACTTTTTCATTATTGGGGCAGAGTGCTTTCTTGAAGTGATCCTTTTGTGTTTTATCGAAACGTGTAGTATCCACAAAATTAGGAATGACTTCTATCGGCACTTTGATGTCGAACCTATCGAAAGTTTCGTTTCTTAAATAATCAGATACGGCTGTAACCCCGTCACTCTGATTTATCGAAAATGTAACGACAGGTGCATAACTAGGATCACTTCCCACGATCGTGATATCAGTTCCATGAAGGGTTGTTATTATGGGGACGTGTTTCCCTTCGTCGCCCAGGATCTGCTTGGCCAGGTATGCACTCGTTGCATGAGGGATGGCATAATGCACATGGAACAAGTCAATTTTCTCATATTTGATCAGATCGACCATATGGCTTGCCAGCGCCAAATCGTAAGGTGGGAATTCGAAGAGTGGATAAGCATTAATATTCACCTCATGGTAAGAGATATTAGTTTCAAAAGTATCCAGTCGAAGTGGACGGGCATAACTTAGAAAATGAACATTATGCCCTTTTTGGGCTAAACCTTTTCCGAGTTCAGTGGCCACAACTCCACTGCCACCATAAGTCGGGTAACAAACTATTGCAATATTCATGATGCTAATTTACAAATAAGGATTAAGAAATGGATATGCCTGATATCAAAAGATGTTAGGCTACAACGATTATAATCAAATATAAGTTCTCATTAATTTTATCTGTAAGGAATTCACCTGATGTTGGTCTTACAAGGATGAGACATGATCTTCATCATGACATATTGCCGGGAGCTTATCCGTGTCTTAGGGTAGCTATATTACTAATGCTAGGGATACTCATCGGGAAGTTTATCCCAATGAGTGCCTTTTTTTGGCTGACATTGTTCTCTGTTTCCCTTTCTACATTTATTGTTTTAAGCAGGGTGAATAGTTTTTCATCCTTACTGATCTTTAATTACCTATTAGTGGTCGTATTATTTGGTAGTGTCTGGTATACCCTGCATGATCAGAAAAAGGATCCACCTGAGATTAAGCTTACCGTATTTGAACAGAGCCTGACACTACATGGGCGGATTCATGAATCACGAATTACACAAAGCGGAAATCATCAGCTGGAAATTAAAGTAGATTCGGTTGAAGTAAAGGGTGCCGGTGGGTGGATTATATCATTCATTACCATTGCCCGGGTCTTCGATACAGCTGGCAAATCAACATTTGATGCAGGTGATTATATCATACTTGAAGGAAGCTTGATGGAAGCTTCTAAGCCAAGGAATCCTAATGAATTTGATTATCAGAAGTTCCTTAAGAACCGTAATATCTATACGATTACCAATATTGACAAAATTATTTCAATAAACCCTGGCGTTTCTAAACTTAATTGGCTGTATTGGAGGGTTAAGGTCAGGAATATCCTATCCCAAATATATTCACCAGATAATGCCGGTCTTGCTAAAGCCCTGATTCTTGGTGACCGTGATCACCTTGAATACGAACAAAGGACGGCTTTTTCCAGAGTTGGATTAGCTCACTTTATGGCAGTATCAGGTATGCATGTAGGGTTTATACTTCTTCCCATTTGGCTGGCTATTCCATACATATGGACACTCCGTTTTGGTAAAATATTATGCCTCAGCTTTGTAGCTCTTATTCTAGTTTTATACTGTGGCCTCACAGGCTTCTCTACGTCGGTCGTCCGCGCTTCGGTGATGGCAATTTTATTTATTTACAGTAAAGTCTATCAAAAGCCTCGTCAGACCCTGAATATATTAGGTACTGCCGCTTTGATAATATTATTATTTAATCCTTTAGAGTTTTTTGAAATTGGTTTTCAACTCTCATTTACTGCCGTTTTAATCATCGTATTAGTTCTGCCTGTAAGTAATTATTTACTATACTTGATTATTCGCAAGGGCAAATTCATCAAAGCAATTATTCAATTTGTATCAATCAGTCTGTTTGTGCAATTAGGGTTATATCCCATCCTGCTGCACTACTTTAATGAGTTGTCTATTATAGGACCGTTAAGCAATATACTGGCTGTGTTATTCATCCAGTTTATGTTTTTATTATCCATCCTTTGTATTGTAATAGAGGCTTTGATACCCGGCTTAGGGGTGATAATTAACACACCATCTGACTGGCTGGCAAGTAGCTTAATATATTATGCAGGGCATGTATCAACCTGGGAATGGACCTGGTTCATCGGATCAGTGACTTCTCCCTTCGTGTTTCTGATTTGGTTAGCATTATTTGTAACGATTGCATCTATTTATACACCGACAATAAGATGGAAAATGCTGATGATATTAATTCTTTGTGGATGTTTATATCAAGGCCATCAGTTATATAAAAAATCTGTTACTGTTCTGACCATAACAATGTTTGATGTCGGGCAGGGCGATGCGGTGCTGCTTCAAACACCTGAAGGGAAAAATATTCTATTCGATACGGGTATCCAGTCATTCTATCATAACAGTGCTAATAGAGTTATTTTGCCTGAACTTAGGGCTCGTGGAATACACCACCTGGATGCTGTAATTTTATCTCATCCACATTCTGATCATATTGGCGGTATGAGTATGTTGATTAGAAATATGTCCATCAAGGCTATTTATGAATCTTATCATGAGTATGAATCAGCTATTTACCGCAAATATCATACCGATGCACTTCAGGAAGGTGTCCCTATTTTCAAGGTAGGACAGGGTGATATCCTGAACCTAGCCAGCTCAATGAAATTTTTCATCCTGGGACCACATCCACAGCTAAGTGGTCAGAGTACAAATACACAATCCATGGTTGTAAAAGTAGTATTCGGAGAAACTGCCGTACTGCTTACAGGAGACGCTGATATACAATCAGAGAAAATGATGATTTATCAGTATAGCGATTTCCTGAAATCAGATTTATTGAAAGTTGGTCATCATGCCAGCCGTACCAGTTCAGGAGGTATGTTTCTGGCTAAAGTTCAACCAACTATTGCAGCGGTATCCCTTTCCCGACAGAACCAGTTTAATCACCCTCATCCAGAGGCTACTTTGAGGTTAAAAAAAAGCGTACCGCATATCTTATATACCAGCATAAATGGAGCTTTGGTTTTTACTTCGGATGGTAAAACTTTACTGAATATAAACTGGCGGGATTAAAAATACCCGATTTCCCTTAAAAAGTATGCTACATTATATCTTCCATATCTCATCAGCATAATCTTTAATCGTTCGGTCAGATGAGAATTTGCCGATTCGTGCTACATTATGGATTGCTTTTTTTGCCCATTCATTTTTATTACGATAGAGTTTTTCAATCTCCTGTTGAGTTTTTGCATATGCTTCGAAGTCGGCCAGGAGCATATAATAATCTCCGCCATCAAGTAAAGCATTAGTGATTGGGTGAAACAAATCAGGTATATCCGGACTGAAAAAGCCATTTTGTATTTGATCAATAGCTTGTCTGAGTTCTGTATTCTGATGGTAATAATCCCATGGGTTATACCCTTCGGTGCGTCGGTGTTCAATCTCCTCGACAGTAAGCCCAAAGATGAAGATGTTTTCATCACCAACTTCTTCTTTGATTTCAATATTAGCGCCATCGAGAGTACCAATGGTGATGGCGCCATTCAAGGCAAACTTCATATTTCCAGTACCTGAAGCTTCCATGCCAGCTGTAGATATCTGTTCAGAAAGATCGGCCGCAGGAATCATAATCTCAGCTAATGAAACTCTATAGTTACTGAGAAATACACATTTTAGTTTGTCGCCCACTTCGGTATCATTATTGATTTTATCAGCAATACTGTTTATGAGCTTAATATGCGCTTTGGCCATCGTGTATCCGGGAGCAGCCTTACCACCAAAAATTACAGTTCGTGGCTGAAAATCAGCATCAGGGTTTTTCTTGATCCGGTTATAAAGTACCACGGTATGAATAGCTGCCAACAATTGTCGTTTGTATTCATGAATACGTTTGATCTGTATATCAAAGATGGAATCCGGATTTATCGAAACATTATTTTTCTTTTTAATGTAATCAGCCAGCCTCGATTTATTATTTTTCTTTATTTCCATGAATTTCTTCTGGAAACTTGCATCAGTTGCCAGAGGATCAATCTTCCTTAATTCATTCAATTGGGTAACCCAGCCATCACCTATTTTGTCTGTAATTAGCTTTGACAGACCAGGATTGCATTGTTTAAGCCATCGTCTTGGGGTGATTCCATTGGTTTTATTAGTAAACTTATCAGGGTAAATATCAACGAAATCCTTGAAGATCGTCTTCTTAATTAATTCGGAGTGTAGGGCAGCAACCCCATTTACTTTATGTGATCCTACAATGCCCAGTGTTGCCATCTGTACAGATGGTTGTTCACCTTCACTAATTATTGACATACGGCGAATCCTATTCAGATCTTCGCCATATTCAGCCCTGACAGTATTCAAAAATCGTTTATTAATTTCATAAATGATCTGCAAGTGACGTGGTAACAGATTCCTTATTAATGCAATAGGCCATTTTTCCAGAGCTTCCGGTAGAATGGTATGATTGGTATAATTTAAAGTTTTGATAGTAATATCCCAGGCCATATCCCAGTCAATGCCTTCTTCATCTACCAGTACTCGCATCAACTCTGGCACAGCAAGGTTTGGGTGTGTATCATTACATTGGATTGCTACTTTATCAGGGAGTTTTCGCCAGTCGTCATTTTTTTTCTTGAAGCGGCGAACCATATCCTGTATAGTTGCAGATACGAGAAAATATTCTTGTTTTAATCTCAATTCCTGTCCTACAAATACTTTATCATTTGGATACAGGATCCGTGAAAGATTTTCATGCATCTGGATGTCACGTATCGAATCAATGTATTGTCCCTGATTAAAGCTATTTAAATCGAAATTAGCAGATGATGTGGCTTTCCACAATCGGAGGTTATTCACTACATCATTTTTATAACCCGGAACAGGTGTATCATAAGCCATGGCAACAATAGAATCTGTTTTTTCCCATTTAAAACGGAGCCTGCCGCTTGAATCGGTATAGGGGACTGATTCTCCATGAAAGTGTACCGGGTAACATCTTTTAGGACGTGATATATCCCATGGGTTACCAAAACGCAGCCACTGATCAGGCGCTTCGTGCTGATATCCGTTAACTATTCTTTGATAAAAGATACCGTAGTCATATCGGATACCATAACCATAACCAGGTATGCCAAGAGTGGCCATAGAATCCAGGAAACAAGCAGCCAACCGGCCGAGACCTCCATTCCCCAAACCTGCATCCCATTCTGATTCCCTGATTTGATCATAATCCAAGCCGAGATCCTCCAATGCAGTTTTAGTTTCATCCAAAATACCAAGGTTGATGAGGGTACTATCCATTAATCGGCCGATGAGATATTCCATGGAGATATAGTACACACGTTTTGCATCGGTGTCGTAATAACCTTGTTGGGTGTCAATCCAACGGTCATGAAGACGGTCTAATACGGTCAGAACCAGACTGCGGTAATTGTCCCAACCGGTTGATGAATATTCATCTTTTGCTAAGGTATGGCGTAAATGTCTTTTTATATCAGCCTTAATGGAATCGGGATCAAGGTCTTTTTTGCGTTTCTCTTGTTTGGTCACAGCCATGTTGTATTAATTATTTTTGTGTATGTTAAGGCTTAAGTTAGCGAAAAAAAATCGGATATTGTAAATCAGCTCAAGCATAAGTTTATTCCGGAAGCCTTATTTATCAAGGCATCTCGTTAAATGATATCATTTTGACTTTTTTGAACCTTATCTCCACCTTGGGAAGGTTTTGTCTGGAAAATATTTAAGTTATATACGTGATGATCAGGGAATTAGTAGCATTAAAGTTAATATTGGATCAGGAATCAAGGGAATCTGATAAAGTAAGCCTCCATCAAAGAGACTATCAAATAGGTTTGGAACTAAAAAAGCAGCCTGTAAAGTTCCGGAGTGATTTATTTTATGGAAAAGAAAGAAAGAGACGGAACAAGATACTTCAATGGTTATCTCATGTAGTTCAAGAGGATGTTGAGGTCAGGGATAAATCTAAATCAATTGACAGTGGCGTTAAAATAGTAGGTGTTGCGATTGTGTTTATAGGACTTCTTCTGGGTGTATCGGCTGCTGCGACAGTATTTTACTATGACGGTACCAGCCCTATTAATATTTTACCAGCCATCTTTTTGTTTGTTGTAATACCCCTGTTTTTTCTGTTATATTTTATAATCCTCGCTTTCCGAGACAGTAAGCTCGGAGCTCGATTCTCTGGTGGTGCAACTGATAAAAGTCTGCTACCTTCGCCTTTTTACGGACTGCAAAAGAAACTCATCAAGAAAATGGCAGGTGGCAAACGGCAAATACTAGAATCTGAAATGGGTACCATGGAAAGGCTTCGTAAAGCCTATACTCCTTTTGTCAAATGGAAGCTTAGATACTGGACTCAACTCGCCGCTATCTTTTATTTGATAGGAGCTCTAGGCTGGCTTGCCATAAAAATTACAACAACCGATTTAGCTTTTAGCTGGAGTACCACGTTGAATATCTCACCTAATACAATGAATACTTTTACATCGGTCATCGCTGCACCTTGGTCAACTTGGATGCCTGGGGCTACAGTCGATCTTGCTACTATCGAAAAGACTCAGTATTACAGGGCAACACAATCGGTAATTCCTCAAGGAGTGGATGCTTCTGAAATGGGAAGATGGTGGGGTTTCTTATTAATGGCTATGATTTTTTATGGCCTGTTACCCAGAATATTCACGATGATTATATGTGACCTAAGGGTAAAAAGAGGTTTCACTTATGCCGTACTAGCTTTGTCTAAGCCTCATCGTTTACCTGACCGTCTGGACAGAGTGTTAGCACCACCGGGAAGAAATACAACTGAAGGTCAGGGAGAAGATAGTGCACAAAAAGAACGTTTTTTAAGTCCGGTCATTCCAACGTCTTCAATATTTTTGGAATGGGGAAATATTGAACCTGGAAATGCCTTTTATAACCACATAATCAATGGCAATCCTGATAATGAAGTTAGAAAATTTCGGATTGGACATGACACTTTAGAAGAAGATGATAGAGTTCTGGCAGAAATTGGCAAGATACTTGAGGAAGAAAATAACAGGCCAGAAATAATTGTCCTCACCAGTGCATGGGAACCTCCGGTTGCCGATTTTACCTTGTTTTTGGAAGACTTATTAAAGGTAACGGCGGATGAGACAAACATTATCGTTTTGCCGGTTGCCTATGATGGTGATATGCTGAAGACCCGGTATCATCAAGATGTTGACCAATATAAAGTTGTCTTAAATCGCTATGGCGAGCACAGGCTTATAGTGGAAGAAACCAACCAAACAATGATCAATCAGTAATTATGGAAAATCAGGATATACCTGTAATTGTTGTTGTGGGCCACCCGAATAAAGGTAAAAGCAGTATTGTATCTACATTGACCAACGATAGCAGTATTAGGATTTCGCCAACACCTAAAGAAACTACGGTAAGCGAAGCTTATACAGCTACTGTTAATGGCAAAGAGTTATACAAAATTATTGATACACCTGGCTTTGAAAATGCCAGACGTGTATTCAAGTGGATGAAGGACAATGAGACACAGGCAACAGAACGCCCTCAAACCATTAGAAGATTCATTCGGGAATATCAGGGTAAAGATCTTTTCTTTGAAGAAACTCAAATCTTGTCAGCATTAATGACCGGATCCAGCATCCTTTATGTAGTTGATAGTTCCATACCCTACACGGATAACTATAAATTCGAGATGGAGCTACTCCAATGGACCGGGAACCGTAGGGTAGCCATAATAAACCCTATTACCAGCTCGAGATATTCTAAAGACTGGGAAATGGTTTTAGGTCAGTACTTCAATGAAACTCTGTACTTCAACCCCTATAAAGCGGATTTCGAAGCGTGTCTGGATGTATTTCGTAAACTTAAAGACATGGATAAAACCAGAGCTTACTTTATTGATGAGGCCATAAAAGGGTTGAAGCAAAATCGGGTACAGCAAATTAGCGAGTCGGCTGATGTCATGGCAGGGACTTTAATTGATCTGATTTCTTTGAAAGTTTCAGAGCGCATATCAACTGATAGTGACCGAAAAACTGTCGATGCAAGACTTATGGAAAAATACATCAAGAAATCAAGTGACATAGAAAGACAGAGCCATGAAGCCATCAAGGATATATACTACCATGATATTAAGCATACCTTTGAGGATTTCTTTCAAAGAGATTTTTTATCAGACGATTCTTTTAGAGAATTTGGTTTGAATAAATGGGACCTCACCAAATACGGCGCATTATCCGGAGGAGCTGCAGGTGCTCTGGCTGATCTAGCTATTGGTGGTGTTTCATTTGGAATTTTTGCCGGAATTGGGGCCCTAGCCGGCGGTGGAATGGGCTACAAAGCACAAGACGTAGTTGAAAACGTAGGTTTTTTCTACTTGAAAAATAAAATGAAAAGACAGGTTGGGCCTATCAAACGTTTGAATCTTCCATTTGTAGCCCTAGCACGAGGGCGAATTTTTCATCAGCATATGGCAACTTTAAGTCATGCGAACAGAGAACACGCCAAGTTTGATATGCAAATTAAGAAAGTTGATGATCTAAGCAGCTCTACTAAAAATAAGCTTCAGAAATTATGTAACAAAGTTATACAGTATCATGATTCTCAATATAAATGGGATTACAAGGATCCAATTGCCAAAATTATTGAAGATATATTTAAAGATGATTTAAATAAATTCAAACTAGGATCGAAAACTCCAGAAGTTGAAACAATTTAGAAACTACCTCTATTTTATAAAACACTATTTCCATGAAGAGTCAAATTGATGATATACGAAAAGAATTAGATTCGATTGATCAGCGAATTGTAGAGGCTCTTGCAGATCGTCTGAAAATTGTGAATAGTATTTCAGCCACAAAGATTGAACAAAATAAATTAATCCGTGATCTAGAAAGGGAAGAAGTCGTTCTGAGCCGAATCCGTGAACTTGCAGCAGATGCTGGTTTGGATTACTATTTCGTGGAACAGCTTTTCCGGGATATTATAAATCATGCAGTGCGCTCTCAGGCACACTCTTTAGTTGATTATCAGAATAAACGATTAGATGAAAAGACCGTCAGCGTGGCTTATCAGGGAACGGATGGGGCATACAGCCATGAAGCTGCACGTCATTATTTTTCAGGTCGTTATGAGGATATTAACTGCAAGGGTTACAAAACATTCCAGGAAGCTGCCGAAGCAGTGGAAAATAAAACGACTGACTACGCCATATTGCCGATTGAGAATACGACGGCAGGATCCATCAATGATACCTATGATCTACTTGGTGAAAAAGACCTTTATATAGTGGGTGAAGAAGTTCTGCGTATTGACCATTGTCTGATGGCACCGGTAAGCGTAGACCTGAAAAATATCCGGCGCATTATATCGCATCCACAAGCTATTGCTCAATGCAGTAAATTTCTGGCATCACTGCCTCGGTGCCAGGTAGAATCTTATACTGACACAGCAATGGCTGCACGAAAAGTGAGGGATGATGCCGATCTTTCTCAAGCAGCTTTAGCAGGTGCTTATGCCGCAGAACGCTATGGATTGCAAGTTATAGCCCGAAATATCGCTAATCAGGAAGAAAACTTTACCCGTTTTGTGATTGTAAGCCGGGAACCCCAGATAATAGATCAGCAATTAAAATGTAAGACTTCATTCGTTATGGCTGCAGCTCATGAAAAAGGAGCCTTGATCCGTTGCCTTAACGTTTTGGATAATCATGGCATTAACATGACTAAACTGGAATCACGGCCAAGACCAAACAAACCATGGCAGTATATGTTTTATCTGGATATTGAAGCCAATATCAATGATCCTTCAATAAAACAGGCCTTAAAGGAATTGGAAGATAGAACTGTATTTTTGAAAGTATTAGGATGTTACCCAGCTCAACAACCAGCTTAAGTTACTGCAAAAAAAGGTCATTTCTAAAAGAACGACCTTTCTTCAAAGCTGTTAAAAAAACTACATCTTCTTAATTTTAATATTTCTGAACCATACATCATCGCCATGATCTTGAAGCGCTATATAGCCTGGTTCAAATTTACCAAATTCAGAAAATTCCTGGAACTTACTGTTGGCTATCATATTATCCCAGTCAGAAGTTCCAAGGTGGTATTCTAAAACAACTTCCCCATTCTGACTATGCACAACTGTGCCACGATAGACCATAATCTCTATATGATTCCACTCACCCGCAGGTTTTGTATTCTGGGGATTGGCTGGTATAAGATCATATAGCGATCCTGCCTGGCGATTTCCGTCGACACCCAGCCTGGCATCCGGATGTTTATCATTATCGAGAATTTGCATCTCTGGAGCGGTCTTCCAAATCGGTTCTCCTTCAAGTTCTCTTCCTAAATAAAAAATACCGGAATTTCCACCTTCTGATATCTTCCATTCCAGCTGCAGAGTAAAATTCATGAACTTTTCGTCGTAGATGATGTCCCCACCCTGACCGCCGGCTTCACCCATACCCGTACCAATACACCTTAAGGTACCATCCTCGACCATCCAGCCACCCTCAGGAAAGGAAGATTGTTGATATCCTCTCCATCCCTGGGTTGATTGGCCATCGAATATTAGTTCCCAGCCATCTTCTTTTTCTGCATCGGTTAGTGTATTCATAGAACCATTTCCTCCTGTGCGTTCATCTCCAGTCTGACAAGAAGCTATTAGCCCCCCCACAAACAAGAGCAGTAGCAGGCTTTTCAAAGAACGATAATTTAATATTTTCATGATAATTGTTATTTAGTAATAATAATAAGATAGAAGGCTTATGCCGGCATATCAGGCAACGTCCAGCCTTGTCTGTATTTATGTTTAATAAGCTCCTGGGAAAATTCCCTGGCATTGATAGGATCAGTTCTTGTTTTGGAGAAGGTTGGATGCCCATCTTCAATTTTGAAACCATCCTCTATTACAGTGGTGATGGTTTCGCTATCAGAAATATTGGTGAATTGCATTCTGTCACCATCCCATTCAAGCTCTTTATTCAAAGCTTGCAGGCGAACTGCTAATACACCCATGACCACCATTTCATTAAATGGGCCGGCTTCACTGAAAGCAGATTTAGTTGCCACTCTGTTTTCAGGACTTTCCTTACATGCACGAACCCAGTCCATTTGATGATCATCTTCCGGAACACGTCTTTCAGTTTTTCTGACATCAGGTACACGGCCGGACAGCAGCCATGGATCACGGGCATAACAACCACAAATCAAGGTATCTTTTGTTCCATGGAATAAGACGCCTCCGCCGGCATTATTCATATCCTTTCCGTCAGGCCAACCTTCGGGCTTAAGTGGCTGTAGCCCGCCATCATACCAATGTACTTCTACCTCTGGCAACTCAGCATTAGTATTCGATCGACGTTTGGGATAGGTTAACCGGACTTTTTGTGCAACGGGGGCAGAGTCTGTCAGAAGTAAAGTTGAACTGCCCTGTACCTTTGTGGGGTAAACTAGTTGTAAGCCTTTAAATGCAGGATGAAGAATATGGCAGGCCATATCACCCAGTGCCCCAGTTCCGAAATCCCACCAACCCCTGAAATTCCAAGGGGTATAAATTTCATTGTAGGGTCTCATATTTGCAGGGCCTATAAATAAATCCCAGTTCATGGTATCTGGAATAGGTTGTTTTTCGCTTGGGCGGTTAAGTCCCTGGGGCCAAATAGGTCGGTCAGTAAAAGATTCAACTTTTGTAATATCACCAATCTCGCCATTGTTGATCCATTCTGTGATAAGATTGACACCCTCTCCCGAAGCTCCTTGATTTCCCATTTGTGTTGCAACTTTATATTTCGAAGCCAAGTTGGTAAGCAAACGTGATTCATAAACAGTATGAGTCAATGGTTTTTCTACATAAACATGCTTTCCCATAGTAATGGCATGTGCGGCTACTGTAGCGTGAGTATGATCCGCAGTAGCAACCACAACAGCATCAATCGTATCACCTAATTCATCATACATAACCCGCCAATCTTCAAATTTTTTGGCGTTAGGAAAATAATCAAATGAATCTTTGGCATATCTCCAATCAACATCGCATAAACCAATGATATTCTCGCTTTCCATACTTTTTAATACACCTAAACCCCGGCCACCGGTACCAACCCCCACAATATTAAGTTTGTCACTAGGGGCTTTATGGCCTAGGCCGCTCACTACAGAACTGGGTAGAATTGTAAAACCAGCAGCAACAGCTGCTGTTGTACTTAAGAAATTTCTTCTGGAGATACCACTGTGTTTATTTTCATTATCCATGACATTATGTTTTAAAATAGGTTATTGGAAGCACTGCTATATATCTGTATTATAAACTACTTAAATTCTATTATAAACCAAATAAACCTTATTTGTAGGTTTATTACAATTTAAGAAAATAGACCTAAATAACCGAATATAATTTAAAAGTATAGCAAATATTTTAGTAATCTTAGAATTTGTTGTAAATATGATCAGAATTACGCTTTTTCATATACCAATAAATCAGGTTTAAATTTTGGAGGGGTGAGGTTGGCTTTATACCCTAAATCCGTGAGCGTGTTGAATGCTTCCCCGGCCAGCAACTCCTGCTCGAACAGGCCAAATACGGATGAACCACTTCCGCTCATGGCTGCATAAAGAGCGCCAAAATCATATAATTGGTCTCGTAAATCACCGATTAATGGGTACTGTTGAATTACATTTGTTTCCAGATCATTCTGTAATAACCCACGCCACTCCTCAGGGTCTTCGACCAAAAGTGATTCCAGGTCAAAATCAGGTTCGTCGTTAGGGATGCAGTATTGATACGCTTCTGCTGTACTCGATTTTATATCTGGAACTACTACGAGTATCCAGTAATTTGGCTGAATGTCTAAAGGCTTGATCGTTGTGCCTATACCGGAAGCTATGCCTGTTTGACCTCTTAGAAATAAGGGTACATCAGCACCTATGCCTGAACATAAATCGGCAAGTCCGTTATCGGATAAACCTAACTTTTCAATCCTATTGATCATCTTTAAAATTAAAGCTGCATTGCTGCTACCTCCACCTAACCCGGCGGCGGCGGGTATCCTTTTATCAACTTTAATCTGGTGATGTCCGGTATAATTAACATACTGGCTGAGATGCTTAATTGCTTTGTTGATCAAATTGCTGTCGTCAGTAGGAATTGATTTGTTTGACATTTGAAGCAAAGCCTGATTAGATTTTTTTACAGAAAACCTATCAGACCAATCTATAAAGCAGATACCTGTAATAATTTCATGATATCCTGTGGGCAATTTCCGGATAACCTGTAGGCCGAGGTTTATTTTACCGTAGGAGTGGGCAATCCACTCAGTTTGATCTAATTCTGTAGTTACCAAAAAGAAGTATCGTTTGACAATTAATATTTATCACTTTATTAAAATTGATGTGATGGAGAATAGCCACGGGCAACCTTAGTTTTTGTCCTTAGCAGTTTTTTGGTCATAAATCTTTAACATATAATTATAAGCAGCCTGATACTCATTAGGTATTTCACCCTCCATGATAGCTTCTTCTATGGCTTTCTTAATCGTGCCTACCTCAGGACCGGGTTTTAGTTTTAGTGTATTCATGATTTCATCGCCTGAAATGGGTGGCTTCCAGTTTCGAAGACGGTCTTTTTCTGCTACTTCATTAATTTTTTGCTCTACAAAGTCAAAATTAGTAAGGTATTGCCTTACTTTACTCTCGTTTTTCGAAGTAATATCTGCCCGGCATAACTTCATTAGATCATCAAGATCATCTCCAGCTTCAACAATCAATCGGCGGATAGCACTATCAGTAACAATTTCATCAACCAGCGCAATTGGCCTCAGGTGCAGTTTCACTAGTTTCTGTACATAACGCAACCTTTCATCCAGGGGCAGTGTGAATCTACGGAATATATTTTTGGTATAACGGACCCCTAAGGCATCATGTCCGTGGAAAGTCCACCCAACCGACGGAACAAATCGCTTAGTTGCAGGTTTAGCAATGTCATGCAATATAGCCGCCCAACGCAGCCACAAGTTCTCTGATTCTGACGCAACATTATCCAGTACTTGTAAGGTATGCCAAAAATTATCCTTGTGACGTATACCGTTAATTTCCTCCACACCATGAAGATTGTACAGTTCAGGGAATATTATCTCTAGTAATCCTGTCTTAAAAAGATGGGCAAACCCAACCGAAGGTATGGGTGATTGTATAATTTTATTAAGTTCATCAGAGATACGTTCCTGCGAAATGATCTCGATTCGTTTTGCTGATCTCTTAATGCTTTCGAATGTTTCGTCAACTATGTCAAAGCCTAATTGCGTAGCAAAACGAATGGCGCGCATCATTCTAAGGGGGTCATCATTAAATGTGATATCCGGGTCAACAGGTGTACGAATCAGCCTTGCCTCAAGATCAGCCAATCCCCCGAAAGGGTCACAAAGCTTACCAAAATCATCTTTGTTCAGAGACCATGATAATGCATTAATGGTAAAGTCACGGCGAAGCTGGTCATCCTCTAAAGTTCCATTCTCTACAATTGGTTTACGTGACCCACGTTCATAACTTTCTTTACGTGCTCCTACAAATTCAAGATCAAAGCTATCAAAGCGAACATGAGCAGTCCCGAAGTTTTTAAAAATGGCGACATCTTTTGTATTTAATAGGTCGGCAACTTTTTGAGCAAGCGCAATACCTGATCCTAATGTTACAAAATCCATATCGGCTGCTGCTTCCCTGATCCTGCAAAGATAGTAATCCCTTACGTATCCACCAATGACATAAACCTGTTGGCCACAAAGCTCACCCGCTTTTGCGACTGTTTCAAAAATAAGCCGATGCTTTTCGTTGATATTGTCCAAACTTGAATCTATTTAGCCATAATGGCCATTAATGAAGTAATAACTTTTTGTAAAGAACTTGAAAATCATACATTCTTACCTAGTATATTTAAAAATACAAAGTTTATTGGAGAAGTGAGGCTACTGATCATAGAAGAAATGGTAGCATAAATAAATTACCCATTAAATATCACCCAGTTAATATGAATAGGAGAAGCCAAAAAGCAATTAAAATAAGTCTGTTTGTTTCATTTTTGGCATTTGCATTAAAATTTAGTGGCTTTATCATAACGGGTTCAAATAGCGTTTTAACCGATGCCCTGGAGTCTTTCGTTCATTTATTCGCTGTTAGCTTTTCAACCTGGGGTGTTTACCTCAGTATCAAACCACCTGATGATGACCATCATTATGGTCATGAACGGATTGGTTTTTTTGCCGTTGGATCTGAAGGTTTGCTTATTCTTGTTGCTGGTTTAGCCATTATTTATCAGTCCATTAATAACCTCCTCACCGGTGCAGTTTTGGTAAACCTTGATTATGGTATCGGACTGATCCTTTTACCAGGAATTATCAATCTGATACTGGGTCGTTATCTGGTTAAAGTTGGCCGTGAAGAAAATAACATGATTCTGACAGGCAACGGTAAACACACGCTTACAGATGTTTATACCAGTGGAGGTGTAGTATTGACCCTATTGTTAATTAAGTTCACCGGATGGATGATTCTTGATGCATTGGTAGCTCTATTAGTGGCCTCATATATTATTTATGAAGGTATCAAGTTAATCCGCTATTCGCTAAAAGGATTAATGGATAGCCGTGATCCTGAAAAAGATATAGTTATAAAAAGAATACTTGAAAATGACCTTCCTGATGATATTATAAGCACTCATAATCTGCGTCATCGAACCACAGGTCAAACTACCTGGATAGAATTTCATGCCCTCTTCGCAAAGGATATAAAATTACAAAAAGCACATGATGAAGCTACTATGCTGGAACACCGTATTATGAAAGCCATTCAAGGTGACGCTGTTGTGACCATCCATTTGGAGCCTGCCGAAACTCACGCTCAATCCCATATTATGTTGGAAGGTGTGTATAGAAATAAGGGACTCGAAGATCTGTTTTAGTTGTTTCAGATAAATGAAAGATCATATTTAAAACCATACGCAAAGTTATATTTCTTTTCATTAGATGTTTTTTTATAAGATGAAGGTTTCGAATTTTCCTGTAGCAATATGCCTATAGCAGGATCGAAAAATAGTGAGGTTGTCGGGACAGAAACGTAGTCTTCAATCGATATTTTTAGCTCAAAGCACCCCCCCCATTTTTAGGGGACCTTGTCCAAGGCAAGTCTTACTCAAGCCTGGTGCAAAGCCCCTGGGTATGGGACTTGTATAAAGCCAGGGTAGGGGTTGATTATTGGAGTTGCCAGACTGATAATTTTCAAAATTCAGGTTCAAAAACATGTCGAACAATCCAGTAAAATTGCCTTCGATAAAACTTCTAATGGTTATTATATATTATGAATACTATGAGTGTAACAAAAGATCAATTGTTAACTTTCGCACTTCAGCCTGCGAACGGTACTATGGAAGGGATATCCTAATTTCACCGTTTCTTGACTAGAAGAATGATTTTGCTAGTTAATATATGTTACCGGGATAAATGACTTAAAGTGTAAAATCATATTGAGTACATAACAAAAGTCCAATTTCTTTTATATTATCTTATTGATTAGCTATATAATATTTCATTATGTTACATCTTCATTGCAAATTGTACAACAGGTGATTATAAAACGACCTATATAATTACTCTCTATTTAGTTCTTTTCTAAAACAAATATCATGAATATATTCTTTCCGAAGTCATTTTTAGTTCTTGTTGCATCATTATTATTACTATTTGGACAGAAATTGTCTGCCCAGGAAACCATTCAGCATTATCTGTCAGGAACAGGGATGGATCAAACGGTGGATTGGGAGTTTTACCTTTCCGAGGGTAGAAAAAGTGGTGAATGGACTACCATACCCGTGCCCTCCCAATGGGAGTTGGAAGGATTTGGCCAGTATGATTATGGTCATGTTGAACTGGAAGAAAAAGGTCATGAAGTGGGCACATATCGACATTCGTTTAATGTACCGGGTGATTGGGAGGGGGAAATGGTTGAGATCGTTTTTGAAGGATCAATGACCGATACGGAAGTCAAAATTAACGGCGAGCTTGCAGGCCCCATCCATCAAGGCTCATTCTACAGATTCAAATATGATATCTCAGATCTTCTGGATTATGACTCAGAAAATCAGCTGGAAGTAAAAGTCAGTAAAATGTCTTCCAATTTATCAATCAACCTGGCTGAAAGACGTGCAGATTATTGGGTTTTTGGTGGAATATTCAGACCGGTTTATCTTCAAGTAAAGCCTGAAGAATATATTGAAAGGGTAGCAATCGACGCCGGCGCTGATGGTAACTTAACCGCTCATGTATTCGCTGGGAATACAGAGGGAGACAGAAAAATACAGGGTCAGATCAAAACTCTTGATGGCACCAATCAAGGAAGTCCATTTTCCGTAGGTCAAGCAGATGATGATAATAAGTTCATTCTCGAAACTAGTTTTCAGGATCCTGAATTATGGAGCCCCGAATGGCCTAATTTGTATACGTTGGAATTGACTTTAACAGACAACGCTGGAGAAACGTTACATAAGGTCGAAGAGCGCTTCGGTTTCCGTACAGTTGAGTTGAAACCTCAGGATGGGTTTTATATCAATGGTGAAAAAATTATGTTCCGCGGTATCAACAGGCATAGCTTCTGGCCTGAATCGGGTCGAACCACGAGTAAAGATCTGAGTATTAAAGATGTCAACATGATGAAAGACATGAATATGAATGCTGTCAGGATGTCGCATTATCCACCCGATAAGCATTTTCTTGAAGTGTGTGATTCACTCGGCCTCTATGTAATTGATGAACTTGCCGGATGGCAGGAACCGGCCTATGATACTGAAATAGGTAGGCCGCTTGTCAAATCAATGGTCACACGAGATGTCAATCATCCAAGTGTAGTAATTTGGGCAAATGGCAATGAACGTGGACATAATATGGATTTGGTCGATGATTATTATTTATATGATATTCAAAAACGCCCCCTGATTCACCCAATCCAGATTTTTCGCGATGTTGATAATAATCATTACAGACCCTTTGGGTATGGGATGGGTAGTTTTTATAATGGTTATGAAGTTTTTCTTCCTACGGAATTTCTTCACGGTCTTTATGACGGGGGACATGGTGCCGGCCTTGATGACCATTGGAATCTTATGCTGTCAAAACCACTTTCAGCAGGAATGTTTCTTTGGGATTTAATTGATCAGGGTATTGTTAGAACAGATCTTGATAATATTATTGATACTGATGGCAATCACGCTGCCGATGGAATTTTAGGTCCTTATCGTGAAATAGGGGGTAGTTACTCAACAGTAAAAGAAATATGGTCTCCGGTTAGTTTTACGGACAGAGATTTTTTGCCTGAAACATTTGAAGGTAAATTATTAATGAACAATCATTTCTCATTTACCAATCTCGAGCAGATTAATTTTGAATGGCAATTAGTTGATTTTCCGGGACCGGAGGATGATTCTGCAAATCCAATTTCCCGCCAAAGCAGAAAAATTAATGCACCATCCGTTGAGCCCGGACTTTCTGATTACCTGAATCTTAACCTTCCAAATAACTGGGCTCAGCATGATGCCTTATATTTAAAGGCAACTGATCCTCATGGAAGAGAAATATTTACGTGGTCCTGGCCTATTACTTTGCCGGAAAAGATGGCAGAAAACATAGTGTCTGCTAGTAATGTGAATAAACCAACTTCAGAAGAAAGAAATCAGCAAATTATACTTGAAAATGACAATTTGTCTGTGAAATTCAGCAAAACGACCGGATTAATTGAAGAAATCCGAAATGGTCAGGATATAATCTCCTTAACTGAAGGCCCCATTCTTAATGATCAAAATTTTCCTCTGGAGAGTATTGAACTTACCGAGGGAGAGCAGGTTGTAAAAGTAAACTGGGAGGATGGGCGAGACTATTTACGTGCTACGTGGACGTTACAGCAAAACGGCTGGTTGAAATTCAATTATGATGTATCCCAACGCGGTACCCATGATTTCTTCGGATTATCATTTAATTATCCGGAAGAAAAAATAAATGGGATGAAATGGCTGGGTAAAGGGCCGTTTCGTGTCTGGAAAAACAGGCTAAAAGGACAGCAAATAGGAGTTTGGGAGAAGGAATATAATAATACCATTACAGGAGAAGGATGGGATTATCCAGAGTTTAAAGGTTATCATTCTGATATGTACTGGGCGGAAATTGATACAGATGAACAGCCCATTACCATTGTTTTTTCCAACCCCGGCATGTATTTGCATATGCTTACACCGGAACCGGCAGTTGATAAGGTTAATGATAATACAGATCCTCCATTTCCAAAAGGTGATATATCATTAATGCATGGAATCAGCCCTATTGGGACAAAATTCAGAAGAGCCGATGAGCATGGCCCTCAAGGCCAGAAGAACATCATGTACAGAACTCTTCACGGTCAGTTCTACTTTAAATTCGGCTCTTCTCAATAATAAGGTTGAGCTAATAATGAATTTTCATTATTAGCTCATCTTTTCCTGTTCTTCAACCAAATCTCTAGGGATACGTATGGTTTCAACAAGTTCCTGTATTTCCTGTGGAGGAGGCGTGGTAAATCTGGAGATTATTATAGCTACCAGGAAATTAAGAAGCATTCCTACGGTTCCTATACCTTCCGGTGATATACCAAACCACCAATAGTCAGCATTATTTAAAGCGGGATTCATGAAGGCAAAATAGATGATATAGCTGGCTGTTAAAGTGATCCCAACAACCATTCCAGCTACTGCACCTTCTTTATTCATCCGTTTATAGAATATGCCAAGCATAATAGCAGGAAAAAAAGAAGAAGCTGCAAGACCAAAGGCAAAAGCCACCGTTTGAGCGACAAAACCAGGGGGATTAATTCCAAAGTATCCGGCCACAAGAACAGTAGCGCCTATTGCAATACGTGCTAAATTTAATTCACCCTTTTCAGTTATATTTGGGAATAAGGTACGTTTGCCAAGATCATGAGCAACAGCCGTAGATATAACTAAAAGCAAACCCGCGGCAGTTGAAAGAGCTGCGGCCAATGCTCCCGCAGCTACCAAAGCAACCACCCAATTGGGAAGATTAGCGATTTCGGGATTTGCCAGCACCATAATATCGGGATCTATATGAAGCTCGTTTGCTTCCGGATCAGCTGAATAATTAATAATTCCATCTTCAACCTTATCATCAAAAACAAGTAATCCTGTATTTTCCCAATTCGTAAACCAAGGGGGGACTTCGTCATATTCAGCCTGATCTACCGTTTCAATTAGATTAGCGCGGGCAAATGCGGCTACAGCAGGGGCTGTGCTATAGAGTAAAACGATGAAGATACATGCATAACCGGCTGACAGCCGGGCATCCCTGACCTTTGGAACGGTAAAGAACCTGACGATAACATGAGGAAGGCCAGCAGTACCCACCATCAAAGCCGCTGTGATGAAAAATACATCTATTGTTGATTTCTTCCCTGATGTATAGGCAGCAAATCCAAGGTCTGTACTTAATCCATCCAGTTTTTCAAGAAGAGTTAGGCCTGATCCGTCAGCAAGAACACTGCCAAACCCAATTTGGGGAATAGGGTTATTGGTCATCATAATAGAGATATAAATGGCAGGTACCATATAAGCAAAGATCAGGACACAATATTGAGCTACCTGGGTATAGGTTATGCCTTTCATGCCGCCAAGTACAGCATACAGAAAGACAATCAACATCCCGATCATCACACCTTCCGTTATGCCAACATCGAGAAACCTTGAAAATACAATGCCGGTTCCCCGCATTTGCCCCGCAACATAAGTGAACGATATGAAAACGGCGCAAATGATAGCTACTAGCCTTGCTGAACTTGAATAATACCGGTCGCCTATGAAATCCGGTACCGTGAACTTGCCAAATTTTCTAAGATAGGGTGCCAATAATAAAGCCAGAAGTACATAGCCCCCTGTCCATCCCATGAGATAGACAGCCCCATCACGGCCTATAAATGCGATTAGACCCGCCATGGAAATAAAGGATGCAGCCGACATCCAATCTGCTGCTGTGGCCAATCCATTGGCCAGAGGGTGAACATTACCACCAGCAATATAAAAATCACGTGTTGACCCCGCTTTAGCCCATACGGCAATCCCTATATATAACAAGAAGGTTAAGCCGACAATGATAAATGTCCAGGTTTGTATAGTCATAGTTATTCAGTGATATAATAGTCAGTTGTAG
>JBBDQY010000067.1:63979-98561 GCA_040905745.1 Balneolales bacterium
TCAGTTGTAGATTCTATAGTTCATCGAAACCAAATTCCTTATCCAGGTTATTCATTAGCCTCACGTAGATGAAAATCAGGATTACAAATACAAATTGTGATCCTTGTTGAGCAAACCAAAAACCTAATTTGAAACCACCTATTTTAATGGAATCCAATTGATCAACAAAGAGGATGCCAAAACCATAGGAAACCAAAAACCAGATGCTTAACAGGATAATCAAATAGCGAAGGTTTCTTGACCAGTAAGCTTTTGCTTTATTTTCCATTGTAAAGTAAAATGAGTAAGTAATTCGACATGTTTTACGAAGCTGTTAACATATGTTTTTTTTTAATGAAATTAAAAGCGCTTTTATAAAGCCTGCAATAAATGATAGATTAATGGAAATAAAAGAATGGATTTTAAATAAAATGATCACTCGAAGAATTGTGTGTGATTGAGATTTAACTTGTGAGTATAAGAAAAATCGCTCCTTATTTTACCGGATGATTTTTATATCTTAGAGATTAAACCTAAAACTGCTTACAATCCCCGATGGCTGATCAATATAAGGCACTTACCCGAAAATACAGACCAAAAAATTTTGAGGATATTGTCTCCCAGGAACATGTGAGCAGTACTCTGAAAAATGCGATCGAGCAGAACCGCCTCAATCACGCCTATTTGTTTTGTGGACCGCGTGGTGTAGGGAAAACTACGATGGCTCGCGTGCTTGCCCGTACCATTAATGAGGTGGATGAAACTGTTGACGGAGAGGCTTTAAATAACACCCTAAATATCATCGAAATTGATGCCGCATCAAATAATAAAGTAGAAGATGTGCATGCGCTTCGGGAACGCATACGAATAAAGCCCCAAAGCGGACGATACAAGGTTTACATTATTGATGAGGTTCATATGCTCACCAAGCAGGCATTCAATGCTCTGCTGAAAACGCTTGAAGAGCCCCCGGAACATGTTATCTTTATTTTTGCGACTACCGAACCCCATAAAGTGCTTCCAACGATTCTTTCCCGGTGTCAGCGTTTTGATTTTCGTCGCATTCGGGTTGAGGAGATAGTAGCCAGGTTAGAGGCTATCTGCAAAACCGAAAACATCACAATTGATAATGAATCTTTACATGTCATTGCAAAAAAAGCGGATGGCTCTCTGCGTGATGCTTTGGGTATCATGGACCAGACAATAGCTTTCTGTGGAAATGACATTAAGCAGAAAGAAATGTTCAGTGCTCTTAATGTTGTAAGCACTGACCATATGTTTGTGTTGATGGATGCCGTGGAAAAAAAAGACGCCAATGCCGGGCTGGCACTGATCAATGATCTGTTACAGGAGGGATACGATATTCAGGAGTTCTTGTCCACTCTGACCGAACACCTTCGGAATCTATATCTGGCCAGAGACACCCGAAATGTATATTTAATTGAGGCATCAGAGGAAACAAAATCACGCTATCAGGATGCGGCTACAATATTTGACACGGATGATCTGATGCGTATGCTTCATATCATTAATGATGTACAATTTAAAATCCGGGAAGCCCGACAGCCGCGGATACACTTTGAGATTGCAATTCTTAAGCTTATTCATATGGAGAGGATGGGAGGCCTGCGTCAACTTATAAATGAACTGCAGGAACTAAAAAAAATCCAGTCAGAAGAACCTAAAAAGCCTGATATCACACCCAGTGCTAAATCGCCATCATCTTCATCTGCTAAGACAAATCCAGAAGAAGATATATCGTCACAACAATCGACAACAAAACCGACAAACACTAACTCTTCCAATTCCCCCGCACCCTCAGTTGATCAGGAGCAGACCAATGACGAGGTAAGCCTATTTGGTAAGCCCTCGCTTAAGCGTCCAAATAGCAAGCTTTCAAAGGTCAATAAAGAACCGGGTGAGAAGTACGAATCATCTAATGAGGTGGATGAAGTTTATAATGGTTCCATTAGCGGAAACCTGGCACTGGCACCTAAAGCAAAACCTGAGAATCATTATTTACCTAAAGATGAAAGTGTGTCTGGTTCAGTCAGTGAAGCCGGAAAACCATTTTATCTTCACCATGCAAAAGAGGTATGGGATAAATATCTTGAGGGAATCTATGAGAAAATGGATAAAGTGCTATATTTTACTCTCCAGCGGGTTAAACCTGTTGAACTGAAAGATGGTATTTTATTCCTGGAATGTCAGGATGCTTTTACAAATGAAACCATTGAGGAAAACAAGCGGATATTCAGCAATGCTTTTAATAAGATTACCGGCCAAAAACTACGTTTCCAACCTGTTTTGAAACAAACTATAGAGAGCGGGGAAACGTTAGATCCTTACAGGCATTTTAAAGAGCTTCAAAAAAAGGATCCGATACTTCGAACTATTGTAGAATTATTTGGAGCAGAATTAGAATATTAATTATTAAATAAGGATGCATAATGCAAAATATGGCTGATTTGTTCGGGAAATTAACCGAATTCCAAAAAATGATGGAAGATGCAAAGAGCAAACTTTCCGAACTTGAAATAGAGGCCGAAGCCGGTGGCGGTATGGTGAAGGTTACCGCTAATGGAAATAAAGAGATTATTGCTCTTAAACTGGATAAAGATATAATCAATCCGGATGATGCGGAGATGCTCGAAGATTTGATTATTGCCGGAGTCAATAAAGCTCTAAATGAAGCCGAAGAAGTTTCACGCGAAAAAATGGCTGAAATGACAAAAGGTATGTTACCTGGCGGAATGCCGGGAGGAATGGACCTGGGTAAGATGGGCTTCTAAAAGTCTTCTTTTTGTTAGATCACATACATATATAAAAACCTTTTTTCTTACTTCTATAAAGAGATTTGCACCTTACTTCCGAGACTTTAGAAACTGCCATAGAGCAACTTGCCAAACTACCGGGTATGGGCAGGAAATCTGCTCAGAGAATTGCTATGCATTTGCTTAAGCAAAGTGATGACCATGTATTCAAACTGGCAGAGTCTATATTTGAACTTAAAAAATCAATAAAGAATTGTTCTATTTGCTTCAATATTACGGATGATGATCCCTGTGGTATTTGTGCCAGTCATAAGCGCAATGCTTCCAGTCTTTGCGTGGTAGAAGAACCCAAAGATGTTTATGTAATCGAAAAAACCAATGAATTCAAAGGTAGATATCATGTTCTGGGTGGTGTAATATCTCCTCTTGATAGTATTGGTCCAAATGATATTCGTATTCGAGAACTGTTGGCAAGGGTTAATGGAGGTGAGGGTATCACGGAAGTCATCCTGGCTCTTAACCCTGATGCAGAAGGCGAAGCGACAGCCTATTATATCAATAAACTCATACAGCCACTGGAGATCAAAGTAACCCGGATCGCTCACGGAATCCCTATGGGATCAGAATTGGAATATATTGATGAAGCAACCCTTTGCAGGGCTTTTTTGGGGCGCAATATATTTTAGGCTGAGAATTCTTTTGGATGCCAAAAACTTAAGAAGAGTGTAAATATCTTTTAATTAAGAGGTAATAATATTGAACTTACGCTGTTTTATATAAACAGTTATTGTTCACATTAGACCTCAAATTTTGCCCTATACTAAACTATTCCCAGCTGATTTTTTATTTGGTGCTGCCACATCTTCCTTTCAGATCGAAGGTCATCCTTTGGTAGACGGAGCCGGTCCGAGTATCTGGACAGATTTCATTCAGCGTAAAGGTGCCATCTTAAATGGCGACCATGCCAATCTGGCTTGTAATCATTATGAATTATGGGAGCAAGATATTGAACTGATGAAGCAGCTGGGTTTGAAAGCCTATCGCTTGTCTATTTCCTGGCCGCGTATAATGCCTGAGGGTGAAGGTGAGATTAATCAAAAAGGCCTGGATTTTTATTCCAATATCATTGACAAATTAATAGAAGCCGGAATAAAACCCATGGTTACTTTGTATCACTGGGACCTTCCTCAGGCTCTACAGGACAAAGGCGGGTGGACCAACCCCGGCATCATTGATGCCTTTGCCCATTATTCAGTCGTCATGAATAAAGCATTGGGTGATCGTGTGACAGACTGGATTACACTTAATGAGCCCTGGGTGTTTATGCATCTGGGAATGATCTCAGGAATACACGCTCCGGGTATCAAAGATTTAGGTTATGCAGCCAAAGCATACAAGAATATACTACTTGCTAGTTCTAAAGCAATCAGTCGTATGAGATCTGTAAATCCCGACCACATGCTCGGGGTTACCTGTGATTTTACTAAGTTTGATGCCGATTCAGATTCTCCGGCTGATATAATGGCCATGAATAAACTTCATGATTATCATAACAACCTATTTGTTGAACCCTGGTTTAAAGGAACGATCCCCGAATCCGCAAATACCCTGTTTGGACCCCATGGGATGAAATGGTCTGACGATGAACTGACTAATCTTGTGGTACCCATTGATTTTCTCGGAGTGAACTACTATCGAAGGAATGTTGCTGTTGCTGCTAAGGATGGCTTTCTGGATGCTCAAACCTTGCCACCTGAAGGGATAGTAACAGAAATGGATTGGCAGGTTTATCCTGATGGACTTTACGACGTTCTGAAGTGGGTTTATGATACCTGTAAAGTTCCATTATATGTAACTGAAAATGGTTCCGCTTATGATTATCCTGTAGTTGATGGACGGGTTGAAGACCAGCTTAGAACGGATTACTTAAAATCACATTTAGAAGCATGTGCCAAAGCTATCCGTGATGGAGTTGATCTCAGAGGCTACTATGCCTGGTCACTTTTAGACAATTTTGAATGGGAAAGAGGCTATAGCAAGAGGTTTGGTATGATCCATGTTGATTACGAGACACTCGAGCGTACCATTAAAGACAGTGGTTATTGTTACCGTGATCTCATCAGGAAGCATCAGGCTATTTCGAGCAAGGCTAAAAATGGTAAGACTGTAAATGATAAAATTGAAGCAGCCTAAGGTTCAATTATCCCGGAACCGGTTTAATATTCCCTGAACGGCATCACGACCTTCGTCCTGAGCTCTAGATCGAAGATAATCAGAGAGTACATCCTCAATTTTGCCATTATCGAGAGTAGGCTGTGGATTCTCTGATGTGCCTCCAATCTGAAGAGGTATCGTTAATAAACCATCTTCATCTTTCAATGCTTCGGCACCCTGACTGGTAATAAGTCTGCCAAGATTGTCGGCGAATCGTTCAGGCATCCTAAGCTGTCCATTAAAGTTTAGTTCATCTGTTTCGAGATTATGGGTGCCCTCCAGGGTCAAGCCCATATCAAGACTGGTGATGTTGAAGTTATCGAGGCTAAGAATACTTTCACTAATGTTATAATTAGCTGTCCATTCATCAAGTGATAGATCCCTGATGTCATCAGCCCTCAAAAGTGATGATAAAGCAGTCTGAATAGGATGGTTTTGTAACTCCGCTTCATCCATTCCAAAATTGCCCGTGGCTTCAGTTGTTGGTATTATTGGATTTAAAAAAACATCAAGCTCGGTATAATACTCGGTTTCTGCATTAAAATTGCCATTAGCAAATTCATGTAATCTTAGGGCGCCACCGAGTTGAAACTCTTCAAAAAATGATTCAACCCTGAGATTGTTCAGGCTTCCCTGAAAGGTTATGTTCGTATGTTCAGGATCGGGTATATTCCAAACAAAAGCACCGCTGATATTTCCGCCAAAAATATCCATTGAACCTTCCGGCATGGAGATCGTCATAGGATCCGTTTCTGCACGGCCGGAAATATTTGATGCGTTCATACCCATAAAAGTAATGGTATCAATGGTAGCCGTGAGTTCAGTAACCAGATTTGGAAGTTCGATAGGAAAAGGTTCTTCTTCAGCTTCGGCATCGTAAAGTTCATCCATATTAAGATGTTGACTATGATACGTTCCAGTCAATACCGCTGGTTCGACTTCTCCGGCTTCATAAGTAAGAGCCATATAATTGAGTAACGTAGCCTGCAAGCTAAAGTCAGATTCACCCATATACATGGTGAAGTTCTCCAAGTCAGCCTGGTTTTCACTGAAATTCAGGGTAGCATTCAAATTTGTAATAGGTTGCATTAACTCTTCACCTGCAACATTAACCTCTCTCAGGCTTACGTTGCCTAGTAATATCAGATCTTCCATATAATTTATGGGTCCTGTAACCTTTAGGTTTGTTTGAACCATCCCTGATAAATCATAGCCATCCTCCATAGGATAATATTCCTCTGCCTGGGCAAGGTCAAATTCTGAATCTGCCTGAATATCAACAGATATATTATCACTCAAATAATTATTAATACGCCCTGAGGCCGTCAAACTGTTATTACTTGATTTGAGGGACACATTATGTATGTCTACATAATTATTATTAACGGTAGATTCAAAAGAAAGGTCCTCAATGGGATGTGCAATGCTTTGATGATGAATGTAACCATTAGCTAAAACCAGTTGAAAATCAGTAGCGGCATTCTGTGCATCACTTAACCGGCCCTGGGCCGAACCTGAGGCGGTAAGCTTGCCGCGGAGCATGAGTGTATCTTCGTCTATGGGATAGAAATCCTTAATAGTTGCAAGATCAAGATCAAGATTAGCATTCAAATTAAAACCAGTCTGGTCCTCAATGAATGGTTGCTCGATAATGCCACTTAAATCAAGTGCATTCCCAGCTGCCCTGGCTGAAAAAGACTGAATATCTGCACGTTCCTGGCTTAACAACATGGCTATATTTATATCATGTATGGGTTCATTCACATCTTCCATCTTAACAAAACCATCTTGCAATTTTATCTCTGCATCAAATGTAGCCTGAGTTATCTCGTTTATAAGTCCTTCGGCAACCGATTCCATATTTAGCATGCCTGACAGTTCCATGCCTTCTTCTAATGGATAAAAGTTTCGTACAGAAGCAAGATCCACATCCATCGCAAGATTTATTGCAAACCGTGCATTGTCTTCAAGCGGCTGACGAATTTCCCCAAACGCAGAAACATGATTATCTCCAGCCAGGGCTCCTAAACTTTGGATATTAATAAAGTCATTAGTCGCCTCAATATTCATATTAATGCTATGTATGGGATCATCCACATCAGGATATTTCAGATAGCCATCTTCTACGGAAAAGACGAATTGAAAAGCAGGTATTATATCGGGGCCAGCCTCACCGGAAATTGTGCCTGCAATAGATAAATTGCCGTTAGTCTCTACCCCGGTAAGCTGATCATCGTAGGTTTCAGGAGCCATATCCAGTAGTGATGCAAAATCATCGGAATCGGAGGCAAAGATCAGATCGACCAGCATGTTCTCAGCACTCCATTGTGAGACGGTCCCTGAAAGAGTGAGGGCAAGTCCTGAGATGTTTAGATTGCCGGAATCAATTGTGAGTATTTCATCATCAAAATCTAAACCGCCCGCAGTTTCAAAGCTTAACTGCATATCACTTATTAATTCCTCTTCTTGTGCCAGATAGGTTAAGTTCCGAATATCAGCAGACATGCTTGTTTCCAGCCTTTCAGCAAATCGAAGTGATATTTGTGAGTCGAGCCCCCCAAGCATAACTTGATTACCGCTCATTCGATCATCGTACGTAATCCTTGCATTATTGATGAACATATGCCGGAGGTCAAAATCCATGGGTTCTGCCTCGGTGGTATCTTCCTCCGTTGCCATATGAGCAAGTAATTCATCGAGGTTGGTTCGTCCGTCTTCAAAAACGATATACATCATTTCAGGCTGATCCAGATCAAGGCGGGAAATACGGATTTCATTATTAGTAAAGTAGGGGAAGATATTTAAGGAAAGTACCATCTGCTGCAGGGTAGCTAAAGTGCCTCCCTGATCATCAGGAACCAGAATGTTATCAGCTACCAGGCCGAAGTTCGGAAAGGTTCTAAAAAATGAAAACGACATTTCTTCAATCGTGATCTCCCGACCAGCAGTTTCCTGAAGTTGAGGAACTATCAGGTTTTGAAGTCTTTCATTTGTGAAGTAAATATTTAGTGCAATTAATGCAATTAAAAATACGCCTACTACAATTCCTAATATCCAAAGGATGATTCTCATTCTGTCGCCTCAATCTTGTGTGTTGATTTTACTCTCTCTTGGTAAATGTAATTACATTGCTTTTAATACACAAAGAAAGATTAATAAATGATACTCACCTTATGGAGATAAAGGTTTGGATATCTATTGATCCCACAATTCAGCTCTGATAAGATCGGCAGTTCGATTATGCAGAATATATTCTATCTTCAGTCTTTTACTTTCCGGTACCTGTTTTTCGATTAGGGATGCAGAAGCGTATGTGTAGATTACCATATCCACTTCACGTACCAAAAGTGGAAGTGATTTTCCATAAGTTGATCCGGCCATAATGGAACCCTGGAACTTCAGGTTCAGTTTAAGTTCATCAATTAGAAAAGGAATGGTTTCTTCCTCAGCTGTCACCAGACCTATTGTCTGAATATCCGAGCGTTCGACGATGGAAATCAGCAAATCGGAATCAATATTATAAAAAACAGGAAGGAGCAAAATGTTGTCGGTTTGTTCCCTGAATCTGCGAAAAAAGGGTATAGGAACAAAAAGAGCATCGAAATTAACGGATTTGTTCAATTGAGCATTGGTAATCACGGAACTTTTAACACCAACCTGTTTTTGGATAGCTCTTGATAATATTTGGCCCTGTTCATTAGTGTACCCTACGGTGGCGCAACTGTCTAGTCGCCCCGGCCATTCCATGAATCTGAGTTGTTCCTGAAACAAGCTTTCAACTTCATCTTCATCCAGGCCATAGCCGATAAGCTCTTCTAACAGAGCCCGCATTTGCTCTGCGCCTTTATCCAGCCTTTCAGATTTATCAAGCATCGTGTTCTGTCGGTTCACTATAAAGCCTTTCCCTTTTTCGCTACGCAGAAGACCTTCATCTGCCAACATGTGATAGGCTTTGCGTACGGTATGGAAACTGGTATCGAGCTGCTTACCCAAAACTCTTGTTGACGGCAAAACCTCTCCAGTTTGGAATTGCTTGGTTGCAACGAAGAGACGAATACGATCAGCGATATATTTAGCGGTTTTCATGGAAGTAATATAAGACCTGATAACCAGAGAATTTGCATCCCTTACCACCTGATTTTTACATAAAATGGTATCAAGTTAATAGCTTCGGAAGTTACAGGTAGGAGAAGCTATTGTTGTATTATTTATTTCTCCAGAAAGCGAAGGAAATCCAATGCTTTTTGGCTTCCTTCCTCGGGTGACCAATCCGCGAACTCCTTATCTGTTTCCGGATCATACGGCCCACGTTTAACTTCAAAGATTACGGTATCGGGTTTAGTGACAATGAAGTTATGCCAGGTTTGAGGTTCAATATCAATGAGGTTGATGTTATCATTTTCATCCATATCAAATTGCTTATCAATTATCCCCATGTCATCAAAGATAAAAAAACGAAGAGAGCCTTTGAGCAAGATTAAACTTTCAGCTGCATGAGCCAGAGGATGCTTATGAGGACGAATAAATGTACCAGTCTGCAGGAAGTTTATCATTCGTTGTACCAAAGCATCCTGGGTACGGTGAATTGGAAGGATTACCCGACGCCTGCTACTTTTTCGGGACGCACTAATGCCGGATTGCATGGTTTCAGCATCCAGCTTAAAAAAAGGACCTGTGATATTGTGTAAAGCCAGGCTCATTAACTAGTTTTGTTTAGATTGAGGGCCAATCCAACCATAACTGATACACCGGTTTTCATGCTTTCCTCATCGGCATTATACTTGGGGTGGTGCCAGGAATAGATGGATTCAGTTTCTTCACTTCCACTCCCAAGAAAGAAAAAAGTTCCGGGAAAATGCTGCTGGTAAAAAGCGAAATCTTCACCTGCCATAACCGGTTTATTTAATTCAATAACTTCCGTATTAGGAAACTGTTCTGCAGTCTCAATAACGTTTTGAGTTGTATCCAGGGTATTGATCACAGCAGGATAACCCTTATTATAAAAAAATTCATAATCACCGCCGGCCGATTTCGTGATACCTGATGCAATACTTTCAATTCTTTCGCTGATCAGCTCCGATATTTTTTTGTCAAAGGTTCGGATAGTGCCAAGCATGGTAACTTTACTAGATATAACGTTATGAGCTGAGCCCCCCTCTATTTTGCCTATAGTCACTACAGCGGGATCAGTAGGATCGACCGACCTGCTTACAATAGTTTGTATAGCGCCCACTACTTGAGCAGCCAATACAATGGGGTCCACAGTAGTATGCGGAGCTGCTGCATGCCCGCCTTTCCCCAATATTTTAAGCTCAAATTCATCAGGACGGGCCATAAGGGGACCTTCTTTTAATGCAATTTGTCCTGGTTTGAATCTTGGATCGGTATGTAAGCCATAAACTGTTTGAACGCCAAGCTTCTGAAGTATTCCTGTTTCAGAAAGTAATCGTCCGCCTCCAGGAAGCTTTTCTTCTCCAGCCTGAAAAATCAGGATGATCTTACCATCTATATGGCCTTTAAGTTCACTGAGAATTTTTGCTGTACCTAATAGATTTGTAGTATGAATATCATGACCGCAACAATGAGCAACACCAGGTGTCTGGGATTTAAAGGATTGTTTGTAATCACCTTCTTCTTCAATCGGCAGTGCATCAATATCAGCACGCAAAGCAATAACCCGTTTGGAATTAGTAGATCCTTCGATAACAGCCAGGCATCCTGTCTCTAAGGGACGTAATACTTCAAAACCAAGTTTTTCAAGATAATCTGCAATGAAATTTGTTGTGTTATATTCTTTAAAGCTTAACTCAGGATTTTGATGTAGTTGTCGACGGATACGTATAAGTTCCGGGTGATTTTTTTCAATAAGTTCAGTTATATTGTTTACAAGCATATTATAAATTGAGATATAAGCAGAGGTTTACAGGAAAAATCCTGATACAGCACTTACTAGGGCTTTATTAAGAACAAAATTTTACAGGAGCATAGAAATCCCTCCTGCAATTTTTATGACCATGTGCTTCGGAGAAGATAGCAATTTAAGTTGAGTGTTGTTTTTTGTTTAAGCTAACACTTTTAAACTGGCCTTTAATAATGTAGAAACGTCTTCAATTGCATGATCAGATGATTTGACTGCTTTAATGACTGCTTTTTCAGCATCTGCCTTTCTATAGCCCAAAGCTTCAAGTGCCGAAACGGTTTCCGTTTGAACTAACCCATTTAACGATGATCCGCCGGCCGAAGTGAGGCCGCCAAGTTTATCCTTAAGCTCAAGTACCATTCTTTCAGCTGTTTTTTTACCAATACCTGATATCCTGGACAACTGCAAGACATCCTGTCGAATTATGGTATTGGTTAATTCATTAGCATTCATACCTGAAAGTATGGTAAGCCCCAATTTGGGACCTATACCTTTTACTGTGATCAGCAACTCAAACAAACTTTTATCTTCAGTACCGGTGAACCCATACAGGCTTTGTTCAGCTTCAGCGAAATGATGATGAATATACAGCTTCATTTCTTCACCCAATGTGGGTAAAGTGCCAAAGGCTTGTGCTGAGATTCTTATGGAATAGCCTATTCCTGATACATCAAGAATCACCTGACCGGGATTTTTATGAACCAGTTTACCCTGAATGTAAGCGATCATTTTTCTCTTTTACACCAAATTTTATTGTTTCTGAAGATTCTTTAAGTTCATTTCCCTTATTACTGTTTTGCTATAAAGGTATTATTTCTTAATACGGTCTTCATTTTCTCTGACAAACTCACTCCAGGATGAGCCTCTGCGGTTTTGATGAGTTCTTTTCTTGTCTGAAACCAGCTGTACAGGAGAACTTATATTTAGATGATGGCACCATGCTACTGCCAAAGCATCCGTGGCATCGGCAGACATAATCTTTTCGGGCATGATAATCATTTTACGCAGCATAAATGCTACTTGTTCCTTTCCGGCGTTTCCCCTTCCGGTTATTGATTTCTTAACAGATTTTGGATAATATTCAAATATCGGTATTCCCTGATTAATCACTGCCAGCATGATTGCTGCCTGAGCCCGGCCAAGTTTGAGCATTGCTAAAGGGTCTTTTCCATAAACAGGTGTTTCCACCGCGCAGGAGATAGGTTTATGCAGCAGAATCAACTTTTTGATACTACTATAAAGCAATTGTAACCGTTCGCTATGGTCATCAAGATGAGCCAATGTTATGGCTCCGCAATCCACAGCTTCAAATGAGTTGCCCTGTTTGTTTAAAACAGCAAAACCCGTATTCCGGGATCCCGGATCGAAACCCAGAATGATATCGTCCATAACACTTATATTATATCAAAAAATACTCCTCCTGTATGCAAGGAGCTATACAATTTTCTTCCCGGCAAGTTCAGCAAGATCATTCATCAACTCTTCATTAATACCGTTTGTTGAGAAACCGCCGTCATGAAAAAGATTCTGCATAGTCACTTTTCGTGTCAGATCAGAAAATAAGGTGATGCAGTAGTCGGCACACTCATCGGCGGTGGGGTTTCCCAGAGGGGACAATTTTTCAGCAAAGTCATACATGCCATCAAAGCCTTTGATACCTGCGCCGGCAGAGGTTTTAGTTGGCCCCTGGGAAATGGTGTTTACCCTGATGCCCTTTTCTGCAACACGGCTTCCAAAATTCCGGGCAATGCTTTCCAGGAGTGCTTTGGCATCATTCATGTCTGAATATTTAGAAAAAATTCGTTGGGAACCGATATAGGATAATGCAATTACACTGGCGCCATCATTTAATATCTGGGTTTTGTCGTATGCATAATTCAATATTTTATGAAGTGACAAGGCTGAGATATCTAAAGATTGCTGAAAATAGTTATAGTCAAGATCTACATATTCCCTGTTCTTTCGGATATTTGGAGACATACCTATGGCATGAAGTATAAAGTCAATTTTGCCGTAACGTTCCTTTACTTGCTCCATAAGTTTTTCTACATCCTTTTCATTGGAAACATCACAAGGTAATATTTCTGCGCCTGTTTCTTCTGAAAGGCTATTTAATTGTCCTAACCGTAGAGCGATAGGGGCGTTAGAAAGGACGAATTCAGCGCCTTCCCGGTGACATGCCAGGGCAACCCTCCATGCAATGCTGCGGTCATCCAGGGCTCCAAAAATCAGCCCTTTTTTCCCTTTAAGTAATCCGTATCCTTTTTTGTCGCTCATAATCTAATAATTTGTAGTAGGGTGAAAGATTTGTTAAAATTGGTTTAAGAATACTGATAGTCTAATCAAGGGTCAACATTTTGCTTATCTATTGGATGAATTTCGTATCATTTGTATCTGAAAGCGAATCATCTCTTCAAAATTGCTCAGGCTGATGCGTTCATTGGTGCCATGGATACGTTCAGAATCTTCATGGGTCGCTCTTATTGGCCGGAAACGATAAGTATTATCAGCAATATCTTCATAATGCCTTGAATCAGTTCCTGCCAAAAAGACTGATGGAGCAACAGCGATATCTGTAAAAACCTCATTGATTGAATGCTGTAAAGCTTTATAACCAAAAGCTTCTGTGCTTGATATCCTGGAAGGTTCAAGATCTCCGCTTAGTAGATTGATTTTGACTTTTTCGTCATCAATAGTATTACGAACATACTCCATGATACTTGAAATATCATCACGGGGATGCAGCCTGAAATTTATAACCGCCCGGGCAAAGACCGGCATAATATTATCCTTAATGCCGGATTCAAAAATCGTGGGTGCCGTGGAGGTCCTCATAGCGGCGTTGGTGGCTGGTATTGCATCTAATTGCCGTTTAACAAATGGGCTGAACAACCAGAGATTGGAAAATGCCATACGGTAGGTAAAAGGTAATTTCGGTGCAATTGCCTCAAATGTTAATGCCAGCAGGTCAGATAATTTTCCCGGTACAGGATTATTATCAAGTTTATCAATAGCCGTGCTCAATATTCCAATGCTGGTATTTTGAGGTGGCATGGATGAGTGCCCTCCTTCGTTCTCTACCGACAGTTCCACGCTCAAATATCCTTTTTCTGCAATGCCAATTAAGGCAACCGGACTTTGTATTCCTTCGAATATATCTTCAACAATGGGTAGTCCCTCATCCAATACAAAGGAGAAACTGAGATTTCTGTCTTTGAGAACTTTAGCAATTTTTGATGCCCCGCGGTCACCCCCCGTTTCTTCATCGTGACCAAAAGCGAAATAAATGGTACGTCCAGGTGTATAGCCTTCTGAAATTAGATATTCTATACCTTCCATAATGGAAATAAGTCCAACCTTATCATCCATAGCACCCCGGCCGTAAACATAGCCATCATTAGAAATCGTCCCTGAAAATGGATCATGTAACCAGTTTTCTTCTGTACCTTCTTCAATGGGAACAACATCGTAATGTGCCATTAATAGTATGGGTTTTTTTGATTCGTCTGCACCCTGCCAACGATACAGCAGGCTGTAATCATTTATGCGTTCTTTTTTTAGTGTTTGATGAACACCCGGATAGGATACTTGTAAATGCTCAATAAACCCCTCATATTCCTGATTATTTTGAAGTGAAGGGTCCTGAACCGTGATGCTTTTAAATTGAAGGGCTTTAGAAAGCCGTTGAGCGGCAGAATTTATTATTATATCATGAATTACCGGTTCAACTTTTATAACGTTTTTTTTACTTATCAGCAAGGTGCGTATAAGTACTACAGCCATCAATAATAGTAGGAATACGGCCAGAATCAGGCCGATATATTTTAGCATAAAATGTTATTATGTTGAGCAAAAGACAGGATTCTGCAATATATCCATATTTAGAGTAAAATCATTAATGGGAAATTATATTTCAACTTCTGCATGTCTTTAGAACTACTAAAAGGATGAGTTATCATGTATTTTATCTGATCTGGAAATCCTGATGGTTTGTATGCTATCTTATGGAACATTATTATAAATTTTCGCTTACAGCCTTCCCTGCATTTTATGTATACTTTTCTGCATGTAAAAAGAAAGCCAGAGAGAATAGCTAATTGTTATTGTAACTATTATAAAATTATAGTTTGAACTTCAATATTTTTTTAAAACTGATCATTTTTCTGCTATTCCTTCTTTCTGGATTGGTTGAAACATATGGACAACAGGACACTCGGATTCAGGTTTGGGGTCTGGAAATAGAAGGTAATGAACAGTATCCGGATATGGTATTAAAAAATATCATCGCAACCAAAGCCCCCGGGTTTATTCGTAGACTATATTTTTGGAATAAATCAGGCTTTGAATTTTCGGAAAATGAAGTTAGACGGGATGCTATTCGAATTGAGCGTTATTATCAACGACGAGGATATCCTCACGTCAAGGTTACCTATCAAATTGAAGTGGGAAAAAAAGAATGGAGAAGGGCTGTAACTTTTATAGTTAATGAAGGACCACCTACCTTAATTGAAAGTCAACAATATATTATTGAAAATAATGGAGACCTTTTAAATGAGTTAGAAGCAAACAGACATTTTCGTCAGCTCCAGGAAAGCCATAGCTTACGTGAGGGCCAGCGTTATCAATTAATAAACCATTCAGAAGTTGAAGGGAATTTTAGTAACACTCTACGAAATTTAGGATATGCTTTTGCTAAGGTCGAAGTGAATGCTGAAGTAGATACTTTAGAGAACTCGGCTGAGGTGTCTATCCAACTTAATCCAGGTCCGATAACCTATTTCAATGATATCAATATATCAGGCACCCGGTCGGTCGATGAATCTTACGTAGTCAGAGAATCTGACATAAAACTTGGTGATAAATTTAGCCAATACAAAATACGTGATGCCCAAAGACAAATCTTTTCACACCACCTTTTCAGATTTGCAACGATCACCGTTCCTAATCAACCCGTGGATTCCACTGTAGATATTAATATAAATGTACGGGAGAGTGAATTACGAACCATAAGACTCCGTGGTGGGATAGGAATTGAGGAAACAATAAGGGGTGATATTTCCTGGCAGCATAGAAACCCTTTTGGCAATGCCAATAGCTTTACAACAAGAGTACACGCTTCCTTTATAGAACAAAGTGCAAGCTTCGATTACCTGATTCCTTACATTTTCAATACACACAGTTCTTTCACTGTTTCTCCTTTTGCGCAAAGGCTGGAAGAACAAAATTATATGCTACTCAGAGGGGGTATAACCAATAGTTTTTTATACCAATACAACCAGGATCTGGCCGGATCCATCGTTTATGAATTAACAAGGAACGAAGAAAGATTTCTGGAAATTACAGATGTGGTAGTTGAGGATCAATTCTACGACCTCAGTTCCATACAACTTTCCGGTTTTTATGGAAAAACAGATATCGAACGCCAACAGGGTTGGTCTATTCGACCGTATGCTGAGTTTTCGGGGGTTTTTGGAGCCGGAGCTTTGAATTATCAGCGATTCCGCCTGGATATACGTCGTTATTTTGATTTCACGGAACATTTTCAATTGGCATTACGAAGCGAAGGCGGGGTGTTGTATACTGCTCTCAGAGAATTTGAATTACCTAGTCACATCCGTTACTATCTTGGTGGAACAAACTCTGTTCGGGGGTGGACGCGCCGCCAATTGGGTCCCAAGCTACCTACTTTCGAGGATGGCAATTTCCAAAACTATATACCAGCCGGTGGCCAGTCATCGTTGAACTTTAATATTGAACTAAGGCAGGATTTACGAAAGCTGATTCGTAATTTCGGCATAGCTGCCTTCCTTGATGGTGGGCAAATCTGGAGGGAGTCAAACGGTTTTAATATTAATGAGCTACAATATGGTATAGGAGGCGGAGTGCGTTATCGTTCCCCGGTCGGGCCTGTCCGCGTGGATTTAGGTTATAAATTAAATCCTACTCCTCAGGATTTAAGGGAATTTGAAGGCCTGGAATTTGGGCCTCCGTTAAACCGATGGGCAGTGCATTTCAGTATAGGACAGGCCTTTTAATCCTGCAAAATCATCTCACAACATGACCGAAAATAAAGAACAAGATCAGCCGAAGCCTAAACGCCGATGGCCCTGGATCACATTAGTTGTGATTTTGGCCCTACTGGCTATTATACGTCTGGCATTGCGTTCTGATTTTGTATTTGAATATATCCGGGGGCAAGCAGAGCAAATTGCAGGTGAAAATCTTAATGGTGAGTTAAGAATCGGGAAAATGAGAGGAGATCTGTGGAACCATATAGAAGTTTATGACCTACGTTTGACCCAGGGATCAGACAGTGATGAATTAGCTACATTAGATTCCGTTAAAGTCGGCTACAATATTATGAGCCTGTTGTCTTCACCCTTTGTCGTCACCGATATTGATATCTTCGGTTTAAACGGTTCACTGATTCAGGATCAGGATAGCACTTGGAATTTTGAAAAGGTGCTGGCTCAAAGTGAAGAATCCGAAGAAGATACTACAAGCGATCAATTCCAATTGAGGGTTGAGCGTGCACAAATACATGGCAGTCAGATTTTTGTAAATGCTCCCTTGTTACTCCCTGATTCCACCATCGCAGTTAAAGAGATTAACATGATGGCAGATTTTGAACTACATAAACAAGGCTTTAGTTTTGGTCTCGATAGTTTAGGGCTTGATGTTCATGAAGAAAGATTTACTGATCCTATCCGTCTCCAAACTGCCGCATCTGTAGATACGACTGCCATCCATTTAGATCACTTGTTTGTTGCAGGAGCCTCGTCCATTTTTGAAATGATGGGTAATTATAATATGGAGTCGGAAGAGGTTGAACTAAATGCATTATTGGATCCTTTGTCATGGAGGGCTATACGTGCCTATGCCCATGAATCACCTCTGAACAGTGATATTAATATGCGGTTGAGCGTAAGCGGAAAGCTAAATGATCTCCACACTCAACTTAGTGCAAATGCTGAAGGGATGGAAAATATTACCATAGAAGCTGGCCTTAACATAGGTTCGAGTAATTCTCTAAACAGCCTATCCATTATGGCCAGCAATGTGGACTTTTCAATACTACTTAACGATGAAGGGTTGCCGTCATTTAACAATCTGGAGTCATCATTCGAAGGTCATGTAGCTTTCGACGATTACCAAAAGGGTACTTTAGATGGATCATTAACATTAACAGACCTTCAAATGGAACCTTATTCAATGGAAAGGGTTGCCCTGAAAATAGCATTACGTGAAAATCAGTTATTTACTAACCTGGAACTTAATAAGGGTGACGGAATGATATTTACAGAAGCCCAGGTCCAAAATCTGTGGAGTGAATTTCCGGACTGGTCGGTAGATTATCAAATAGAAAGACTGAATCCGGCCCTATGGGCGGCTGATTCTGAACTTGAAGGTATGGTTAATGGAACAGGTTCCTTGCAAGGGCAGGGTTTTGAGTTCGGGAAAGATCCCATATATTTTCAATTAGCTCTTACACAAACAAGTTTCCAGGAACAGCAATTTAATAAATCTGAGGCATCGGGATGGATTAATAACGAAAACCTTCATCTCGAAACCAGAATCAATTCCACACGTAATACCCTCTCTCTGAATGCAGATGCCGCCTGGGCAGCCGATGAACCTACTTATAACTTTACGCTAAATACAAAAGATTTTGATATCTCTGAGTTTATTATGGAGGATACTCTATCCACTCAACTGAATCTAAGTATTACAGGGCAGGGTAAAAACTTCGATTTAAAGGCCATGGAACTTTCAGCAAATATGAATATGGATTCTTCATGGGTAAATAACGAAGAACTTGAAGCACTGAGCATGAACATAGCAGTGCATGACACTATACTTTTCCTGGATGATGTTATTTTGGACAGCCGAATTGCTGAGGGCGAATTGCAAATGCGACAAAACCTGATCCGTTTTGACGATATCAATAATAGATTAGACTTTGATTTCAGGCTACTTGACCTTCAGCCGATAGCGGGGCTGGCAGGGGCTGAAATACTGGAACTTGAAGGATCTATTAACGGTCAGGTTCGACCTGATAACTTTCAACGTTTGGCTTTAACAGCCCATCTTAATTTCCAGGATATGGCCTATGACACTATTACGGTCGAAAGGTTACAAGGTAGAATAACCGCGATCATCGATGAAAACCCGGAGTATGATATTGACATTGCAATAAATAGGCCAGGTTTTGGAAATCAAAGATTCAACGATATCAAACTGCAAACTGCAGGGGCCTTTGTTAATGAAATACTCACGGGCAATTACAGCCTTGAATTTATATTGAATGGAGAAAACGGATTAAGGCATGTGGCCGATTATCATTATGCCAATGAAGCTTTGAGGCTCATGACAAATGAACTTGAATTGGTTTCTGAAGAGGGGGATTATATACTTGAGGATCCATTTGAAATTAGATATGCCAACGATCTTATACAAGTTGATACACTGAAAATGCGTGGATTGCGTACAGGGTCAATCCTTCAACTTGCAGTTATTCAATATGCAGAACAAGGCTTTCGAGGTTACTTTGAAGGGGACAGCATTAATCTGGGTCTGCTACAGGACGTTGTACTTGAAGAGAAGTATTTTGATGGTATGCTGAATTCCAGTATCCGGTTTGATATCAATACGGAAGATATGGATATAGTTTCTGAAACAGTACTTCATGGATTTGTTTACGATGCGCTTGAACTCGATACCCTGCATTTAGCCCTCAATATTGCTGATAAACGTGTTCAAACCAACTTCCTAATCAGAAAAGATTCCATAACAATACTGTCCTCCGAATTTGATCTGCCTTTTGAGCTTGCTGAACCGGAGGAATTGAGTGATACATTCTTCAATGAACCGGTTTCAGGCTATATTCAAATGGAACCCCTGGAACTCGATCAATTTTCCGCTATGCTTCAGGACATGGGCTTCGAAACATTGAACGGTGTCATGACTTTAAACTCAACATTGGAAGGCACGGCTGGATCTCCCACTTTTGAGGGTGAATTCACCTTCCATGATGCGATTTTGTCTGATATACCCATACAAGAATTGTTCTTTGGATGGAATTATGAACATGACGAATCAAGGATCACACTCACATCACACCTTGATACAGAAATACAGCGTGCCTTTGATCTTGATGGAGCAATCCCTTTGTATATAGATTTCAGAAATTTTGAAATAAGTGGACCTAACGATGATGATGTACTCCGATTTGCCTTTCGAAGTGACGATCTAAATCTCGCTGCCTTTTCAGAATTTCTGGACCAGAAGGTAGCCCGTGATCTTAATGGAATATTAAATGCTGATATCCTGATTAGCGGTCCTGTGGATGATTTATCGATGGAAGGCTTCTTCAGAATAAGCGAAGGCCGGGTAAGAGCAGTACCTAATGAAGTAACATTCAGGAATATAGGTGTAGACCTTGCATTGGAGCCTGGTAAGATCATTTTAAACAGAGCCTCTGCACAAAGTGCCGGTAGATTTACGGCCAATGGTGAGGTTGATATGAAAGGTTTAATACCAGATAATTTTAATATTCGTTTTGAAGCCCGGAACTTCAGGGTATATGGTACCAGTGATATTGACGCTTATATTGGCATGGACACACGATTACAAGGAGACATGAATTCACCACGGGTAACCGGTAATCTGCGTATGGAACGCGGGATTATCTACCTGGATGATTTTGGTGAACCGGAAGTCGAAGAAGTTGTTCTTGATGATGAAGAGGATACTGAGTTAACCGAGAATGGTGAAGGTGGGTTTTATGAAGACCTGGCTATGGAAATGAATTTTACTATCGACAGGAATTTTTATTTAAGAAACAGCAGCGATCCTGAGATGGATCTGGCTTTGTCAGGAGACCTTGACCTGGTAAAACTCAAGGAACAGGATATTGAGATTTTTGGGGACATTACCATTCCAAGCGGTTATGCCACAACTTTTGGCAAAAGATTTGAAATTGATAGCGGGACTCTAGTTTTTTCCGGTATTCCTGAAAATCCTGAAATGAATATCCGTTCCGTTTACAGGCCCAGACAGCAGGGTGGATCGGAAATTGAGATATTTTATACCATTAGCGGTACAGTAGAAGAACCTGAATTTACCTATAGCAGTAATCCTGAGATGGAGTTTCAGGATATTGTAAGTTACACTTTGTTTGGAAGGCCTTTCAATGCGCTGGCCGGGTGGGAACAAGGTGCCGCAGGACGTTCCAATGGCAATTTCACTGCCGACCTGGCCATGGAGGTCTTGCTCGACCGTGTGGAATCACTAGCCTCTGGCCACTTGGGAATTGATGTCCTTGAAATTGATAATGCCAAACGGGGTCCTGGTAGCGGAACCAGTATTAAAGCCGGTAAATTTCTGACTGATCGCGTATTTCTATCTTTCCTTCAGGAATTAGGGGGCAGTGAATCGGGGCGTCAGGTTGTTATTGAATATATGATACGCCGTAATCTCGACCTTTTAATAACAGGAAGCGACGATCACCGAAGCGGAGTTGACGTTTTATGGAGGCTGGATTATTAAGCAATATGTGACTTCCTAAAGTTGCCGTGATTAAAAAATCAATTCTAATTTAAAACTAAATATGCGGTTTCTTTGTATGTTTAACCAGTTCAAATAGCCTAAGGTTTATGGCCAATATTAAATACCCTCTAATGTCATTATCCCGTATTGGTATTTTAGCATTTCTTGTTTTACTTATCATTTTTGGCAGCTCCCATGCTCAAAATAAAGATGATAAAACGAATATTGAGAAACTGGAAATACCCCGATCAGGTAGCGCAATAGCCCTGGAAAAAGATAAAACTAAGAATTATCCAATCCACGTCACGGATTATCTTATGCAGCTTCCTGAAGCAAAAGAGGCATTTAAGCAACTTCTGGAAAATCCATCACGATTGAGCTATCAAACTCAAACAATAGAAACTGCAGCCGAAATTGGTGATACTAAAACCATCAAGCTGTATAATTTTGAGGAAACAGAAGGATCAAATATTGTTTACGATGATGTTGAAATGGAACTCAGGGCGGTTGGCGAATTATCTGAAATATGGGTAGAAGTTGGTGAAATGGAACCAAATAAGATAACTCAGGAGGTTGTTGATGGTATGATGGCTGCACTGGAAGATGAAACATCTGATCGATCTTTTAAACCCAACGCAGGTATTATTGAAATAAATCAGGAGCTTTTCGGTGATCCTCCTGATGTTGATGGATCAGGGAAAGTTCAACTATTCCTCGCCAATATACAGGATGGATGGGATCCTGAAGATGGCGGTGGTTTTGTTGCAGGTTATTTCTATGGCCCTGATCTTAGCCTGACCAATCCAATCAGCAACCGAGGCGATATTATCTATGTAAACACCTATCCCGGCATCTATACGGATAATATGCCGGCCTCTCCGGATAACCGTTTAAGTACTATAGCCCATGAATACCAGCATTTAATTCATGCTAATTATCGTAATCTGAATCTCTTTCAAAATGAAGGGCAGTCCGAAATGGCTGAAATCCTGACGGGTTTTGATGGGCGGCCTATGACATTTCTTAATGTCCCGGAAGAGGTCAGCGGTAATGTCAGTTCTGCCGGACTTTTTCGGTGGCGAACAGATGATTCAAATGATGTCCTTATGGATTATGAAAGAGCAGGGCTTCTGCATTCTTACTTAAGTGAAAGAGTTGGGCCTCATGATGCCGGACGATTAACCCAAACCACCAATACCGGCAGGCGAGCCTATGAAAGTATCTTAACTGACCATGAGATCAGTTGGGAAGATTTTATAACCGAGTTTTATGTTGCGAATTGGGTTAACGAACAGAGTACTGAAGATCGGTTTGGGTACGGTTTTCCACAATTTAGTAATATACAGATACTAAATCCGGCCTTGGCCTTTGATTCAAGCACAGAAAACAGCTGGGTTTTTAACCGAAACATTTCCATGAGGTACGGTGGTGCAAATTATACAAACTGGTTTGGTGTAAAAGATCTTGTTATTGAAGTTACCAACTCAGTGGGTATACAGCATTACATAGCTTCACGCCGGCCGGATGAGGATGAGCATACCGTAACAAAGTTGCAAAATACACATACCTTTGATGGGCTTTATGAATCCATAGCATTGATCTCAGTAAACTACAGTCCACGTAATGGGGAGTCAGATCCGGGCAGCAGGTCTTTTAATCTAACAGCAAACTGGAACAGAACCAATCTCACTCAGAAAGAATATATATACTATTCAGAAATCACCTCCTATGTCGACTTGTTTGGTAATGTGTCTGAGGATCCAGAAGATTCTTATAGTTCAGATTATAGCTTACGTATAACACCAAAAAATTCAGGAAACCTAAGAAGTCTGAATTTCTTCATAAATAATCGACCTCAAGGAATAACCGGAGATGGAGTATTAAGAATTACTTTAACAAATTCAGAATTTGGTAGAGGAGAAGGAAGTTCAGAAATAAGGGTGCCATCAACTACTATTGCAACCAGAGACATCCCATTTTCTAATCTTGCCTTAGGTAGTAATTTTGTGAACGTGGAAGCTACTGATTGGCAGGTAAACAAAGATCAGGATTATCATTTAAGCTTCGAGATCATTGGTGGTACAGCGAATTCAAAAATCGAGTTGCTTGTTGACAATGGATCTGATGATCAAACCAACCCTGATTATTATCCTGCCCGGACTTTAGTCTATGTAAACGAACCTGAACTTAATCAGGACGGATGGTACCGATATCCTTCACATAATAACCTGGTTGCTGGTTTTACATTGATCTATCCCGATGAATCCCTGACCAACTTGATTGATAATGATCCGCCATACGCAGAGTCATTTGAACTTGAACAAAATTTCCCCAATCCCTTCAATCCAACAACTACGATCCAGTATAATCTTGTTGAGGATGTACGGGTAAATCTGGAAGTATATGATATACTGGGCCGTAAAGTGAGTACTTTGGTCGATGAGGAGCAATCAGTAGGCTCATATAGAGCTGTTTTTGATGGCGCCGGTATGGCGAGCGGTATCTATTTATATCGCCTCCAGGCAGGTGATTTTACCGAAACAGGTAAAATGACTTTAACAAAATAAGGCTATTCTATATTTGCAGCATGATTGCTAGTGAAAAAATCTCATATAACGCATGTATTGACCTTCATGGCCAGTGTGCTTATCTTTTAAGAGACCAACTTTCAAACTGAATGGTTGGGGGTGCTTGTATCAACGAGCTGAGATTATACCCCAAATACCTGATCCGGATAATACCGGCGTAGGGAAACCGAGGATGTCTTTTTTTATAAAGACAATCACAAATCTCATTAGTTGTACGGCACCTCTTAATTAATTACACAAATTAGGAGGCGCTATGTCTTTCAAATCTATTATTCTTTTCCTGATATTATTTGGTTTCGCTGCCGGTGAAACCATTGCCCAAACCGTATCCGGTTCCGTCCGGGATGCACAGTCCCACGAAGTGCTCCAGGGTGCTACAATAATCCAAAAAAATACAACAAGTGGAACGGTCACGGGAACCGGGGGTGAATTTTCCTTATCTCTTATTGAAGATGCACCTTCTGAAATTGAAATCCGTTTCCTGGGTTATACTAGCCAGGCCATTTCTGTAAACAGGAACGGTAATACTGAGTTAACCGTAAGTCTTGTTCCTGAGGCCATGATGAGAGAAAATGTGCTGGTCGAAGCATCCAGAGTGAGCGAACGCAGCCCGGTTACCTATTCTGATATCAATCGTCAGCAGATCGAAGAGCAAAATCTTGGTCAGGATATCCCTTATTTGATCGGGATGAGTCCATCTGTGGTGAGTACCTCGGATGCCGGAGCTGGCATCGGCTATACCGGAGTCCGGATTCGTGGAGTTGACCAGGCACGTATCAATGTGACTATGAATGGTATTCCGGTTAACGATTCAGAATCACACGGCGTGTTTTGGGTGAACATGCCCAATCTTGCTGCAAGCCTGGATAATATTCAAATTCAAAGGGGGGTCGGAACATCCACAAATGGCCCTGCCTCTTTTGGTGCCAGTATCCATTTACAAACACAAACGCTACAGCAGAACCCTTATGGTACGGTAAATTCTTCATTTGGTTCATTCAATACCATGAAAAACAACGTATCTCTTGGTACCGGCTTACTGGATAATGGATGGTCTTTCAATGGAAATCTTTCCAAAATATCTTCAGATGGGTATATAGACCGGGCTTTTTCTGATCTGCGATCTTTTTCCCTATCGGGAACCCGCTACAATGATCGAAGTCTGTTGAAGTTAAATGTATTCTCCGGCCGTGAACAAACCTACCAATCCTGGGATGGGGTTCCTGAGGATTCTCTGCAAACCAACCGGACCTACAACCCTTTCACTTATGAGAATCAGACCGATAATTATGGCCAGGATCATTACCAGGCCCATTATTCTTATAAACTCACAGATGATTGGAATATCACCACTGCCCTGCATTATACCCGGGGCAGCGGATACTATGAACAATTCCGGGAAGGTGAGAACCCCGGTGATTATGGATATGATATTCCTGCCGTTAGCGAGGATGAAAATGACCTGATCAGACGAAGGTGGCTAGACAACCATTTTTATGGAACGACCTTCTCAACCGACTATAATTCGGGCGGCCTTTTTGAATTTACTCTGGGCGGGGGTTATAATATTTATGATGGGGATCATTTCGGTGAAATTATTTGGGCACGGGTCGCCGGTGAGACGGATATCCGTGAACGCTACTATGATAACAATGGGCTTAAACATGATTTTAATTTGTTTGCAAAAGGAACGTATGCGTTAACGGACCGATGGAGCCTAATGGGTGATATTCAAGTTAGAACCATTGATTATGAGCTAGTAGGCATTGGGTCGGATCAGGAAGAATTAGATCAGGATCATGAGTATGTATTCTGGAATCCCAAAGCCGGACTCGTATATTTACTAGACGATAATCAAAGGCTTTATACTTCTTATAGTATCGGAAATAAAGAACCCACTCGACGTGATTTTACTGATACCTACCTTGGAGATCCACCAAGTCATGAAACATTATATAACCTCGAAGCAGGTTATCGGGGAGACTTTGAAGATTTCCGTTTCGGTGTAAATTATTATTACATGAGCTACGATAATCAATTGATCCTTGTCGGTGATATAAATGATGTGGGAGGTCCTGTAAGAACTAATGTACCGAAAAGTTACCGAACGGGAATAGAACTGGAAGGTGTTACCCGCATCTCTGATTATTTAGCCTGGGCCGGAAATCTTACTCTTAGTCGTAACAAGGTAGATAGTTTTACAGAAGGAATTCTCAATTATGATACCTTTGAATTGGAGGAAACTGAATTTTCGAACACCGATATAGCGTTTTCCCCTGCACTTACCGGCGGCTCGAGTTGGTCAGTTAATTATTCAAACTTCGAAGCAGAGCTACAAACTCAATATGTTTCAAGACAATATCTCGATAATACACAAAATAAGGATCGTAGTATCAACCCTTATTTCGTCAATAACCTTAGATTGCATTATGATATTGACGTAATACCGTTGACGAACAGAGTCCGGGCAAGCTTATTGTTTAATAACATATTTAATGAAGTATATGAATCCAATGGTTATACTTATGGATTTATTTCAGGAGGTGAGGAATACCGTGAGAACGTATATTATCCTCAGGCCGGACGGCACTTTCTGGCTCAACTATCATTCAGATTTTAAGGATGAACCCTTTATAGCTTTACTTAAAAAATTAGGTAAAACAGACATTTTGCCTCTTTGCTACATTAGGTTAAAATAGTAAAAATCCAAGCCGGCCAAACATGCTTTGGGCCGGCTTGCCTCCTGTATTTTGCAATTACCATGTCCGTACCTTGTCCAAGGCAAGTCCCACAAAACCGTTAGGCAAGCCTTCTGTGGGTAAGACATGCATGGGGGTTGCTATAGACCTGTCCTAAATCCAGGAGAGAGGCAAGATGTAATTTAGATGACTTAAATTTATTTAATAAAAAAGTTTTCAGACCTAATTTATGTGAAAAGGTAGAAGGTGTATATCCTAATTAAGAGTTTTTGATGAAGAAGCATGAACAAAATATCATCCATCTCATTGGAATTGTTATTTGCCTATTTAAATATTAATCTTGAAAAGATTCTATACTCTAATAAAACAAATATAAAATATTACTATTTATAGATACGTTCATCTATATCCAATGGATTGAATGATATTATAAACTTTGTTTGTACAGTACCTAATTATCTTTAACCCTTGCATGAAATTCAGTAACGATCTCCGATAATACACTCGATGCTTCATGTGTTTTGAAAATCTCCTGTTCAGAATCCATAGAAGATAAAGCTAAAATCGCAAGGTAACGACTTGGTTCATTTTTGCTCATTTCTTCTATCTCCTTACAAAAGCCATCCAAGAACTTTCGGAAGTTGCCATAGTTATTTCTCATTGTATATATTAATTAAGTTTCTCTAGTTGAACAGTCTAAGGTTAGTAAATCCTTGGGTATTTGTCTGTTAAGATGTTTTAAATATAGATACACCTTACTACTTGAATGAGTAACAACTCTTCTTAACAGCATGTATTAGCCGAAATTGAGTATTATCAGGCTTTTATTCTTAAGAAAATATAATGGGAAGGTGTGTTTGTTAGGAAAACCATATCCTTATCTATTTTTCTGTCAATTCGACAAAATCACAAAGGTGATTAGAATGAATAAGGCAGATAATACCCCAATTTTTACGTACATTTCTACCGTTCTCTCAATGCTATCAGTGTTTTCCACTATTCTTATACGGTCTCTGATAGTGCATCCACATGAGGGACAAATTGCCATATCGTCGTTGACGAGCTCTTCACAATGAGCGCATTTTATCATAATCTAAAGTCTAACATTAAATATCCTTGATGAGGATATCTTTACATTCACAACGAATTAATCTATCTAATATATCCGGCAAGGATAAATTTATTCTGATTTTTTAAGTGTTGCCATATATTCAACAAGATCTCTTATTTCTTGTCGGTTTAATATACTTCCCATAGCAGGCATAGACGAGGGTGAATTTAAACGTTCTGTCACGTGGTCTTTATCGTATTCTTTTTTCTCTGTTCCTCTCGATACGGTTATAAACCTGTCATTCTCATTCGCCAAAACTCCGGTAACGGTTTGTCCATCCTGCATAGTTAATTTAACCGTTCCGAATCCGGGCGCCAATTCAGCTGCGGGATCAATCATCGATTGGAGGATTTGCCTTCTTGATAAACGATCACCGATGAAGCTAAGATTCGGCCCTACATCTCCGCCACCTCTTGTTACCGTATGACATCTTATACATTGGGCCGACTCATGACTAAGAAATATTCTGCGTCCTGTAGCTGCATTTCCACCGTATAAAGATTCCTGATATGCTGAAAGTGGGTCATTGTCATCCTTTAGCGATTGATAAAGCTGAAGTTTATTCTGTAAAGCATCTGAATTCATCGCCTCTGTTGCCAAAATTAAATCCAGGTGAATACTTCTGGGAAGATTATTATCCATAAGTTTATCCATCTGCCGATCCAGAACAGCATAGGTGGCCGGATCATCAATGTCCCCCAGAGTTTCCAACGCGGCTTTTCTTTCTTCAATAGTACCATTCTCTATAACGGGTCCAATTAAAGCAACTGAATTTCCTGCTGCCAATTTCAGGCCGGGGATGAGGCTTAGAGCGTTTATTCTTACATCTTGTTGTTCGTCTTTTAAAGCTATGGAAAGCGCCTCTTCTACATGATCATATTCCAACTCAACCAGGGCATTTAAGGTCGCTATACGAACATCCTTATCAGGATCATCAAGATGAGCCATTATTTTCGGTATCCCAGCTGTATAGTTTAAGCTGCTTACTGTTTCAATCAACGCGGTTTTTAAATTGCTGTTACCATTGGCCAGAATTTGATCCATGGTTGGTTCCAGAACTTTATGTGCATCATCCAGATTATTTCTGACTGTTCCACGAGGTGCCCCTGTTACACGATCGAGAGTAGAAGGCTCCGGCCAAACCGAAAGTGCTTTGAGAGCTTCTATCTTAAGATCATCATTGATATTGGGTTTAAGAGAAAAAGCTGCAATTCTTGCAGCATTGACAGGTTTACCTTCGTAAAGGTTGGCATTTATAGCCCTTCGGATTAATGGTTCATTGAAGAAGCGGTTTTGCTCAAGCATCAGAGCCAGGGCCGGCAGAGCGTCCGTAATAAAAGCATCGTCGTTTATGGCACGTGCGGCATTGGTAACAATAAATTCATCATCATCCTTCAGGAAAGAAATTATTTCAGGGCTTTCCAGTCTTTTCAAGGCCACAACGGCAGCAATCCGCACCGCTCGTGACGGATGATTTGCAAGTTCAGCGATGGCTTTATCGTCACCAATTCGTTCTAATGCAATTGCCCCTCCATGACGCAGGTAAACATCCTGGTCATCATTTGCTTCCAGCATTTCAATGATTGGATTTAAGGCCTGGGCATAGCCAATTCTTCCCAGTGCTTCAGTTGCAAAGAATCGCACCCTGGAATTACCATCCTTCAGTAAAGGCATCAGGAATTCGGAGGCCGGCTTATAAGAAACATCCCCCAGCATTTTTGCTGCCTGAGCCCTTATCTCAGAATCCGCATCCTTTAAATAGTCGATAAGAGGTTTAACGACATCGGGTTTTTTACGGCCCAACTGCGCTAACCCCCATATGCCATGAATCCGGGCAAGTTGATTATCTTTCTGATCCAGAGCCCTCAGGAAATATTCTGATCCGTCTTTTTTAACCAATTCAAACTGAGCTTTCAGACGAACTCTCATATCCTCATGTTCAAGAAGGCCTAGTAATGCATTCGATGAATGCTTGCTGAAATCTTCAGCAAGCAGGTTTTTTGTTTCAACGCGGGCTGATGATTCAGAATTTTCGGCTGTATCCAGTTTCCAAATACGCCCTTTACCCTTAACATGCCATCCCTCAATCCAATCGGCAAAATAGAGAGCCCCGTCGGGACCGAAATCTAAACCCGTGGCTAAAATTCCTTCTACTATACTTTGATCTTTATCTAATTCAAATGAAGCGCCATTTTCTTTAAGGGTAAAGCCATAAATAACAGAATTAGTCGGTGATCCTCTGAATGAAACCAGAAAGAAATGATCTTTCCATCTATCACTCAAAGCGGTTCCCGGATTATAAGCCATTCCTGCAGGACCAGAGTGATAAGCCGCAATAGGAGGAAGAATATGTGCTGATTGATTGTCAAAACGAGGCTTGAAGTATTCTTCATCCATCCAGACCTTGTACTCATTATTCTTCGGATCGTTATATTTACCGAATTGCCAGTTGATTCTCCAGCCACTGTCAGAACCATTGATTGGATAGACTAATCGTTCGAATTCTCCCGCAAAGTCACCATCATTATCTACCGTAATGAGATTGCCATATTTATCAAATGTGAATTCATGGGTGTTACGAAGGCCTGCAGCATAGACCTCAAAGTTACTCCCGTCAGGTTCAGATCGAAGGATAGCACCTTGACGGGGATAGGCCAAATTCTCACCCTCTTTGGTTGTTACATTTAATCCGATATCACCTACTGACCAGTATATGCGGCCATCCGGTCCGACGGTCAGGCCCGACATGCCATGTCCGGCATATCCCATCTGAACTCCATATCCGTGGCTTATAGACTCCTTTTTATCCCCTATTCCGTCATTATTAGTATCAGTAATGCGCCACAAATCAGGTGCAACTCCCATAAATACATCACCTTCGTGAAAAAGAACAGCTCCTGCAACTCCGGTTATTTCGTCGTGAAAATCACGGAAAAATAAGGAAGACTTGTTTGCAAATCCGTTCCCAGTTAGATCTTCGAGCATATAAATGGATTCTTTTTCAACGACCAGATCATGCCAGTCATTTGAGCCATCTTTATTGCGGTCAATTAACCAGTCGTTTTTTTCACTTTGGCTGGGATCGAGCGTTGTGTGTACGAAATCTCTTTGTTCTTCAATCGTATTAAAAGTAACTGATTCAATCATCCAGTTTCTATGGTTGCGAATATCAAATTCAGAACTTCGCCTTCTTTCCGTAACCGCAGCCCAGGTTCTCCCAAAGTTATCAATTTGAATCGCTACGGGATCAGCCACTAAACCTTCTGATGCCCAGATAGAAACTTCAAGGTCATCTACATTGAGTTTAGGTGAGACCTCCTCTACATATTTTTTGGAGTATTGTTCAGCTTCCTCATCAGTTACGGAATGGACAATAGTTTCCTGTTTCTCTTCAGAACAGCCGGAAATAATAATGACAATCAGAATGGTCAGGTAAGGAATTGGACGGGCGATACCATATGCCTTTTTGAAAAAAGTATGTAACATGCAAATAATTGCTATATAATTGATATTGAAAATCCAACCTAAGCGATGGAATAAAGGGATATTGCTTATAAACTTTTGTTAGGCTGTATCGCCTAATTGAAACAAGTTTGATGCTCTTACAGCAAACAGTCTCGAGGTAATCTAAGGAAATCCGGGGTAATTTGATTACCCCGGATGGTAGATAATTATTGGCCTATTCAACAAGATCCAGCCTGGTATGAGTTAAGGTACCCCACCCTCCAATAAAGGCCGAACCTTCAGGCCTGGCTGGTATCATTCTCTGAGGAGATGGCGGTTCATCATAGTTAATAGCGGGGCTCTTTTCTAAAAGCATCTTCTCAGTGTTGGGGGTGTCTAATCCTTTTCTATTATGATAGTGATTATGAACGATTTCATAAAAATGCAAAGCTCTTCCAACGGCTCTTGGCTGATCGAAGCGTCCTCTTCGAACGGGAACCCTTCTTTCCCATTTAACAACATAATCACCGTCAATTCGCTGATTATCCGGAGCATAAAAAGGACTGTCAAAAGTATCCGGCCAATCCGCATTTTCCAGGCCCATGATATGAGGTATATGCCATTCAACACATCTGAGTAATCGATTGTTCAGATAACTATACACATCAACACCCTGATTCCAGGCGATTTCGGCGGCGGTGACCATAGCACCAATACCCATCTGAGAATGATACATATCTCTGACGGTTTCTATTGACTGGCCGGAAGGGTAGCAATATGAGGCAATTTGATCTTTTAATATAAAAATTGCTTCTGAGAACCATTCTTCATCTTCAAGATAAACCGCAATAGTCAGTCGGTTATGAACGGCATGTGAACGCCAGTTATTTTTATTATCCTTGTCAATAGCCCTGCCTGCTGAACCCGGCCAAACAATACTGCGTAATACTCTGGCAAATTGTTCCTGATCTTCTTCTGACCAGCCATCGTAGGTTTTTCGAATGATATCTGCAGCATACATCATCCGGGGCCAGTTATAACTGGTTGATAAAGGACCATCCTCCCAGGGGTGAATGGACTCTATTTTCCATGACCATGCATTCAATATTTCTATTGCTTTTTTTGCATGGGCTTCATCTCTGGTTACTACCCAATGAAGAGCGCTGCCATAAGCTGCTTCACTGTCAGCTCGCAGGATCGGCTGCATAATATCTCCGGGAGACCCCTGATGAGCTGCAGGATCAATATAATGCTGAAAAGGCTGTGGTTCATGATCCAGATAGGATTTAATGGCTTTATATCCACTGGTCCATGGCTCTTCATTATTATTAACCTGCTGGTGAATGAACTCCAGATGTTCCGGAGTATTCAATAACCCTCGCTCACTTAAAGGCTGAGCAAAAGCTGAAACAACGGATATTGAAAGGAGAAGTAAACAACTCCATGCGCTAACAGAAGGCAGGTTGAAAACAGGTTTAAAAATTATGAGACATATCTTTATCATGGTTTTAGTACCTAATAAAACGGTTAAATGATGATTAGTTTAGTACTTAAAGACCTTGCCATCAGCCAATACATTCTGTGTCTTCTTGTCAAAAGTGATGAACTGATTGGTTCTTACTGCAGCAGTCACCATGATATTAGCTATGGAATGTTCATAGCCTGCCTGAACGGGGGCATTAGGTTGTTTGCGTGATCGTACACATTCCATCCAGTTCAATATATGCAGTTCAGTTGTACTGTCAGCTCCGGTATTAGCTGATGTAACTGTTTTAACTTCAGAATCGGTCAAATCCATCTCAGGTAACTGAAAGGGCGGCATGTCCATTTCTGAAGCTCTGTTTTCCGTGAGTCCGCCATTAGGGGTGACCTTGTTTGAACGTAGATTTAATTCCCCGCCATTTGAGTAATAAATCTCTTTGACACCACCGGCTGAATTATTCATTCTGGATGAGAAGATCACCTGAAAACCTACATCGGGTTTATCTTCCGGACCATAATCAAATACAGCGGTCAGAGTATCAAAATTTGTTCGCCCATCTTTCCAGGAATAAATACCACCGTTGGCCGCGACGCTTCGTGGATGGCCAAGACCACTAAACCAGTGTACCGTGTCAATTTGATGAGACATCCATTGACCCGGCAGGCCTGATGAGTAAGGCCAGAATAGACGATATTCCAGATATTTTCTAGGATCCCAGGGTTCATAAGGACGGTTCATTAAATATCGGTTCCAATCAACATCACTCTCCTTTATTTCTGCTACCAGATCAGGCCGGCGCCATCTGCCCGGGGCATTCACATTCCACATGAGTTCAACCATGGTGATATCACCAAATTTTCCTGATTTTATATATTCATCGGCCGCATGGTAATTCATTCCACTTCTGCGCTGTGAACCAATCTGTACAATGATACCCGCATCTTTAACAGCTTTGGCAGCAATACGGTTGTCTTCCATAGTCTCGGCAAATGGTTTTTCAACATAGGCATCCTTTTTATTTTCTGCTGCCTCAACCGCATGTAAGGCATGCTGAAAATCCGCAGTGGCAATGATAACCGTATCAATATCTTTGTCGGCATACAATTCGTCATTATTGAGATAGGTTTTCACAGATTTGCCATACTCATTCTGCATGAAAGCTTTCCCTTCATCTCTTCTCCGGTTCCAAATGTCGGAAATCCCTTTAATTTCGAAATTCATGTGATCAGCAGATTTCATATAGGATGGAATAAGAGAGCCTCTCGTCCTGTCAGAGAAGCCGACGATACCAGTTATGACTTTATCATTTGACCCTATAATACTTGAATAGCTTTTTGCAGACATTCCCAGGGTTCCTGTAGTCAAACCGGCGGTTGCGAGTGAAGCTTTTTTTATAAAAGATCTTCTGGATTTATTCATAAACTGGATTATTTAGTGTTAATTATTATTACATAGTTGGGAAGTTTCATCATCTTTCATTATCTGAACTTAATATTTTTTTATTAATAAGGCATTTGGGAAATAAAATGTTGTGATGATAAGATTAACTTAGAAATCGAAATCAACCGGAATATATAAATTTCAGGAGGGGTTATCCAAATAAAAGATGTAGTTGTCTGAAATGTTCTAATAACTATAATAAACGACTGCAAGTTATAATCTCAACCATGATCTATGGAAAGAATATACATCAAAACATCATTCTTGTTTTACTGATTATAGAAAGTTACATTGCTCATCGAACCCTGCCTGTTTGCTGCTCTGTGTTTTAACCCGAATTATGCATTAGAATAGACAAAAGGTGGGCTTGTATTTTTGATTT
>JBBDQY010000068.1:0-23577 GCA_040905745.1 Balneolales bacterium
AGTCGATTCGATATCATACGAGAAGCTTTAGTGTAGGGATTCGGTATACATTGTAACAATGTTGATGAATAACAAAAAAACAACACACTTTACTATTTGATGCCAAGTGAGCATGATCATAGTAAAAAATAAGGGTTACACCTAGATGTTTTGATCTCTCTGGATTTCTAAGTGTCAATCAAATATTAAACAAAAAATGGTATAGATTATGAAAAAGAATAAGTACTACAAAAAAAATACAGAACCGGATAGAATGTCACCACGCGGTGATGTATCCGGAGTAATGGAATTAGTCCGTAGGGGCTTAATGCTTGGTATTACGCTTTTCCTGACAGTATTCATGGTTCAGAATGCTTCAGCTCAGGAGAACATAGCTGTTGATGAAGGTGATTCCCTGGCACTTGTTGCATTTTATCACGCAACAGATGGTAAAAACTGGGATATTAATTCGGGTTGGTTAACCAGTGATCCTCTTGAATCCTGGCATGGAATATATAGCGTTGAGGAAGTAGAAGAAGGAGAATGGCGGGTGACCAGAATTGATCTTCGGGATAATGGTTTGACAGGTTCATTTCCTGAAGATATGGAGGCTATGGATTGGTTATGGCGGATGGAGGTAACTAATAACCAAATGTCCGGACCCTTTCCTGATGTGCTTTTAGCATTGCCAAGAATGCGTTTTCCACACATAGCGCAAAACTTTTTTTCCGGTGAAATTAATTGGGAAACAGTTTATGGGCATGAGACCAGAACTCATATGCCATTAAATAACAATTATTTTGAAGGTGTAATTCCCGACATCGAGGAAGGGGATATGCCAAGAACCATTGGATATAATTTTGCTAATAACCGGATGTCGGGTGATTTGCCTTCAGGCTTGGAGCATCTACAAAATTTGAGAGCATTTCAACTTCAAGGGAACAAATTAACCGGTGATATTAATGAATTACAAGGTCTTGCTCAAGTAGAAAGCCTGGAGCGTTTCAGAATTGAATATAATTATGGTTTGACAGCAGGCCCGATCCCGGATTGGATTGGAGATATGGGCGACTTCTTGCGTCATTCCCTTGGACTTGCAGGTACAAACCGAACCGGCGAAATTCCACAATGGATAGGTAATATGTCTGTATTGCCAAGACTTTATCTTGGAGGTGGTGACGAGATAGGCGGTGAACTACCGGAATCAATGGCTTTCATGGAAAGTTTACAGGAATTAGACATATCAAATGCAGATTTTGAAGGTCCTATTCCCGAATGGATTGGTCAACTACCAGCACTGACAAGTCTTCATTTATCCGATAATGACTTTACCGGGACAGTTCCTTCCAGTTTAAATGGTAGTGGTATTGCTAATTTAACTTTAAGTGACCTTGCTCTGGAAGGACCCTTGCCAGATTTAGGTGGCATGAGTTTACAAAATCTGACCATAGATAATCCTGGGTTCGAAATGACAGATATTCCTTCATGGATTGGAGATCAGACCAGTTTGGAATCATTACATTTGACTAATTTGGGAATTACAGGTGATCTTCCAGAGTTTCTTAGCAATTTGACCGCTCTTAATGAAGTTTCTTTCGATGACAACGAAATTACTGGAGAAATTCCATCCTGGATTAATGATTTGGAAGAACTTATCTGGTTTAGTATTTCAAGGACTAATATGGATATCAGCGAAGTTCCATCCTGGCTGGCAAATCATGAAGACCTGGAGTATATAGGGTTGGGTGGATTAGGCCTGAGCGGAACCATTCCGGGATTTCTTGGTGATCTGCCCATGCTAACCACATTAGCACTGGATGACAATCAGTTTACCGGACAAATACCTAATGAATTGGGTAATCTGGCCTTTATGGATTCGCTTAACCTTGCCAATAATAAATTGGAGGGTACAATACCATCTTCACTGACAGATATGGGTCAATATCAAGGGGTTACTAATCTTAGTGCACTCGTACTATCCGGAAACGAAAATTTAACCGGTGATCTTCCAATGGAGTTTACCAACTGGAATCCAGATGTTATGAGGGTATTATGGTTTGACGGCACCGGCTTATGTGCACCAGATGATGGAGCTTTTAGTGAATGGCTAGATCAGGTTGCTATACCTTACGATGAGAATGATCCTATTACCTTGACAAGTGTGAGGAGAACAGATGAGTGCAAGGATACATCGATTGACCCTGATCAGCAGCCAAACGTTTTCCGGTTGAACCAAAATTACCCTAATCCATTCAATCCAACAACAAACATCAGTTACCAAATACCTTCGGAGACACATGTAACTTTGGATGTGTATGATGTTCTAGGCCAAAAAGTGGCAACTCTGGTTAATGAACAGAAAAACGCAGGGCAGTACGAAGTTAATTTTGACGCAGCCAAATTGGCAAGCGGTACTTATATCTATCGTTTGAAGGCAGGCGAAAGAACACAAACCCAAACCATGATGCTTATCAAATAATATCTGCATTTTAAAAAGGATTTCTGTCCGTATAAATAATGCAGATAGAATCCTTTAATATAATCTAATTATTACTAGCTGTAAATCAGTAATAATTAGATTTAAAATTACACTGTTCTTAAAAACTATAGTGATTCAAGAATAATTTAATAATCACACGTAAAATTTATAAAAAATATGTGCAGATCATACAAAAGAAATACAAATCCTAAAAATTTATCAGCATTCAGGGCTTTAATATTCAGTATTGCTCTTTTTCAGATAGTTTTCCTAGTTCATAATGCTTCTGCTCAGGAGAATATTGAAGTTAATAAAGATGATTCGCTTGCACTGGTTGCATTCTTTCATGCAACAGAGGGTCAAAACTGGAAAAATAATTCGGGTTGGTTAACCCCTGATCCTCTTGAAACCTGGTATGGAATTTATTCTGTTGAGGAAGTACAACCTGACGAGCATAGAGTAACCCGAATTGACCTTCGTGATAATGGATTAACGGGTTATGTACCTGAAGATTTGATTGATATGGACTGGCTCTGGCGTATTGAGATCAGTTCAAATCAAATGTCGGGTCCTTTTCCAGAAGTCATATGGGATTTGCCAAGAATGCGATTTCCAAGAATGGGCCCAAATTTCTTTTCCGGTGAAATCCCCTGGGAGAAAGTTTATACAAATGAAGTCGTAACACATAACATACTCCACGATAATTATTTTGAAGGTCAATTACCGGACATTCAGGAGGGTAATTTTCCAAGAGCTGTTAGTTTAGATTTATACAGCAATAGATTAACCGGGGCATTACCATCGGGATGGGAGCACCTAACCAGTTTGCGAGCACTTCAAATTCAAGCAAATAAATTTACAGGTAGTTTAGATGATTTAATTGGTCTTAAAGACGTAGAGAGTCTGGAACGATTCAGGGTTGGTTATAATTATGGGCTCGAAGCAGGTCCGATTCCTGATTGGATTGAAGATATGGGCGATTTTTTAAAGCATTCACTGGAACTTTCAGGCACCAACCGTACAGGTAAGATTCCGGAATGGATTGGTAATATGTCAGTTTTACCTAGACTTTATTTAGGTGGTGGTGATGACATTGGCGGAGAACTCCCTGAATCTATGGCATATATGGAAAATTTGTCCTCGTTAATTATTACTGAAGCAAATTTTGAAGGAACTATTCCTGAATGGATTGGCCAATTGCCTGCTTTGAGTTCACTTAGATTATCAGATAACGCTTTTACGGGTACAATTCCATCCAGTTTAAATAATAGTGGTGTTGATGATATACGTTTGGTTAATCTTGATCTGGATGGACCTTTGCCGAATTTGGGCAATATGGTTTTAGAGACTCTGATTTTGGATAATCCCGGCTTCGAAATGGAGGATATTCCAGCCTGGATTGGTGATCAAGACGGATTAATTAGGCTGCAATTGATCCAAATGGGAATTACCGGTGGTCTGCCCGAATTTTTAAGTAATCTTACGAATATGATAGATATTTCATTTGATGACAATGCAATTACGGGTGAGGTACCATCCTGGATTACCAATCTGGAAGATCTTCGTGCATTCAGTGTGTCAAGAACAAATATGGAAATTAATGAAGTACCGTCATGGTTATCTAATCATGAAGAATTGGCATATATAGGGTTGGGTGGATTAGGCCTGAGCGGAACCATTCCGGGATTTCTTGGTGATCTGCCCATGCTAACCACATTAGCACTGGATGACAATGAATTGACCGGTCAAATACCAAATGAATTGGGTAATCTGGCCTTTATGGATTCGCTTAACCTTGCCAATAATCAATTGGAAGGTCCTATACCTTCATCTTTGGCAGATATGGGTTGGTTTGAAGGGGTTACAAATCTTAGCGCGCTCGTGCTATCCGGAAATGAAAATTTGACCGGGGATCTTCCTATGGAGTTTACCAACTGGAATCCAGATGTTTTGAGGGTATTATGGTTTGACGGTACCGGTTTATGTGCCCCAGATGATGGTGCTTTTAGTGAATGGTTAGATCAGGTAGCCACACCATATGATCCGAATGATCCTATTACCTTGACTAGTTTGAGGAGAACAGATGAGTGCAAGGATACATCAATTGACCCTGATCAGCAGCCACACGTTTTCAGGTTGAATCAGAACTATCCTAATCCATTCAACCCAACTACCAACATCAGTTACCAAATTCCTTCGGAGACTCATGTAACCTTGGATGTGTTTGATGTTCTAGGCCAAAAAGTGGCAACTTTGGTTAATGAACAGAAAAACGCAGGGCAGTACGAAGTTAATTTTGACGCAGCCAAATTGGCAAGCGGTACTTATATCTATCGTTTGAAGGCAGGAGAAAGAACACAAACCCAAACCATGATGCTCATCAAATAAAAAAAAGGAAGCCTTAAATATCCCGTTAATTTTATAACCAACGGGATATTTAAATAAAATAATATATTATTGGAAAGTAATTTGAAATAAATTATTTAATGTCGAAATCATAAATATACATGAAAGTAGATAATAAGAATTTGCGAGCATTTTTCTAAAGCGTATACCCTGTTACGACATATCCTAAGGTACTATCAAGTTTTTTAATGAATTTGGGCTAATATCAAATGAGACCCATGGTGCGATGAACAATGCATAATTAAAATACAACTAAAATAAAAATGATATAATATGATACAAATGATGAGATACCTAATGCTACTGTTTGGATTCTTTTTTATCGCAACATCTTCGCAAGCGCAATTTGCAGGTGGTTCAGGAACGGAAGCAGATCCATATGAGGTGAGTACCCTGGAAGAGCTTCAGGAAATGGAAAACCACCTGGATAGCCATTTTATATTGACAGCCGAAATTGACGCTGCCGATACGGAGACGTGGAATGAAGGAGCCGGATTCAGTCCGATTGGAGTGGATACCACTACAAGTTTCACGGGGTCGTTTGACGGAAACGGTTATGTTATTACGAATTTGACGATTAATCGTGAAGAGCAGGACTTTGTGGGGTTATTCGGTGCAAGCACCGGTACCATCAACAATGCAGCGCTTGAGGATGCGGTGATTACAGGTAACGAACAAACCGGTGCCCTGGCCGGTGAGAACCGGGGCGTGATCAGCGGCTCCTATACTACCGGAGAGGTATCCGGACTTGAGATGGTGGGCGGCCTGGTGGGTTATAACCCTAATGCCGGTGAAATCGCTGGTTCTTACTCCAGCGCCAATGTGACGGCCACCCAAACTGCGGCCGGAGGGTTGGCCGGAAAAAGTGATGGATCGATTACTGAATCGTATGCCGCCGGCAATGTCGCCAGTGGCGAAGTATCAACGGAAGGTTTTGGCGCGATCGGAACGGGCGGCCTGGTCGGGGTCAATAGTTCAGGGGTGATCAGCAGCTCGTATGCCACCGGTGAAGTGACCGTTACTAATGATTTCCGTGCGGGTGGTTTGGTCGGATATAATACATCGGCCGGAGAGATTGTCAACTGCTATGCCACCGGCAATGTAACCGGTGATGACCGCGTTGGCGGCCTGGTTGGGGGAAACCGAAACGACGCTACGATTACGACGTCTTATGCCACCGGCGTGGTCACCGGTGGAAACCGGGATGGCGGAGTGGTGGGTGTTAACGATCAGTTTATCATTGACAGCTACTGGGATACAGAGTCTACCGGTTTAACCAATGGCGCCGGAAATGATCAGCCCAGTGGTGCTATTGGCTTGACCACGGATCAGATGACGGGTATCAATCCTTTTGAAGCCATGTCTGGGTTCGATTTTGATGGTATTTGGCTGCTTACAAATAACTATCCAGCTCTTCATTGGGAAGAGGTGGAGGCACTTGAGCCTCCTGTTTTTGCCGGTGGATCAGGTACGGAAGAAGATCCTTTTCAGCTTAGTACATTAGATCAGCTTCAGGAAATGGAAAACCACCTGGACAGTCATTTTATTCAAACAGCCGATATTGACGCTGCCGATACGGAGACGTGGAATGATGGAGCCGGGTTCAGTCCGATCGGAGTGGATACGACCGCTAGCTTCACGGGGTCATTTGACGGAAACGGTCATGTTATTATGAACCTGACGATACATCGTGAAGAACAGGACTTTGTGGGGTTATTCGGTGCAAGCACCGGTGCCATTATCAATGCCGCTCTTGTGGATGTGGTGATTGCCGGTAACGAACAAACCGGGGCACTGATCGGTGAGAACCGGGGCGTGATTAGCGGATCCTATACTACTGGAGAGGTATCTGGACTGGAAATGGTGGGCGGCCTGGTGGGATATAACCCTAATACCGGTGAAATCGCTAATTCTAGCTCCAGCGCCAATGTGACGGCCACCCAAACCGTGGCCGGAGGATTAGCCGGTAAAAATGACGGAACGATTACCGAATCCTATGCCGGCGGCAGTGTGGCCAGTGGAGAAATTGCAACCGAAGGTCTGGGTACCATCGGTACGGGGGGGTTGGTCGGTGTCAATAGTTCTGGTGTGGTCAGCAGTTCCTATGCCACGGGCGAAGTTACCGTACCGGGTACGGATATTCGTGCAGGTGGTTTGGTCGGATATAATACATCGGCCGGAGAGATTGTCAACTGTTATGCCACCGGAAATGTAACCGGTGCTGACCGGGTTGGTGGTCTGGTTGGAGGAAACCGAAATACTGGCAGTATCACAACTTCCTATGCAACCGGTGTGGTGACCGGTGGAAATAGGGATGGCGGATTGGTCGGTGTAAATACCGAGTTTATCATTGACAGTTATTGGGATACAGAGTCTACCGGCTTAACCAATGGGGCCGGAAATGATCAGCCCAGTGGTGCTATTGGCCTGACCACGGCTGAAATGACGGGACCCTCGGCGGCCGCTCATATGGCAGGGTTTGATTTTGATGAATTCTGGGTGCTTATTGAGGATTATCCCGCCCTTCATTGGGAAGATGTGGATGCATTTATCCGTCCGGATATGGCTGTATTAAGCCTTCCTGAAGATGAAAGTGAAAACATCACTATTCCTGTGACCTTTGAATGGGTGGCTGCAGATGATGCGGTGAATTATAATCTCCAGATCGCAACCGATGAGGAATTTTCTAATGTCATCGTCGATGAGTCCGGAATTGAGACAACTACATTGACTGTGGAAGACGAAGCTTTATTTGAACCGATGACCAACTACTATTGGAGAGTTCAATCCATCGGAGAAGATTTGGATGCGGATTGGTCTGCCTTCTGGACATTCCAAACTTCAGTAAATGTTAGTAATGAAAACTTAGCGGATGTGCCAGCGGAATTCGCACTTGAACAGAATTACCCCAATCCGTTTAATCCGACGACTAATATTGAATATGCATTGCCAGAAAATGCTACGGTGCAATTACATATTTTTGACGTATTAGGTAGACGGATAACCACATTGGTCAATGAAATGCAGCAGCCAGGCACCTATCAGGTGAATTGGGATGCCTCACAATTATCAAGTGGCATGTATATTTATCGCTTACAAGCTGGGGATTTTGTTCAAACACGACAAATGATGCTAGTGAAGTAAATTGAAAACTAAAGCGAGATTGCAGCGTCAAGTTGCAATCTCGCTCTTTATTTAAGAATGGATAAAAAAATACTACATAAATACTTAAAATTTACAAAATCATAAGGTTGTATACGTGAAACATATTAAATATGCATTAGGGTTACTTTTTGTTTTGATATTAACAACATCTTCGCAAGCGCAATTTGCAGGTGGTTCAGGAACGGAAGCAGATCCATATGAGGTGAGTACCCTGGAAGAGCTTCAGGAAATGGAAAACCACCTGGATAGCCATTTTATATTGACAGCCGAAATTGACGCTGCCGATACGGAAACCTGGAATGATGGAGCCGGGTTCAGTCCGATTGGTGTGGATACGACAGACAGCTTCGCCGGGTCTTTTGACGGAAATGGTTATGTTATATCGAATCTGACGATTGCCCGTGAAGAACAAGAAAATGTGGGGTTATTTGGTGTAAACACCGGTACCATTACCAATGCGGCTCTTGAGGATGTGATGATTGTTGGTAACCTGCAAACCGGCGCCCTGGCCGGTGAGAACCGGGGGGTGATTAACGGCTCCTATACCACCGGTGATGTATCCGGACTTGAGATGGTGGGCGGCCTGGTGGGTTATAACCCTAATGCCGGTGAAATCGCTGGTTCTTACTCCAGCGCCAATGTGACGGCCACCCAAACTGCGGCCGGAGGGTTGGTCGGGAAAAGTGATGGATCGATTACTGAATCGTATGCCGCCGGTAATGTAGCCAGTGGTGAAGTGCCTACGGATGGTTTTGGCGCGATCGGAACGGGCGGACTGGTCGGGGTCAATAGTTCGGGTATGATCAGCAGTTCTTATGCCACCGGTAATGTGGCCGTTACTAATGATTTCCGTGCGGGTGGTCTGGTCGGATATAATACTTCCGCCGGAGAGATTGCCAACTGCTATGCCACCGGCAATGTTACCGGTGATGACCGGGTTGGTGGTCTGGTTGGAGGTAATCGAAATAGTGCCACGATCACGACTTCCTATGCCATAGGGCTGGTCACCGGTGGAAACCGGGACGGCGGAGTGGTCGGTGTAAACGACCAGCTTATTACGGACAGTTACTGGAATACAGAGACTACAGGAGTAAACCGTGGCGCCGGTAATGATCAATCCAGTGGGTCAGTTGGCCTGACCACTGCGCAAATGACCGGAGAAAATGCTTTTGGCAGTATGGCCGGGTTTAATTTTGATGGTATTTGGCTTTTGACCGAAAACTACCTGGCTTTGCATTGGGAAGATGTGATTGCTCTTGAACCTCCTCCGTTTGCCGGTGGATTAGGAACAGAACAGGTTCCCTGGATGGTCTCCAATCTGCAGCATTTGCAGGAAATTGAAAACCACCTGGACAGTCATTTTATTTTGACAGCTGATATAGACGCTGCCGATACGGAAATTTGGAATGATGGAGCCGGGTTCAGTCCGGTTGGTGTGGATACGACAGACAGCTTCACCGGGTCGTTTAACGGAAACGGTTATGTTATTTCGAATCTGACGATTGACCGTGAAGAACAAGAAAATGTGGGGTTATTCGGCGTAAACACCGGTACCATTACCAATGTAGCTCTTGAGGATGCAGTGATTACCGGTAACGAACAAACCGGTGCCCTTGCCGGTGAGAACAGAGGGGTGATTAGCGGCTCCTATTCCACCGGCGAGGTATCCGGACTTGAAATGGTGGGCGGCCTGGTGGGATATAATCCTAATGCCGGCGAAATCGCTGATTCGTACTCCAGCGCCAATGTGACGGCCACCCAGACCGCGGCCGGAGGATTAGCCGGTAAAAATGACGGAACGATCACCGAATCCTACGCCGCCGGAAGTGTAGCAAGTGGCGAGGTGCCCACGGAAGGTTTTGGCGCGATTGGAACGGGCGGCCTGGTCGGGGTCAATAGTTCAGGGATGATCAGCAGTTCCTATGCCACCGGTGAAGTGACCGTTACTAATGATTTCCGTGCGGGTGGTTTGGTCGGATATAATACATCGGCCGGAGAGATTGTCAACTGCTATGCCACCGGCAATGTAACCGGTGATGACCGCGTTGGCGGCCTGGTTGGGGGAAACCGAAACGACGCTACGATTACGACGTCTTATGCCACCGGCGTGGTCACCGGTGGAAACCGGGATGGCGGAGTGGTGGGTGTTAACGATCAGTTTATCATTGACAGCTACTGGGATACAGAGTCTACCGGTTTAACCAATGGCGCCGGCAATGATGAGCCGAGTGGTGCTATTGGCCTGACCACGGCTGAAATGACCGGACCCTCGGCGGCTGGTCATATGGCCGGTTTTGATTTTGATGAATTCTGGGTGCTTATTGAGGATTATCCCGCCCTTTATTGGGAAGATGTGATTGGCATAGAACCGGTAGAACCGTCCATATGGATTAGTCAGCAAGAAATTGATGCACTGCCCACTACAGGACCTGCATGGGAGGCCGTAATCAAAGATGCCAAACTGCTTCCAGCCACCGCAAATGTTTCAGACATGAACTCGAAACATGATACCTGGACGATGGCGGCAGCACTGGCTTGTGCACGTACCGGTGAATATTGTGATGAAGCACGAGAAGGCGTAGTCTCTGCCATCGACACGGAGTATAGTGAGAGGAGCCATTGGCTTCCGGTAGGCCGCAATGTAATGGCTTATACGATTGCCGCGGATTTACTAAGTTTGCGGGCTGACGGAGATCCCGACAGCGACGGCACACGGGTTGAAGAGTGGCTTACCAGTTTTCTGACTAAAGAACTTAATCATAATATAACCGGAGAACCTCATCCATTGACTCCATTTGAGTCGGGAAGTAATGCCTCCGCTCAGGAGGGGGGCGTTTATGCCGCCGTAGCGGCTTATGCGGGTGATAAGGAAGCCCTGGATCGTGTGTGGGGTGACTTCCTTGTGTTTGTCTGTGATGAAAACGCACCGGATCAGGATATAAATATACGTCAGGGCGTGGCCCATAACTGGGCCCATGATGATGATAACCCATGTGCTATCAATCCAATAGGTACGGAGAAAGAGGTTCCGCAGGGTTTGCCGGGAGCCGGACAGACGTATCGCATTGATGGCGCGGTGATCAATGATATACGCCGTGGCGATGTATATCAGTGGCCTCCCGTATATACACAGTATCCCTGGGTTGGGCTGGAAGGCTCTGTTCCTGCCGCCCTGATCCTGCACCGTCAGGGATACCCGGCATTTGATGCGGGAGATCAGGCCCTGCTCCGTGCGGCTGAGTATCTGTGGTACCTGAAAGAAGAGACCGGCAACGATGAATGGTTTAATGCACAACGCGCTGCAGAGATCAAGCATCTGATCAATGTATTCTATGATAAAAACTTCCCTGCTGAAGTTCCTCATGGGAGTGGGCGCACGGTAGGGTTTACCGAATGGACACATGTGCCCCATACTGCCCCTGAAGTTGGTGAGCTGGTATCGCCCGAGGATGGCAGTGTGGGGATTGTGTTTCCGATTACCTTTAGGTTTGAGGGGGAGGGGATTATAAGTTCATATAACCTGCAAGTCAGCAAGGATGAAGATTTTACCGATTTGGTCGTTGATGTTTCCGGGATTCAGGGAAATGAACGGAACATTTTTACTGAATCTTCGTTCGAACCTCTGGCCACCTATTACTGGCGTGTGCAATCCGTCCGTCATGGCTTGACAGCGGATTGGTCGGTCTCCTGGTCGTTTCAGACGGCCTCAACGGTTAGCGCAGAATCAGAGGGAGATATTCCGAAGGAGGTAACTCTTGATCAAAATTACCCCAATCCATTCAACCCGGTCACCACCATCAACTATGGTCTTCCGGAAGCCAATCATGTGCAGTTAGATATCTTTGATCTGCTTGGCCGGAGGGTTGCAACGTTAGTTAATGAAAGTCAACAACCCGGCACTTATCAACAACGTTTTGACGCGAAGTCCCTTTCCAGTGGAGTCTATATTTATCGATTACGGGTTGGCGAGACGATAAAAATCCGGCGAATGATGCTGATTAAATAGGATAGGATAAGATAATGAGTAAACACAAAATACATAAGGAGTACGGAAAACTTTCCCGCCGTCATTTTATAAACACAGCGTCCGTAATGACGGCAGGATCGGCATTTTTTGGATATGAAGGGGCCATCAAGGCTCCTTCTCTGTTGACTAAACCAAAACTATCGGAAACTATCATCAATGGAGTTGAGATTGGATTAATTGTCCCTTACGCTCTCAGAGGTTTATCGAATGATTCTGTAGATATTCTGAATATATTGGTTGATCTAGGTATAGGTTCAGTAGAAATGCAAAATCCACCCGTCGAAAAATTTGCAGGCATACCTGAAAAGGACCAGGCTCAATGGCGTGCTACAGTAAGCATGGATAAATTTAAAAATCTTCGCAAGCTATATAATGAATCAGGGGTTCAATTCTATGCTTATAAGCATGCTCTTAGTGAGAATATGACAGACAATGAGTATGATTATGTTTTTAATGTAGCGAAGGCACTTGGCGCGAAACAAGTTACTATGGAGCTACCATCAGATGTTGATGGTAGATTGACCGACCGAATTGGCCAATTTGCTGAGAAGCATCAGATTATGGTTGCCTATCACAATCATGCTAGGGTAAACATCAATTTCTGGGACAGGGCTATCTGGCAATCAAAATACAATGGAATTAATCTTGATATAGGCCATTATGTTGCCGGGACGAATGAGAGTCCAATTTCTCTCATCGAGAGACATTGGGATCGCATCGGCAGCCTTCACCTTAAAGATAGAAAACTAAACGAAGGTGAAAATTGTGTATGGGGTGAAGGAGATACACCTCTCGTGGAAGTTCTCCAATTAATGCGGGATCGAAAGGCCAGTTTTCAGGCTACCATCGAACTTGAATACAGTATACCGGATGGATCGGATCCCCTGCGGGAAATTAACAGATGCTTTGAATACTGTCGAAAAGCGTTAAATTCTTGAGATATAATCATTAAAAAGTGAAGTTTATAAATATTTCAACAATTCTAATAATCGGATTTATTTGTATTCCATTTGCATGTACTCATCAGACAAATGAATCAAAAATAAACGATATAACCCTCAATGCCCGGAATAAAACCTCCCAGGGATGGCCAATCATTGAACTACCATCAGGGATTGATCCTGATGATCCTAATTGGGAAGGTATCGATTTGGCTCCCAAACCACCGGTTCTTCCAAAAACCCCGGATCAGCAGTTACACCACATGCTTGTGCCTCAGGGTTACAACCTTGAGCTGGTGGTATCAGAACCGGCCATTCAGGAACCCGCTGCTATTGCCTTTGATGGTAATGGACGAATGTATGTAGTGGAGCTTCGTACTTATATGCAGGATGTGGAAGCTACTGGTGAGGCAGAACCTCTTGGCAGAATTTCAAGACACGAGGATACGAATAATGACGGGATCTATGACCATTTTACCGTATTTGTAGATTCTCTTGTTTTTCCACGATTTGTTCTTCCTCTCGGAGGTGATGCCGTATTAACAATGGAGTCACATAGCAGCAATGTTTACAAGTATATCGATACCAATAATGACGGCATATCTGATACCAAAGAGTTGTTTGCGGGCAATTTTGGACGTGCACAGAATGTTGAGCGTCAGCCATCCAGTTTGACCTGGGCGATGGACAACTGGATGTATTCTACACTAAATTCTAAACGTTTACGCTGGAATCCGGACGGTGAAACATTGACGGAACCAACCGGTCCTTCTGGTGGTCAGTGGGGAATAACCATGGATGACTATGGAAAAATATGGGTGCAGGAAGGGGCTAGTGGTTTGCCGGGTTACTTTCAGTTCCCCATCGCATATGGCAACTTCGATTTAAACAGAGAGGAGAAATTTGATGAAGGACTCCAAACAACTTATGGCGCCCCAATAAAAATTGCTGATATGCAGGGGGGAATGGATCAAATTCGTAGCTCTGATGGCTCGCTTATCACCGCAACCGCAGGCTCGGGAAATGACATCTTCCGAGGGCACCGGCTTCCCGAAGATTTGAGAGGTGACTACATTTATGGTGAACCTGTTGGTCGTATTGTTCGTCGGTTGAATTCTACCGTTTCTGAAGGGTTAACAAAGCTTGGAAATGTGTATCAGAAAGAAAATACAGAATTTATTCGTTCTACTGATCCTTTATTCCGGCCCTTAGAGATGGCAACAGCACCCGATGGAACGCTTTACATAGTGGATATATATCGCGGAATTATTCAACAAGGTACATGGATTCCCCCCGATAGCTATTTGCGTGCTAAGATAAATCAATATCAATTAGATAAAATTATCCGCCATGGCCGGATTTGGCGACTCTCTCATGAGAGTATGGCGAGGGACAAAAGACAGCCCCGTATGTTGGAAGAGACTCCGTTAGAACTTGTCGAACATCTAAGACATCCTAACGGCTGGTGGCGTGACACTGCCCAAAAGCTTTTAATATTGTCACAGGACAGATCGGTTACTCCTGTTCTTGAAGAGATGGCAAGAACATCCGATAATGAACTCACACGTATTCACGCATTGTGGACACTGGAAGGTTTGGGCGCCTTAGAAGATTCCATGATTCGTGCATTTTTTAAAGATTCTAACCCTAATGTACGCCTGCAGGCTATCCGGGCCAGTGAGACCCTTTATAAGATGGGTGACCAATCTTTTGAGGATGATTATCGAACTTTGACTAAAGATGAGAATGTGGATGTTGCTCTTCAGGCAATGCTGACACTAAACTATTTTGATGTTTCAGATATTGATTCTGTTATTAAAAAAATGCAAGAGGTGAACCCGGCCCGGGGAATACAGAAAGTAGGAGATATGATTTTAGAACAACGGAAAAGCAACGAAGGGCGGAAAGGTTTAACTTCCGAACAGATATCAAGTATGGAGCGTGGTTCGAATATTTATTCGAATAACTGCTCACAATGTCATGGCAGTAATGGTTTAGGTACACCGGTTGGTGAGGCTGGTGGTGCTACACTTGCCCCATCACTCAGCAATTCATCCCGAATTCAAGGTCATCCGGATTTTGTAGTCAAGACTCTTTTACTTGGATTGACCGGCTCGGATGGAAAAGTTATGCCTTCAATGAGAATGAACACCGATCAAATGATTGCCGATGTGATTTCTTATATCAGAAATAGTATGGGTAACAGGGCTGCATTTGTTAAACCTGAGTATGTGGCAAAATTGCGAGAAGTTACATCTGATAGAACTACCCCCTATACCCGTGAAGAGCTGATCGCTGAGATCCCAAGTGCAATTGAATTCAATCAGGATTGGGGGATTACAGCAAGCCATAGTGAACCGTTCGCTGTAGGCTATTCTGCTGAACCATCAGCGGCATTTAGTCTGGAAGGCTGGACGACGGGAGAAACTCAACAACCCGGCATGTGGTACCAAATTGAATTGCCCGAACCGATTAACTTAACAGAGATCAAGTTTAGGTCGGCATCTATACGTGGTTCTACCGCGATGACCTATCCAAGAGGTTACAGACTGGAAATTTCGATGGATGGAGATTCGTGGCTAACGGTATCCGAAGGTTTAGGTGAAGATGTTACTTCGGGAATTAATAAAAACTCAAGTGGACATGGTTACGGTTTTGATCAGATAACATTATCAACTATTAAAATTAATCCTACAGAGGCTAAATATATTCGTTTAACTCAAACAGTAAAGGTTGAGACCGATTTAGATGACCCGCCTACATGGACAATGCAAGGACTTCAAATCTTTGCCATATGAGGGAAACTAATAAAAACTTGAAATAACTATGACCAGATGAATTAAATGATCAATGCTAATACCTGCTTCGTCTTATACAAGTTTTCTGGTTTTTTTGCTGCTATCATTCTGATTATAGCAGTTTCATGCCAGGAACCCACAGAACGCGTTTTACCTAATGAAAACCGCGGTCTGCAATCCGCTAATAACGATGAATTTGATTTCGCGCCGCCTCTCACTGCAGATGCCTGGACGATCCGGGACCGGTATCTGGAACCCAGTACGAATGAACAGATCTTTGGCCAGCGGATTACACCCCGTGATATCCTGGATTTTGGTGATATCTACGGGCTTCTTTATCAGTCCCGAGATTATGATCATCCTACCACGGAGTCGGCAAGCATCATGTTCTCCCACGATAAGATCAACTGGGTAGACAGTCCTGCCAATCCGATCTTCGGTGAGCTGATTCAGCCCTGGCAGGGCACCAGGGCCATGGCTGAAGCTCTGGATTGGGATGATGGCAACGACCGGTGGGTCATGATCATCACCGGAAACGGAGAAGAACATTACCCGGGTTTACGGGCGACGGGACTTGTTTATTCAAAAGATCTTCTGAATTGGGAACTTGAATCGAACAATCCGGTGATTACTTCTGAAAATATAGATTGGACTGACGGTTCCACGAACCGGGTCTATGTTCGGGGTTTTAAAAAATACCAGGGTTACTGGTATGTCTGGATCGTGGTCAATACTGAAGTCGGCTTGCTGAACGAACCTGCCCTTGGCGCACGTCCGGGGGAGCCCGTAGACGATATCGGTAAAATGAATATTGGGTTGCTGAAGTCACAAGATCTGCTCAACTGGGAGTCGATACCCGCAAATCCCATCCTGCAACCCGGCATGGAAGGCGAGTGGGATGATCGAATGGTACTGCCAGGCCGTCCAATCCTTTTTGAAAACAGATGGTATTTGGCCTATACGAATGAAGCCCGTAACCAGGTAGGCATAGCCTGGTCTGATACCCTGGAGGGTAAATGGCATAAAGCCCCGGGTAACCCTATTTTGGATTTTGATGATATTTCCCTGGAGGGAACAGAAGCGCCCATCCTGACGCCAATGGGAGTCGGCTGGGGCATCATTTTAGCCGCCTGGGATCCTAATGAACGCCGTCAGTTAGGAAAGATGACTATAGCAACGGCGCGTTTTTCTCCTGAAATTCTTCCGGATTTTTAATTCTCAGTAGGAACAAATAAATAAAATAAGAATACTTATTTTCAAGTGAATGTTTAAATAAATATTAATTAATAATCAATGAACAAGAAATACAAACTATGCTTGTCAGGAACATTAATATTACTATTATTGTCCCTGAACGGCTGTGAAAAGAAATCACCTATTGCTGAATTGCCATCGGGTGCAATTGTAGCATGGGGTAGTGATGAGTATAAACAAGTAAGTGATGTACCTGCCGGTAATGATTTTGTGGATATTTCGACAAGTCGTAACGGTAGTCTCGCACTTAGGAAAGATGGAACCCTTGCCTCCTGGGGTTGGGACAATGTAAACCAGGTAAGTAACACCCCTACAGAAAATGGATTTATAGATGTAGCCGCAGGTCGTGACTACAATCTTGCGTTACGTGAAGATGGAACCATCGTAGCGTGGGGATCGGAATTTAACGATAATGTACGCAGAGTACCCACAGGGAATGATTTTGCGAAACTAGCGACGGCGCCTTCCGGATCATACAGCCTTGGTTTGCGGAAAGACGGAACCATTGCTGCCTGGGGATTTGTCTATGAGAATGATGAAGGAGAAGAAGAGTTAGCTAACATTCATGTTACAGAAGCCCCAAAAGAAGATGGATTTATATCAATTTCTGCAAATAATGACCATAGCCTTGCCCTGCGGGAAGATGGAACTATTGTCGCCTGGGGCAGGGATATCTTAGGTTCTGTTAAGGAAACTCCTGAGGAAAGTGGATTCGTCAAAATTTCTGCCGGTACCCGACATAGTCTCGCATTGAAAGATGATGGAAGTATCACTGCCTGGGGTTGGGATGTACGGGGAGAAATAAGTAGTACACCTACCGAAGATGGATTTGTGGCTATTTCAGCGGGCTATGACCTGAATCTTGCTTTGCGGGAAGATGGAACCATTGTTTCATGGGGTACAGAGCACCGTAACTTTGGCCAGGTTAAAAACACACCAACAGACAGTGGATTTAAAGTTATTTCAGCGGGTGTATTTCATAATCTTGCCATTAAATAAGTAGTTAATGGTATTATAAGTACATATTTAAATATAAAAATCAAAATGTTAAAAATAAAACCGATTGCAAGCAAATTTTGTACTGGTGCTGTTCTTTTAGGGGCTTTTTTTATAACAAGCTTGGATGCCAGAGCACAAATAAATATAGATGGAATCTGGATTAGCAAAACCGAAGTTCTATCTTTACCTAACAGCGGCAAAAATTGGGAAGTAATATATAAAGATGCGGGAAATCTTTCTGGAATGACAGCAAATGTTTCGGATCAGAATTCAAATCATGACATCCATACTATGGCGGCAGCACTAGTATGTGTTCGGGTTGGGGAATTTTGTGAGGATGCTCGCAATGGTGTCGTATCAGCAATAGGCACAGAGTACGGAGGCCGCGGTCGTTGGCTTGCTGTGGGACGAAACCTTACAGCCTATGTTATTGCTGCTGACTTGCTGGATTTGAGGACAGATAATGATCCTGAAAGCAAAGGCTCCCGTACCCAAACCTGGTTAGAGGGGTTTTTAACAAAAAATCTCGCTCACAATAATACGGGAGAACCACATCCATTAATACCTTTTAATTCCGGAAGTAATGCTTCTGCCCAGGAAGCCGCTGTTTATGCTGCTATAGGAGCTTATCTTAATGACAGTGACGCGTTGGATCGGGTATGGGATGCTTTTCGCACATACGCTTGTGATCCATCAGCTCCGGATCACGAGGAAATAAATATCCAGCAGGGGATTGCACATGGATGGGCACATGATGACGAGCAAGCATGTGCTATCAATCCATTAGGAACCACTAAAGGGATTCCGGACGGATTACCTGGAAATGGTGATGTTTATCGAATAGATGGCGCGATAATAAATGATATAAGAAGAGGAGACGAATACCAGTGGCCACCGGTCTATACACAATATCCCTGGGTTGGTATGGAAGGTCTGATTCCTGTTGCCCTATTCCTTCACCGGGCGGGGTATCCAGCATTTGAAGTAGCAGATCAGGCTGTTTTGCGTGCAAGTGAATTTTTGTGGTATTTGCGAGAAGAAACGGGAGATATTCGCTGGTTTGATAAACAGCGGGCCGCAGAAATCAAACATCTGGTAAATGTGATTTATGGAAGAAATTTTCCTGTCCAGCGACCTGTTGGTAGCGGTCGGCTTATTGGCTATACAGATTGGACACATGGAAAACGTGATGCAATATATTAATGGAGCAAAATTTATAAGTTACTCTCCTGCTTTTTTAGATAAAGCTATGCATATATCTCTTGTAATAATTTGATTAGAAAATCGAGAAAAAAGAGGCATATTACCCTGAATAAAGACATGATTTTCCAAAATATATTATTTAGAATAGATGGTAATTGATGATTAATTCTTGAGTAGTGCTCTCTATAACATTACATTGTCTTTAAGATGAAATTAAAAAACCAAATAATACATAATAATTGTAAAAAGTAACCATTTGATTTTAAGGAGGGCTCTATTTATTATAGCCTTAAGTTAAACCCTAATTGTAAAAATTTTATATATGCCTTCACTAGTGTCCGGTTAAAAATCAAAGAGTCCCAATTGGTTAGCATTTGAGTCCTTGCTCTCCATGAGTTCGGGACTCGAAAACAGCTCTTTAAACGTCATATTCTCCAATAAGGAAACACTAAGTACCTGCATCATCGTGTGTAAACTAACGCTCAAATCAAAGGTTTTTTGGATAATTATCAGGATCATATAGGTACAAACAGCCGTCCAGATCTGGGTCTTAACGGCGTTGACGCTTTGGCCATAAAAGGCCTTGATGCGCAGGTTCTGTTTGATCCATTTGAAGAACAATTCGATCTGCCATCGCTGCTTGTAATAGGCGGCGATCTGCTCAGCGGTGGATGTTGTTATGTTCGTGAGTATGACAATATCCTGGTTGTTTTCTTTGTCAATCACTCGCACTCTGCGCAATGGCTCTGGATAATCATTTTTGGAATTAACCGAAGACAAACGAATAATTTGGTCACATTGCAGGCCACCGGCGGTATCAACAAGAGTGGACTTTTTGCGGTAAAACTTCAGATTCTTCCTGGCCCGAATGACGAACTGGCCGCCTTGCCTGTGGATTTTGAACAAGCGGGCAAAGTCGATATATCCACGGTCCATAATGTAGATGGCTCCGGGCTGAATGGGGATGTCGTCCAGGATATTCACATCATGCACCCGGCCGTCGGTGATATGGATAAACGTGGGGATAGATCCTTGCAAATCCATAAGCGTATGCATTTTAATAGCAGCTTTACTATGGCGGAATTGTGCCCACGGGAACAGCGACAAACACAGGTCGATCGTCGTAGAATCCAGGGCAAAGACCTGTTTTGCCTTTTCGAATTCGGGCTGCTCGTTATCGTAGAGTTTGCGAGCATGAGCTATGAGTACCATCGCCAAATCCTGGTACATTTTCCACGGCCGTTTAGCATTGGCATCGGACAGCGTACTCAGCGGAACTTTGCCGGTCAGTCCCATGTGATAGCGTTTTCCTTCGAGTGTATTCAATGTCGTAGTTACATCCCGGAGGCTGTCACGAAAGGTCAGTTGACCGAAACACATACAGCAGAATTGTTCCCGACACGAAAGTTTGCGTACACGGTGATTTCCATTATGACGTTTCACGATTTTCTGGAATTCATATTTAGGAACTATATCCATAATTTGTGCAAAGATTATTTTACCGGAATACATAAAATCTGTTGGATTTATCGGTTTGAGACTCTATTGGCTCAACCAAGCTACGAGTTCAAGTCCAAAAAAAATCAAACAGCATGTATTGTATTATGCTACAATATGTTACAGATAATCAGAATTAAGTTAACCGGACACTAGTGATATGCCTTTCTAAAAAGAAAGTGCCTCACAGTAGAGAACTATATGAAAAATGTCGCTATCAATAACAGAGATATGATTTTGCTAGTACAAATTCGCAATGGGGATCAAAATGCGTTTACCGATTTGTACGATGTATATTATCAATCCTTATGTGATTATGGTTTTCGGTTTGTAAATGATCCTGATTTAATGGAAGACGTTGTTCAGGATGTCTTTGTCTGGATTTGGGAAAAAAGAAAATATTGGAATCCCAAGCCTGGGGTGACGATACGAGCTTATTTATATCGTGCAGTTCATAATCGTGTGATAATGAAGGCTCGAAAAAAGCGCTATGAATGCCCATTTGACGAATATACAGAAGAAAATATTCTGCATCATCAGCCTCAGGTTGATGAAATTGAAAATCAGCGAATCCAAAACGCAATCAAAGAAAGCATTGATCTTCTTCCTGAAAAGCGCCGTGAAATATTAATTTTAAGTTTAATACAGGGTCTTACCTATGAAGAAATTGCTTCAATTTTAGACATATCTGTGAATACTGTACATACTCAAATTAAACGTGCCAGAAAGTTATTACGCAACCAATTAAAGCCTTTTTGGCCCTATCAGGATCAAGCAAAAGCAGTTTGACACCAACACAATCATCCTATGAAACAAATGATTTTTATTATAATAAAGGATAAATAATATTTTGAATAACAAGATTAGCCACTCAAAAATAATTCAATATTTAACGGGGGATCCTGATCTGAATGAGACAGATAAGGATGAAATACTTAATTTTTTGCAGCATGATGTCGAATTACGACAACGCATTGGAATTGCCGGACCAAAGAATGACATAAAAGCCTCTAAACAACGTCTTATAAATCGCATTTCCAAAAAGGAACAAATGGAAAAGGCTACGGTAAAGAATAGAATGCTATTACATTACGTACCTATTTGGTTTGTAAAAGTGGCAGCTGTTTTTGTTATCATTACTTCTGCATTATTTCTCATCTCCCACTTATCAGATATAGATTATGATGATAATCAAATAATAAATAGGGAAACAATATCAACTAATAAAGGACAGCGTGCTCGCGCTTTTCTTGCAGATGGGACAGAAGTTCATCTTGGAGTTGAGACCACTCTTGAATATGGCAATGGATTAGTTGGTGAAAATCGAGAAGTTTATCTTGAAGGTGAAGCATTTTTTAAGGTAACCTCTAATAAAAAACGTCCATTTATTGTCTATGCAGGTGGTACAATAACAGAGGTTATAGGTACAGAGTTTAGTGTACGTTCATATCCTGATGATAAAGAGATTATTACAGTTGTTAATGAGGGTAAAGTAAGTTTTGGAAATAAATTTTCAAATAGTGTTATCCTTAGTAAAGGAAATCTAGGTCGGATAAATCGGGCGGATATGAGTGAAGTCTCCGTTTTGGAGGATATAAACCTTGAACAATATCTTGGGTGGAAAGATGGACATCTAATTTTTAAAGATGCTGTTTTTGGTGATATTCAAACTTATTTTGAGAGATGGTACAATATCAAGATCTATTTTATAGATGAAGAGTTGAAACAACGTCGGTTGACTGGTTCATTCCATAATGAATCTTTACGTGACGTATTAAAGATAATTGCAATTTCATTAGATATGGAATATACTATAGAGGATAAGGATGTTTACTTTTCGTTGAAGTAAATATATTACATTGGTGCGATATTAATCCTTCCCTTCTTATAGTTATGGTATTACCTTTGAGTAAATAATGCACTCAGGAAAATTATCATTTTCTAAAGCAAAAATGATGTTGAGGATTAAGTTTCACTTAATCAAAATTTTTATTTTGTTTTTATGGTTGTCTATTTTTCAAAATGTTGGTGCACAAGAAGAGGGAAAAGAAAACCAAAACAATTACATACTTATTTCACCTTTACAAGAGAAAATTTTTACTTCTTGGCCTGATCCTCGTAACATTCTTGTAAGTATTAACATAGATAATGTTTTATTAACTGAGGCACTTCAAACTTTGGAAACAGTGGCACCTATCAGGCTTTTTTATAGTTCTGATAACTTACCGAAATCACTAAAAGTTAAAGTACAGGTTAAAGAAACTCCTGTGATTGAAGTTTTAACTGAGATTTTAAAAAATTCAGGTATGGGTTTTGTTTATTCATCTAAAGGTCATTTTATATTATACCTTATTAATGAAGCTGAATCCCAAAAAAAAAGTACGGTTAAACCGGAAAATGGTATGATCACCGGTGAGGTGACCGATGCTGAAACGGGTGAGGCTCTAGCCGGGGCTACAGTGCTTATCAAAGGAACCTCACAGGGTGTTGCCACCGATATTGATGGTCGGTATACTCTGCGCCGTGCCCCGGTGGGAGACCAGGTACTTATATTTCGACATATGGGTTACCTTACTCAGGAGAAACGTATTTCTGTCAAGACCAATGTAAAATTGAGGCAGAATGTACAGTTAATTTATGACCATATAAAAGGTGATAAACTTTTGGTTGTTGGTCATCAGCGTGGACAATCCCGTGCTCTAACCCGGCAAAGGAAGTCTTTAAATATTCGATCCGTTATCTCTTCGGAACGGATTGATCGTTTTGCTGAATATACTGTCTCGGGGGCCTTGGCACGGGTTGCCGGCATGCATGGTGGTACTAATATTC
>JBBDQY010000069.1:0-23470 GCA_040905745.1 Balneolales bacterium
AATAGCAATGATTTAAATGGCCTTTTCCCGCAAATTATTAATCGAACTCAGGTTACTAAAATCAGAACTCTACAATGGTGCATCCTTCACCGCCTTGATCCATAGGGGCTGGTTTGTAGTGTTTTATTTCATATCGTGATTTCAGGTGTTGGTAGACCAACTTCTTAAGTATGCCGTCTCCGTGGCCGTGGATGATCTCTGCCCGTTTTAATCCGCTGCTAATAGCCTTGTCAATATAGTTTCTGACCTCTTTGACCGCCTCCTCACCCCGATATCCTCGGATATCCAGAACGGGTTTCATTTTATGGATCATTCCATCATCATCAGATGCATTGATTAGCTTGTAACCGGGCTTTTTCGGACCTTTCTTTTTCTTCTTTTCGATGACCTTAACCAGGTTCTCATATTTTGTTTTCACACGAAGTCCATTCATCATTACCAGGGCGTTTTTTCCGGAAACCTCGAGGAGATCGCCCGTTGACTCGCTATCCATCATCTTCACGGTATCTCCGGGTGCTGGCCTTTCCTGACTTTTTTTGACTTTCTTCATGCTCCGTATGCCTTCCAGGCTTCCGCTAACCTCTTCCTTGTATTCGTCTAGTTCCTGTCGCAGTTGCTTAAGTCTGGCCTTATCGGTTTTTTCGCTGGCCGCAGCGCTTACTGCCTGTTCGATGCGTGCATTAGCCGTCTGCATAACAAGCTGTGCTTCCTGTAGAGCTTTTTCGCGGATTTCATCACGTTGCCGTGTTAGTTTATTGCTCTTTTCTTCATATTCACGTTTTAGATTCTCCAGAGTGGCTTTTTGCTTCTCAAGTTCATCCCGCAGTTTTTGAGTTTGCTGGGCTTTGGTTTCCATCTCCATGATTAATGATTCCAGCATGTTCTTAGAAGGACCAAGAAGCTTGCGGGCTCTCTCTATCAGTGCAGGCTGCACACCCAGACGTCCCGCAATTTCGAAAGCATAGCTGCTGCCCGGAATACCTTTTCTGAAGCGGTACGTAGGAGATAAATTGGTCTGATCGAACTCCATTGAACCATTCACCCATAGCGGATCCTCATTGGCAAAGATCTTCAACGCTCCATGATGAGTCGTTACCAGAATACGGGCATTTACCGCAGCTACCGTCTCCATAAACGACTGATAGAGTACTGTGCCCTCATCGGGGTCTGTACCACTACCTGCCTCATCAATAAGGATTAATGCATGGGATGGGTCTGAATCCAGCACCTTCTTCATCCAGTATAATCGTGATGAAAAAGTGCTTAAGTCATTTTCAATGGATTGCTCATCGCCCATGTCAACGAAAAGAGCGGGAAACACCGATAGCCTGCTTTCATCACTTACGGGGATGGCATAACCGCTTTGCATCATCATTTGGCATAACCCCACCGTTTTAAGGGCTACTGATTTTCCTCCGGCATTGGGCCCGGTAATGACCAGACCTTTCTCCTTCTCACTCATTTCCAAAGTCAAAGGAACAACGTCAGGATCGCCTTTCGTCCTGTTTAGCAATAAAATCGGGTTATTAGCCTTTTGCAAAACAGTTTCCTGCTTATCCGTAACAATGGGAATGGAAGCCTTCAGTCTGAGACACAGGCGTGCTTTAGCCTGCAATACATCGAAACGTCCGATAACATCGCTGTTGTTGTACAAGGGATCACGGTAGGAACGGATGATTGAGGTGAGATTTCTAAGAATGACTTCGATTTCACGGAACTCATCGGTTTGAAGTTCCCTGATCTCATTATTGATATTCAGTGCCTCAACAGGTTCGAGATATACGGTATGCCCGGTTGAAGAGACATCATGGATGAAACCTGATATCTTTCTCTTAAATTCGGCTTTTAGGGGGATGACCATACGTCCATTCCGGATGGTGGCTTCCTGCTCAGCCATCATACCATCTTTAGCCGCCCTCCTCATGATGCGTGCCAAGGTTTCCCGAAGGTCACTTCTTCTTGACCCAAGTTGACGGCGAATATCACGGAGATTGGCACTGGCCGTGTCTTTTACTTCACCATGATCGGTCAGAGTTTGGGTGATATGATCTTCCAGCTCCTTAAGAATAGCCAATTCAGAACTAATGCTATGCAAATCAGGGAACTGCTCAATACCGGCCTTGAGAAATGTTTTTAACCGCCTGGCGGTGACAGCTATATTCAGAATTTCCAGAATATCCCCTGGATCAAGAATACCACCCTGTACTCCTGCTTTTTTTAAGGCAGCTCTGATGTCGCCCAATTTGTCCAGAGGGAAGGCCTCAGCCTGAGATAATAGCCTCATCATTTCACCGGCTTCTCCGAGCTGTCTCTTGATGAGATTGATATCGCTGCCCGGATGTAATGATGTTACCCTCTCAGCACCCATGGGAGAGTATATATACTTCAGCGTAGCTTCAAGAATGCTCTCGTAGCCTAGTTTCGACCGTAGATTTTCCGGTAAAAGCCGCAAGTTAATAGTGTTTAATGGGTGATGGTGTAAGTTGGTAAATTACAAAGAAACCCAGCAATAAGCTTCCGGATGCAAGAGTCAAACAAATTGGAATTAAATTTATTACGAGGGTTACAGACATATATCATTTTTGATAAGTATCTTAGCCACCATGTTAATTATCATCTTAGTTTTGTTTGGGCTGGTTGCGGGGATACTGGCAGGTATGCTGGGAATTGGCGGTGGGATTATTTTTGCACCGGTTCTATTTTATATGTTTGAAGACCAGGGATTGCAAGACCCGGAGCTCTGGGCAATAGGTTCTTCATTGTTTTGCACCATGTCATCTTCCCTGAGTGGTACACTAAAGCATATGCAGATGAAAAACATTTACTTTAATGAAAGTATTAAGGTTGCAGTTTTTGGTGTTTTTGGAACGATCGTTGGTAAAGCTATTGCGACATCACCCTATTTCAGTCAACAGATTTACATCATCCTGTTCAGCTTATTGATGATCTATACAGGTATTAATTTCTTATTAAAAGCATTGAACTGGGAATTCAGCGTACAATACAGGGAGGATAGTGAATCTATCCAATGGCCCCAAGGATTAAAAATTGGGGCTGGGGGCGGTATTGTAGCCAGCCTGGCCGGTGTTGGCGGAGGGATTGTACTAGTTCCCATGATGAACCTGTATTACAAATTATCATTTCCAAAAACGGTAAGTATCTCCGAATATGCCATCATTCTGATTTCTTTTTCAGGAGCATTGCAAATGGCTCTGGAAGCTCCGGAAACCGGCGGAATTTCATCTTATACCTTGGGTTATGTAGATTTTGGAACATCATTTGCCATGGTGATAGGAGCTATTTTTGGAGCTAATCTCGGTGCCTGGCTTCACAATCGGGTCAATCTGTCTTATTTGCAGATCCTGTTTGCCTGTCTGATCTTTTTTGTTGCAGCTATGATGATCTATGATACATTTGGGTAAGTAATCTTGATCTGCTGTTGGTAGTTAACTTGGCAGAAACCTGATAGCAACATATTCTCTGGAATAAACAGCTGTTATTACCTTCTCACCTGAAAAATTATCTTCCTGTCCATGCTATGGCGTCCGGGGCCCATGAAGAAAAGTCCAAAAAATAGGATAGCCATCTTTAATGGATGAGAAAAGACGGTAAATGGGTCACCCGATCCAAGGTGAGAAGCCGTTGCAACTGCCATAGTAAGAAAGAGAGCAATGGTGGCAGGTCTGAAGAACAGACCCAGGATTAGAAGTACACCTCCAAAAAACTCTGCTGAAGCTCCAATAAACCCCCAGAAAACCGGTATAAAATCTATACCCACATGATAGGTTGCCTCACCCAGGCTTTCCCATCGTTCAGGTCCGGAAAATAATTTCGGAAATCCGTGAAACATATAGGCAATACCAATACCTATTCGTATGATTAAAAGGCCAAAATCCTGATATCTGTCTAGAAAACTAAGGTTCATAATGTATTATGATTACCATTTTTTTAATTTATATAAATATTTGATAAAATAAGAAATAAGCCCGGGCAAACAATGTTATAAAAAGGTAAAAATAAAAAGCTTTATAAAGACATACATTGACTTATACCTTAAATAATCATATTAAATATTCGCTATATGAGCTGAATGCCGGAAACGTTACACGATGTTATAATTTTATAATGCGCATTCAGACCTAAATTATAGAATTATAATATAACCTAGACGAAATTAAGTTTAGTTTATTCTCATGAAACAACCATTTTCCGATTGCTGCTAAAGTTTTTTAAAAGTGTTGCCCATATGATAATTAAATCAAACAATGATAGGGTGCATTTGAGCTTTAGTTGTACCAAGTATAAATATTAAATATATAAATGAGCTAATATGCCGGAGCATTCCAGGATTTTAATCGTCGAAGACGAGTTTATTTTAGCCCAGGATATCAAGAACCGTTTAACTGCCCTGCATTATGAAGTAGTTGGCCTATGTTCTAACGGGAAAGACGCAATACAGAATAGTCAGGAAAAGAAACCTGATTTGGTCTTAATGGATATACGGCTCGAAGGCGATATGGATGGGATCGTCACTGCAGAAAAGATCCAGAAAAAGATGGATATTCCTGTAGTTTTCCTTTCTGCCTATGCTGACAAAGAAACGGTGAAGCGTGCCCGAATGTCAGAACCTATGGGTTATTTGATAAAGCCCGTTGAGGAAAAGGAGTTAGAGACCACCATTGAAATGGCATTGTATAAGCATCAGGTTACTCAACGGATGCGGGAAAATGAACAATGGCTTTCTACTACAATGAACCATGTTGGTGACGCCGTAATCCGTACTGATGCCGACAAACGTATTATGTTGCTAAACCCAACCGCTAATCTCCTCACTGGCTGGTCACAGGAACAAGCAATAGGACATGAGCTGGATAAAGTACTGAAACTAGTGGATGAGGATACCATGGAGGAGATTGAGAATCCGATCTATAAAAAGATCGGAGACACTCAACCCGCTATTATGGAACCGCGTTTCTTGCTTAAAAGCCGGGATGGAAAAGAAACACCTGTGGATTTCTCCAGTAATCCTATCAAGAACGAAACGGGTGATATGATTGGCTTGGTCATTGTAATTCATAATATCACCGAACGGCGTCGATCAGAACAAGTTATAGAACGTCGTCTGAGGTTGGAAAAAGCTCTGGATGAAGTTACAAAACGTCTCCTGGGTTATGCGAATCCAAACTTTAAAGAAATACTGGGCCTGATTGGTACTGCCATGAAGGCAGACCGTGGTTTTATTATTGAGTTATTGGAAAATACCCAGATTGCAACCTCTGTATCAGAATGGACAACGGATGACCGCAAACCTATACTGGCTAAACCATCAGATGCTGATACATTATTATCGGATTGGTTTTATTCCAATTTGCAGATGGGAAAAAGCTTAATTATAACTGACAACCAGGATGAACATTTAGAAGCTGAAAAAGAAACTTTAGCTTTTTGTCATTCCCATGCTTTTCAGGCTGTACCCATGAAGGATGCTAATGGCAATCTATCTGGTTTTATCGGTTTTGCATCCAGTTCACAAAAAACCGGATGGTCTGATCAGGATTTACAAATCCTGCGTGTCATGAGCGAATCCATAGGAAGTTTTAAGGCACGAAAGAAAGTTGAGAATGAACTTAAAAGAAGTGAGACACGATTCAGATCACTAATCCAAAATAGCTCTGATTTAATTTCTGTTATCGATCGAAATGGCAAGTTCGTGTATCAAAGCCCCTCCGCTGAAAAAGTATTAGGATATAAGCCAGAAGAACTTGTCGGACAAAGTGCATTTAAATTCATCCATGAGGAAGAAAAAGATTCCATTAGAAAGGAATTACTTCAAAAAATAAACAAAAAAAATGACCAGTTAAATCTTGAATTTCGTTTAAAGCATAAAGATGGTTCATGGCGGGATTTGGAAGCGGTCGGCAAACACATGCACTATGACCGACGAATTGAAGGGTTTGTCATCAACTCCAGAGATGTTACAGAACGTAAAAAAGCTAATCTGGCTTTGAAAAAAGCTAAAGAGAAAGCTGAAGAGATGAACCGGCTTAAGACCACTTTCTTGGCTAATATGAGCCATGAAATCCGGACGCCCCTTACGGGTATACTGGGGTATGCCTCCATCATGCAGAGTGAACTTGAAGGTGAAGGTGATCGTGAAATGGCACGCCGAATACATGATAGCGGCAAACGTCTATTGGCAACCATTGATGCTATTTTGGACCTGGCAAAAATCGAAGCTGATAAACTGGATATTAAACTTCGTCCCGTTAATTTGCGTCAGGAACTAACCAATTCCGTTCAATTACTCACTCCATTAGCCGCACAACGGGGTTTGAATCTTGAACTTGACGCCAGTGATGAGATATTTGCTCATTTAGACCCTCAGTTTTTTGGTCAGGTCATGAACAATCTGATTGGTAATGCTCTAAAATATACCAAGAAAGGTAAGGTGAAGGTCACAGTGGAAGTTAAGTGTCCGGAAGAAAGCAGTCAGGAAATGGCTGTCATTCATATAGAAGACACCGGTGTTGGGATCTCTGAAGAATTTATGCATAAAATATTTGATGAATTTGAACAGGAAAGTGTCGGATTATCACGAAAGTTTGAAGGTGCCGGATTAGGACTTACCATCACCAAGAAACTAGTTGACGTAATGAATGGGAAAATATCTGTTCAGAGCGAAAAAGGGGTAGGTTCAACCTTTACCGTAATGTTCCCAACAGCCGAACCGGATGATTCGGTTTATATTGATGAAGAAGTGGATGAAGATCAGGTAATGAGAGAAATCAGGGCTGTTCATCAACATAATATGCCTAAACTCCTTCTGGTTGAAGATAATGTAGACAGCCAGATCGTAACCCGAAATTTTCTTAATGGAAGCTTTGCTCTGGATAGCTGTAATAATGGTGAAGACGCTATTAAACAACTGGAGAAGAAACATTATGATATTATCCTAATGGATATTAACCTGGGTGACGGCATCGATGGAGTGGAAACTATGCATAGGATTCGCAAAAAAAGTGAGTATAAGAAAACTCCTGTTCTTGCTATCACAGCCTATGCTATGAAAGAAGATGAAATATATTACCTGAAAGAGGGGTTTAGTGGCTATCTATCTAAACCTTTCACTAAAGAAGATATATATTCGATGATTGGCAAAACGATGAACAGATATCGCCATGCATAAATATTTTGGCTTATAGTAAAATTATTATTTTAAGCTGACTATATCTACACGGTTCAGTTCTTTACCTAAGAAACGCTCTGCCAATTCCTGGAATCTCTGGGGTTTATCCGTCACATAACATTCCAATAAACCCCTTTTCCCGGGGTTGAGCATATCGGTATCTGATAAGGTAGTTTTGGCCATCTCAGCGATGGCTTCCGCTGAATCAATAATTGAAAGGCCATAGCCATCAACAATTCTTCTGATAGGTTCTTTGAATAATGGATAATGGGTACATCCCAATATTAATGCATCCAGATTCTGAGCCCTTACACCTTCAAGATAAATCTGAAGAACCTGCTCTGAAATAGAGTTATCCGTCCACCCTTCTTCAGCCAATGGAACCAGCATGGGGCAAGCTCTTGAAAATACGGAGATACCCGGCATCATTTGCGTCAAGGCTCTATCGTAAGCACCTGAACCAATGGTCGCTAAGGTGCCGATTACCCCTACTTTCTGATGTTTCTGCAATGCATGCACTGCCCTGGTACCCGCTTCTATTACCCCGATAACGGGGATATCATTACATTTCTCCTTTATCTCTTTCTCAGCAGATGCCGCAACCGTGTTACATGCAATCAAAACCATTTTGACTCCTTTTTCCAACAAAAAGTCAGTTATTTGCAAAGCGTATTGACGAACAGTATCAACCGATTTAATGCCATATGGCACCCTTGCGGTATCTCCAAAATATATAATATGTTCTTCAGGCATGGCATTCATGACTGCTTTGGCAACGGTTAGTCCACCAATACCAGAGTCAAAAATACCTATAGGGGCGCGGCTAGGGGTAATATTTTTAATCATGGGGCAAATTAGGCACAATCAATGAAAAAAGGTATAAAATTGTATTCAACCTATGGTACGAAATCTGAGCTAGTAAATACACGTGAACCTCATTTAAAGATTACAGCCGACGCGCCAAAACCACCGTTTCTTTAAACGATTTATTGATACCAGCTGCGCTATTGTAAACATCAAACAGGATGATATAAATGCCAACTCTGTTCTCAGATCTGTCGTCTTTTAACCCGTCCCATATTAGCTGACCATTTAATCCGGCGGGTTCTCCCTCGGTCAGGGTCCTGATCATACGTCCATAGCGGTCAAAAATGCGAACTCTCATCAGGAAATCAGGCTCTTCCAGTATATAGTTGATGAGAAGGTGATCTTCATAGCCATCCCCATCGGGCGAAAATGGATTCGGATCCATTGTAAGGCCTTCTTTAACAGGCAAGTTACCTGAGTAAGCAAAAACAGAATTCTGCATGCCCGGAGTCCCTCCCAAAGGGTTAGCACTGGAAGTCCAGTTTTGGGCATCATTGCCTGGGTTACCCGGCTTTATCCTTTCCAGGCTGATGCCCCGGGTATCAATCAGATTGGGATTATTCCAATTGTCCTGATAGTAAACAGAGTCAATTACCATACCATGGCGATTGGCAATATAAATCTCATCACTGGTGGCCGATAGGCTGAGGGTACTGCCATCTACCCGGTAGTATCGTACATCGCTGCTCACATCAAAAGATTTAGAAATGCGTGACTTCTGAAAATCATCACTAGTATCAGCATACACCACAGCATATTCATGGGCAGGAACCCAGCCCGCTATTGTTTTTTCAGGAACACGTTTTGAAACCTGACTATTCTTGTCGGGTTTATCGTGCAAATAAAGTCCTTCAATGGATAAAGCATAATTATTGTCGTTATATAATTCCAAATATTGACTCTGGTCGGGTAGCGCACTGTAACGATTCACCCTTGGACGATACATAATCTCATTGATCACAAGTTCACCCTGTTTTAAGGGCCAGGCTAATGGAATCAGATCTTTCTGCACAAAATTTCCACTGTAATCCCTGAAATTATGAGCGCTGATGGCTATTGGCTTCCTGGGCATTGGGTGACCTATTTTAAACAAAAGTGTATTCGCTTTAAAAGAATCAAAGTCTATTAATTCCAGCTCCTGAGAGTCGGAATAGAAACGCATAGCAGAATTCTCCAAGATGAACTTGTTGAACCGGATTTTGATGTTATTATCCGAGGTGACTGTTGCAAAGATCATCTTAGGAGGAATGGACTCCGGTCGAAAAACACCATTGATTTCACCCGGAGAGATTTCAGGACTACCAATCCAATTGAAAGGATCGTTGCTCGCCCCATCAGGATGAATTCGCTGTAGTGAAAACCCATCCACATTAGCACCCCACTCTGGTTCATAATGTAAACTGTCCATTCTTAATCCGTTTGGATCTGTAAGATAAACGGAATCCCCCAGCCTGGAAAAAGGAGGAACGGTCTTTAGAACAATTTTCTTCGGAATACTATCCTCAGCAAATGAATCAGAATCAGAAGTAAGAACTAAATACTCATTGGCAAGCAAAGGAATAGAAGCGTATGTTCCGTCTGGCAATTGCTCTCCTGTCATTACCACAGGAGAACCTGTATGTCTGCCAATCATCCAGTTGTTCAGATCAATATTTTTGCCGGACCGGTTAAACATCTCAACGAATCGCTGAACACCACCCTCCACGGGACGGTATAGAAACTCATTAATCACAACATCCCTCTCCTGCGGAGATTGAAACTTTATCCAGGTAAAATCTATGATCCGGTCGTTTAGAATATTACCAAATATGTCACCAATATTAGTGATCTTCAGTTTGTAATCAGTATCTGATTGAAGCGGAGTGGCCAGTACCAGAGTTATTTCTACTCCTGATTGTACTATTGATAGTATCTTAATAAAAGGTTCGATCTGATAGTTCTCAGTGAGTTGCGCAGGATTTGTAGTGGGAGATTTTGTGAATCTAAGCGATAATAGGGTTTCCGATACCACGGTAAGCTGTTCAACGCGAGGTGCTGCCGTATCAGGTTCTGCATGATTTTTCTTTCCGGGTGTACCAAATGCTGATGATGGAGAATCTGCCCAGTTACCTTTAAGTGTTGCCGAAAGATTTGTGGTTTTCCTTTCTAAAGCCACGCCATCACCACCCCAGTCCGGTTTATAAGTCAGTGAATCCAGGAGCAGGCCATGTTCATTTCGGAGAACAATATCATCGCCGGCATGTTTCAAAGCCTGAAACCTGCTGCCCATGTCGATAAGGTTAAGATCGGGAAAGAGTCCCAGCAATGCCGTATCAGGAGATAGCACGCTATAAGAATCCGGAGGAAGGATGGTACGTGATCGTGTGAGGTAGTTTAGTTTTCCGGTATTATTATTGATAGTCCAATCTTTCAAGACCAGGGCTTTGGAACCCGGGTTATAGATTTCGATATACCGGCTATATCCATCGGCCACTTTATACATGAATTCATTGATAAAAACATCATCTGCCTCAACAGGTTCAGTATAGCGAAAAGAACTTGAATGGACCGTAGATGCCCCAAATATATTAGGTATATTACCTACAGTGATTTCATATTCCAATCCCCTTTCCAGCCTCCCATCCAGCTTGAGTTCGAGAATATCGGGTTCAATCTGAGTAGCCAGCAGAACGGAAAGATTATGGTTGATAAGATAAGAAGAGGGATTTTCATAGGCCTGGAGTACGACTTCCTGATCAAAGATAAGCCATAAAACATCATCTCCCTGATTTTGAACCTCCATGATAACCGGTGGATTCATGTCAGGAAAAGCAGTATTGGGTAACCCGGGAGTGCCTCCTAGAGGATGAGATGAAGGTTCCCAGTTAGATGAAGATGTCGAAATGGCCAGAAAAGATTTCCTTTCCAGAGCCTTACCCGCACTTTTCCAGTTTTGGGGATTGTAGGATAAAGAATCAATTATATCTCCTTTCATATCAATTAGTCTGATCTGATCAACCGTTGTTCTATTCAGGGATGGGAAAGTAGACATTTCCAAATAATCACCCTCTCCAAAAATGGAACTTAAATCCTTGGCATTTGGAGTTAATACCTTGTAAGAGTCAGGGAGGAATGTTACAATGGTATCAGAGACCACTCTTTGGGTTTTCGTATTATCCTTAAGAACCCAATCCTGAAGATTGACCACCTTATCTGAAATATTTTTGATTTCTACATAAAGCGGTACTCCCTCAGGGGGATGATACATAAATTCACTGATGATGATATCGCCTGCATCCGGTTGCTCAAATATGTATAAAGGGATGGTGAGCGGTGATTCAAAATCTTCGAAAAGTCCAGAATTCTGAGAATACAAGTTTTGAGAACAAAGAAGGGCCATGAGTATTGTTAGAAGGCAGCTTAATGTCTGGCGTGGATCCAGGCTATTGATACCAATGTGCCATCTAGCAATTGTTTCATTTATCATCCATTGCTAAAAAAGATGAGGTTATGGTATCACCCATAACCTCATAGGACTGTAGAACTGAGAGATGTATAAATCATTATTATATGGAGTAATGATTACTATATAGATGCACCGACAGAGGATTCCTTGCTCAAAAATTTTTAGCTTTTTTAATAAAATTCTAAAAAGAACTAATAAACAGGGTCTTGGAACCTCAGGGTTAAATAGCGGGACTTCTGTACATTAACTTAACTAACGGCTGACAGACATTACACTTTGCTTCGGTTTACCGCAGCAACTGCTCCAGGGTCGCAGATTCATCTGTTTTATCATCCCGGTATTTGATGATAATAGGCGTAGAAACCGAAAGATGATGTTGTTGTGCAAAGTCATGGTTACTGATGGCCCGGGAACCCGGTATCACTACTGCTCCTGCGGGAATTTTCAGGGGTGCAATATTTGATGACCTGTATATTTTTTTGTGTACAAGGTCATAAACCGGTGTTGACCGTGTAAGGACTACCCCTGCTCCGATTACGGCTTCCTTGCCTATTTGTGTGCCTTCATAGATGCCGGTATTGCCACCGATCAGACAGTGGTCTTCAACTACGACCGGGAGAGCGCCGATTGGCTCGAGTACACCACCAAGCTGAGCAGCGGCACTAAGATGTACCCCCTCTCCTACCTGAGCGCAACTGCCTACTAAAGCATGTGAATCGATCATCGTTCCCGAACCAACGTAAGCACCCGAATTGATATACATCGGCGGCATCATGGTTACATTATTGCCAACATAGGCTCCGGCACGAACCGAAGAGCCACCCGGCACAATGCGGATGTTTTTTTCAATGCCATCTATGGCCTGGGTGGGATAGGTATGTTTATCGAAAAATTGGAGCGTTTTATCATTATCAAATGCACGGATTTCACCATATCTGAACCCCAATAATATTCCCTGCTTCACCCAGCTGTTTACATTCCATTCACCATTTATTTTCTCAGCTGACCGTATTTCTCCTGATTCAAGTGCTTTTAAGAACTGATCGAATACCTCATAAAAATCATCCGGAGGAGTTTTAGTTGGGTTTTCTGCAAGCCTGGTAATAATATCTTGTAACATAGGGTTAAGTTAGGTTTAGGGTTTCTGAGAAGTTTAATAAGTTACTCATACCAATATCTTCACGCAAAATGAAAGAGCCTGATTGACGTGATTGTTCCAAACGTTAATCGCAAAGAAGATTAATGGTCTACTGCTGCCTCCTATTAGGACAGCTTCAATCAGATGCTTCCACAACACCGGCCCATTCCAGGTACTTTTCTCTGATGGACTTCATGTGATAAATAACCTCTTCTCTCTTCCAGTTAGTGGTTTCTATTTCCGGATGTATATATACATTAACGGTACCCTTTTTCGTAACGATGGATTGGCCGTAGCATAGGGTGTATGCTTTATCGAAATACATGGGTACGACTGGATAGCCCAGATCCTTTGCCATAAAAAAAGCTCCCTTTTTAAATGGACCAATAATCCCCTCGTGTTTTCGGGAACCTTCCGGACCCATAACTACAGAAAGGTTTCTCCTCTTGATCCGTTCATACGATCTTTTCAATTTCAGTAAGGAACGTTTTGAATTTCCTCGCTCAATGAAAATCTGACCCGTAAGGTTACCCAGTATTAAAAAGAAAGGATTCAATTGAAACTCGCGTTTTGCAACAAAACGAATATTATCAAGTCCCAGGGATAATAAAATAAACAGATCCAGAGTAGAACTATGATTAAAAATATAGATCACAGGGCGGGATGGGCGGTTTCCTACATAGTGTATATTTAGCTTTATTCCCGCAACCTTTAAAACGGTACGGCCAACAAAAAGGCTAATATATTTCCCCATAAAACTTTGAGCTTTACCTAAAGTTAAGATCATCACAGGTATCAGTACAAGTGATGACAAAAACATCGAGATTATGAACCATGTAACGGTAAACACAGATCTGATGCGATCTTTTAATGTTATTTTTGACATCCTCGCATACCAGGTAAAGAACCAATGTGGCTGGTTGTTATCAACAAATGACTACAGATTGGGCAATAGATTTTGGAAAATAAGAAAGACCAACTTGAATTGCACGAAAGTTGATGTGTTTTTTAAAGGTGTGTTAATGGCTTAAAATTATTATAATTTGACGGCAAATTATAATAGTACGTTACTCCCACTTTATCTCACAAACTAACAACTATGGGTGAAAGAGTAAGTCACAAATCCCATTCCATCTATGGAAGATGATAACAAGCCAATAGGTCAATCTAAGAGGAATTGGTTCACCCGTTTCCTGGATTCTGTAGAATGGTTAGGCAATCTTTTACCTCATCCCGTTACCTTATTCGCCCTATTTGCTATGGGTGTCATTCTCATAAGCGGGCTGGCTGAATGGTTAAACTGGTCAGTAATAGATCCGCGGCCTGTAGGCGCTTCAGGTAGATCTCCAGATGGGACCATCAAAGCCGTCAGCCTGCTTAACGGATCTGGCCTCCGCCGGATCATTGAGAATTTGGTCGTTAACTTCACTTCTTTTGCCCCTCTGGGGACTGTTCTGGTTGCCCTCATGGGAGTTGGGGTTGCAGAACGCTCAGGCCTTATTAGCGCTTCTATCCGTGGGCTTGTCTTAAAGGCTATTGCCGTTCAACCCCATGTCACAAAAGATGTATACCTGCTGAGCTTTTGGGGCAAGATCCTAAACTTTTTTAAGGGTGTATTTTCTTTTGTATTAGAACCTAAAAACCTGGTCACCATTGCCATTGTCTTTAGTGGCATTGTTTCCAACACAGCCTCTGAATTAGGGTATGTGGTTCTTGTGCCTTTAGCTGCTGTAGTATTTATGTCTCTGGGCAGGCATCCCCTTGCGGGCTTAGCGGCCGCTTTCGCCGGAGTTTCAGGTGGCTATAGTGCCAATCTGCTGTTGGGTACCATTGATCCATTGCTGGCCGGGTTAACCGAGGAAGCCGCCCAGCTAATCGACCCTGCATATACCGTCCATGCTGCGGTGAATTATTACTTCATGTTCCTGAGCACCTTTGTCATCACCGCCATTGGCTCCTGGGTAACCATTAGCATTGTAGAACCTAAGCTTGGTCCTTATGATCCTAAAATAGCGATGGACGACTTAAGCAACGAAATGACACTGGACCCTCTTTCGGAAAACGAGATACGAGGTTTAAAGTGGACCGGGGTAAGCATACTCGTTCTTATTGGCGTACTTGCTTTGACGATCGTCCCTGATGGTGGAGTCTTACGTAATCCGGAAACCAACGAGGTTCTCAATTCACCCTTTCTGAATGGAATCGTAGCCCTGATCTTTGTGATATTTTTGATCCCCGGTTTCGTCTTCGGTAAAGTATCCGGTTCTATGAAAAACGACCGTGATGTGATTGAGGGTATGTCAAAGGCGATGTCAACCTTAGGCCTATATATCGTAATCGTTTTCTTTGCAGCTCAGTTTGTTGCTTTTTTTGGGTGGACTAACCTCGGACAGATCGTGGCGGTGACCGGGGCGGAATTTCTTACCCATATTGGCCTTACCGGACCCCTGGTATTCATTGGATTCATAATGATATCCGGTTTTGTGAACTTGATGCTAGGGTCAGCTTCCGCACAATGGGCTGTTACAGCACCAATATTTGTACCCATGCTGATGTTGGTAGGTTATAGCCCGGAGGTTATACAGGCTGCTTATCGAATTGGGGACTCCGTCACCAATATCATTACACCCATGATGAGCTACTTTGGGCTCATCCTGGCATTTGCTAATCGTTATGACAAGAACCTGGGCATTGGTACTGTGATCAGCATGATGCTGCCGTACAGTATCCTGTTTTTTATTGGCTGGGTTCTCCTTTTCTTTATCTGGGTCTTCGTTCTCGGCATGCCTGTCGGACCAGGGACCTCTACCTATTACCCAAACTAATATGATTTTGAAACCCTATCTAAACAACCCCCTTCTGCTTCTAAGCGTAGTCTTGCTGTTCGGAGCTTGTGCTACTCCTCGTGGTATGGTTCTGGAACGTGGTGAGGCAAGCTGGTATGGCCCCGGCTTTCATGGCAAGCAAACCGCCAATGGTGAAACCTATAATCAAAATGACCTGACAGCAGCCCACCGGACTCTACCCTTTGACACTCGCGTACGGGTAGAGAATTTAAGCAACGGAAAGACAGTTGTTGTCCGTATTAATGACCGTGGCCCCTATGCCAATAGCCGGATCATTGACCTTTCTCAAAAAGCCGCACAACGAATTGATATGATAGACTCCGGCATTGCCTCCGTTCGAATCTTCCTGATTGACAGCAAGGAACCCATAAGTTCCAGAGGGATCAGCAAAGAAGTATTCACCGTTCAAGTTGCTTCATTTGACAATCGGGATGATGCCCGTCGCCATTCAAAGGGTATAAGAGGCTCACGGGTTGAACGGGCAAGGTTAGGCGATAGAACCGTCTACCGGGTATATTATGGCTCCTATCGCAACACAAAAGGAGCAGAAGATGCACTCGCCAAATTGCGAAGAAATGGATACGACGGCTTTGTGAAGCAGGAACAAAATTAATATTTGACGATTATTTTAGAAATCAACCTTTAAAATGAAATACGGAGAATAAAATTTTTGGAAGAACAACAAGTAATCGTAACTTTAGGAACAACTACGTAGTTTTATACCAGGAAAATACCAGCTTTGTTCAGAGGGTTATTAATTTCTAATTTTCTAATTTATTAAGCAAAAGTTTAATTATACTATGGTAGTAATCTTTATTTAAAAATAATGTTGAAATTCACGCTTCAAGGCGACTTTCTTAGGGGTTAAGTCGGCTGTGAAGATACAAGCAGGATGGTGCCCACCATCCTGCTTTTTTTTTGCCTTTTTATAAAAATAATACCAAGGGTGTGTAATATGGAAATTTTATAATCTTCATACTATGTTTTTGGATCGTTTTGTTATCTTACCCACTGAACTAGACATATAATTTGTTAATGATAGAATGAAGATACTGGTATCAGGGGGCGGGGGTTTTATTGGTTCTCATATTGTGGATGCTTTATTAACCGAAGGGCATACTGTTCATGTAATTGATGATCTAAGCGGTGGGTTCGTCAGAAACCTTAATCCTAAAGCTATATTTCATAAGGTGGATATCCGAAGTGATGAAGTTGCGGATATCTGGAAAGAGCATCGCTTTGAAGTGCTTTACCATTGTGCCGCCCAAATGGATGTGCGAAGATCAGTGGCCGACCCAATCTTCGATGCTGATATTAACATACTGGGCTTTCTAAACCTGTTAGAGTCAGGCAGAACAAATGGGCTTAAGAAAGTTATCTTCTCATCGACGGGAGGTGCAATATATGGTGAACCTGATTACACACCACAAGACGAAGATCATCCAACCCGGCCTATGTCCCCCTATGGGATTACCAAGCTTACAACTGAAAACTATCTCTCCTTTTATAAAGATACCCATGGGATTGACTTCGTGGTCCTCCGTTATGCCAATGTATATGGTCCGCGCCAAAATGCTCATGGAGAGGCGGGCGTTGTAGCTATTTTCACAGAACGCATGCTGGCCGAAACGACCTGCTTTATCAATGGTGACGGAAGTCAAACGCGCGATTATGTATACGTTGGTGATGTGGTTCAAGCTAATATAAAAGCCCTTGATTACGCGGGAAATGGCGTATTCAATGTTGGTACCGGTGTAGAAACAAGTGTTCTTGATCTTTTTCTGTCCCTGAAAGAAATTACCGGATCGTCAATACCCCAAAAACATGCCGATGGCAAACCCGGCGAACAGCAAAGAAGTGTCGTGGATACGAGGAAGATTCAGAAAGAATTGGGCTGGCAACAAACCTATGATCTTGAAGCAGGATTGGCCAAAACAGTGGACTGGTTCAAAAAGAAAGTCGCACAGGAAGATTAATGTATAGAGTACAGCTAGAGAACTTTGAAGGGCCTCTTGACCTTCTCCTTTTCTTCATCAAAAGGGATGAACTTGACATCTATGACATACCTATATCGTATATCACGGAACAGTTTCTATCGTACATCCACTTCATGGATGAGCTGGATCTGAGTGTCGCCAGTGAATTCATCCTGATGGCCAGTACACTGATGGCAATAAAAGTTAAAATGATGCTGCCTCAGCCAGAGATGGATGAAGATGAGTTCTCAGAAGATGATCCGCGTTTTGAACTGGTACAGAGCCTTCTGGAATACAAGCGCTATAAAGAAATGGCCACGGAGATGAATGTCCTTGACCATGCCGCCCGGGAAAAATATTATCGTGGCTTCACAAGTCCCGATCAACTTGAACATGAGCATAACGGAGAAACCCTTAAGGAAATCACACTTCTTGATCTGATTGCTGCTTTTAAACACATCCTGGCCGACAAACCTGAAGTGCCTTACCACAACATCGGCAAATACGAAACCAGTATAGAAACCCAGTCTGATTATGTGATAGATTCCTTGCGAAAACGAGGCCGGCTATCTTTTATCAGTCTGTGTGAAATGCTGCATAGCCGGTTGCTGGTTGTAGTCACCTTTCTGGCAATTCTGGAGATGGTCAAAGAACAGCAGATCGTTCTGTATGTCAGTGAAGAATCTGCATCTTTTGAATTAGATTTGCCAGTTTACAATGAAGAAAGCTGATCTCCTGAATACTTCTGTCGATTAAAGCTAAATACGATGTTTATCTTAGTTCTATGTAAATTCCATAGGAGTGATCATCTTAATATTCCCTCTCCATAAACCTCAAGTCATGCGTATTATTCTACTTCTAAATCTGTTAGTCTTCTGCTCGCTTAATTCCTGCACGGCTCAAACTCCCGCTAACACTCAGACACCTTCCGACCCATATTCCTATCAGGAAAATATCACGGCTGACTATCTGCGCAATCACCTTGAGCATATCGCACATGATTCCCTAATGGGGCGGCAAACAGGCACAGAAGGACTTAAGAAAGCTGCCGCTTACCTTGCAGATTATCACGGTGAATTGGGCATGGATCCCATAGGGGATGACGAGTCTTATTACCAGTATTTTAACTTACATTCCTATACTCTGGAAAATGTCACCTTCAAAACTTCAACGGTCAACAATGGGGATACCTCCGTCATAGATGAAAGCCTATATCAATTTGGTCAGCCTGCACCTTTCACTTACATGGTAGGGACTGACGACCCTCAGCAAGGTGACATTGTTTTTGCTGGTTTTGGAGCGCTTGATGAAGAACGTAATGTTGATAACTTTGGCCAGGAAGAATTGGATGGAAATTGGGTAATGGTCTTTGAACAAATACCATTCACCGTTAATGGTGACACCCTCGTCAATCCGAAGTACACTAATCAAGACCGGATTTATGAGGTTATAACCGAAAGAAATGCTGCAGGCCTTATTGTGATTTCAGATTTTAATGAAGATGAGTACAGAGAAAAATCAACAGCGGCAAGCATGGAATTGGGCAGTCCTATGTCATTATCTTTAGATTCTTTACGTGGCAGACAACCGTTTTCTGGAGCATATTTAACTGTAAGCCCCGAATTCGCTGCTGAAATTCTTGGGTTGGAGGGTGGTGCAATGGAACTTGCCAATACACGAGAAACCATGGTAGCGGATATCGCTTATTTTCAGGCATACAAAACGGGAGTTCACCTTGAGGTCTTTCCAGAAGTAGACGACGGACCAATCCGTACGCAAAATGTAGTCTCCTATTTTGAGGGCAGTGATCCGGAACTGAAAGATGAAGTAGTTGTTCTAATGGCCCATTATGATCATGTTGGAGTTGGTCCCCCAGACGAAAACAGTGACTATATCTTCAATGGCGCCGATGATAATGGCAGTGGTACGGCAACCATGCTCAGCATAGCCCGCTCTTTTAAAGAAGCAGCTGACGCCGGTGTACGCCCTCGCCGAAGCATTGTATTCCTTCATGTAGCAGCTGAAGAATGGGGATTGTATGGATCACGCTATTACTCTGATAACCCGATCATCCCCATCCAGCAGACGGTGGCCAACATCAACATGGATATGATAGGCCGTCGGGACCAGGAACATATCAACAGGAATGAAGAAGATTTTATTTATATCATTGGGGCTGAAATCATTTCCTCTGATCTGGACAGTCTGTTACAGGAGGGAAACAGGAAAAGTTCTAACATCACCCTGAATATGCGCTACAACGATCTGAACGATCCCAACCAATTCTATCGCCGGAGCGACCACTGGAACTTCGGCCGGCTTGAGGTACCCTTCATCTTCTTCTTTAGCGGGGTACACGAAGATTATCACGGCCAGGGTGATTCTGTTGACGATATCCTTTTTGATGCTCTCGAAAAGAGGGCGCGGTTGATTTACGCAACTACTCTTGAAGTTGCCAACGCTGACAACCGGCCGGAAGTAGACAGCGAAGAATTCATACGCCGCACCCGTAATAATCCACGGTAATTCTTGGGCAGGTCTGCTGTGCCGAACCGAGGCTCTATTAGCTTATTTAACCTCAATGGGTATGCTTACCAGGGTTCTATCCCACATCATACTTAAAGCGGAACCGTCTTCTGCAAATTGGATAGTAAATGCTTCACTGGGCTCATCTAAGGAAGTCACGGGAACATCAGTGCGAAGAACATCCATATTTTCATCATAGCTGTATGCTCCCCATTTACCAAGCTGAGAGCTAACCACAATCGTCCAATTATCTTGGTTTGGAATAGCCAGGAGGCTGTAATTCCCTGCTTTTAAAGTCTCTCCATTGAAGTTTATATCTCCGGTCAGTGTTATTTCGGTGGCTTCATTGGCACCGGCGCGCCAGACTTCATTGAAAGGCACAAGATCACCAAAGATAGCCCGGTTACGCTTATAGGGTTGCCCGTATACCACTTTCATATAAGTATCGCCTACAGTAGTATGTTCAATAACAACGGGACTCTTTCTATGCTCAGGTGCATCTTGTGCACTAACGCTGATGGCAAAAGAGGTAATGAGAATTACAATCAGCAATAAGGTGTTAAAAGGTTTCATGACATTGTTTTGATTAATTTTTGTTTGCTTAATTTAAACAAATTGCACATCTATACAACAGTTGTTTAAAAATAACCGAAATAGGCTTGATAAGAATCTCTCATAGGTTCGATGCCTATAGCCACGCCAATATCAATCCTGGCATTAAACAGGCCAAAGCCCATGCGCAGTCCAATACCATAAATGGAACGGGATTGATGTAATGAACCTTTCAGGCTGTCATTTTGAATCGGACCTACCGTATTAGAAAATACTACAGTGTAAAATCTCTCTACCTGAATGGGTACCAGCAGCCATGCCCGGTCAGGATTCCACAGAGGGATAGTGTATCGGGTACTCAGGCTGTAAGCATGATTAAGATCGGCGAGAACATTTCCGGTAAAGCCATCCCAGGCAAACCCTGCGGAACTTATGCCCGGGCCGTCCTGAGATAATAATTCAACCCCCAGCCTCAGGGATTGGTTGTACTGCCTTAAAGGTGAAGTATAGACTGACAACCCTCCGCGCATGGAATGACTCCAGTGATCATCTAAGTTTTGACGAATTTCATTTTGGGCAAAAATCATAACACCGGTATTGGGTTGGGCATCACGTATATTTTGCTGCAGGCGATGGTTATACGAACTGTGAAGTGTTCCAATCAGAGTGTTCTGCCAGTCAGACAAAGCATCCCCGTTTTTATTCATAATCCTCAAATCAGCCGTACGGATACCCGGAGTCACTGAAAAACCGGAAAAGCGTGTATTACTTTTCGTGGTAATATTAATGGGAATTTGTATCCCGGCACCCCTTTCTTCCAATATGCCATTGGTTACCTGAACGGGTTTATTATAGGCATTTAACTGGAAGCCTGGGAAAAAACCGGAATAGCGGTAAGTAGCATTATACCAAAGATGATTATTGGATGTACTGATGCTTCCCATATAACTATTTTTTCTCAGTACGTCACCACTGGTTATACCAAGGCCATAACGATGGCCTACCTGTGTTGAATTCTCATATAAGGGTAAGAATCCACGGGGACGCAGCCAGCTTAATCCGGTGCTATAATTTTGCTTCTCCCAATCATCAGTATTTAAAACGGTGTCATCTTTAACTTCTACATCATCAGTCAATTGAAGGGATTGCTCTTTCCAAACGTCATCTGGCACAGACAGATTCAGAAAATCTGACCGATTCATGACAGCTAATCTCCGATAATCTCCTTCCTGAGAAATAAATGCTATTTGAGACTCGTCAGGGGAATATGACCCTTCGAATGCATTATACTTGCTGTTTGTGACCTGAATCAGACTTTGTTCTTCTATATGATACTCAAACAAGTTCATTGCTGGTCCGAAATCAGCCGAAAAAAGAAGGTTGTTTCCCTGGCTGTTCCAGGTCACATCAAAGATAGAGGCCCCCGGTAAGTAAACCGTTGGATGTGCGCCCAGGGTGGAATCTTCACGGCTGATCACCCAAAGGGCCTGAACGCCATTTCGGTTGGTCACCAATGCTATTTCGTCAGCCAGGGGATTAGGACGTACCTCAACGAGGTTATCAGGATGTAAAGATAATATGGCTGAGGTTTCTCCTTCATCATCTATGCTAACCCATTTTGAAGTTTCATGATGTGTTTGAAGCGCCCAAAGACTATCACCGGTATACACCGGAGCATGAAGCCGCGCATCAGTAGTGAGGCGAGTTGAACGACCATCATTTATATTCAGTTCATGAACATCCATCAACCAGGTATTGTGATAATAGGGATGAGAATGATACCGTGAATAGAGAATCGTCTGTTTATCAGGAGAAAGGTCAAACAGGTTATCTTCAACTATTTCTGTTTCATAGATCAAACTCTGTTCATCCGTATTCAAATTATGTTTATGAAATCCCGGCCTTCGGTTGTAGTAGGAACCATAGAATAAGACCTCGTGATTGGATAACCAGACCGGACGACTTAAATTGGGTCCTTCATAGAAGGTATCGATCAACTTAAACGCCGCCATCCTATTATCATTTACGAACGACAACCGTTGTTCCTCAACGATAGATATATCCTTTGAAAACTCATTGTATAGCTGTGACGGCCATTTTCCAGTAGTACGTCTCAGCGTATATCCGTAACCGAAAAATGGCCAGCGGGCGATTAGGCGGATGTTATCCCTTGTAGTTTCCATCCCATATTCATCCAGTAACCAATCGGTGAATTCATGGCCACCAATATAGGGGCGGTTGAAAGGCCGTGATCGCCCTGGCGGGAAATGCATCTCACCCATTCCCCAACGGTTACTTTTCGCGAAGTTGGAGTTAAACATATTAGTGAAATAAGGGTAATTCCCACGTCCGCCTTCCCCGGGGCGTATATTGGATTCATGGTAAACAGCGATCCCTTCCAGCATACCGGATGGAGCTATCGAGTGAGTTGCCCGGGCAAAATCCGGTGAAAAGATATTGACCAGGCTGGAAAAGCCCCAGGCAGGGTTCACCGATAAATGGAGGGCGTGGACCAGTTCATGAGGCGCTACATTCTCAAACCAACCTCCGGTTGCCGGGTTCAGCGTTTTCCCTTTTATGGAGGGTATCTCAATCTCGATGCGGAAATACAAAGGGGTCACATATCCATTCGACCGGTCATTATACCCATTCAAAACTACAGGCATATTCTTTAACTCCCCTCCTACCAGATCTTTAATTTCATTATACTGGGATTCCAGAATGCGCCCTGTGCTATAAGCCGCTGAATCTTCTCCTTGCTGGTATATGAGGGTAAAACGCGGTGTTTTAAGCTGTTGCCATTCGGGACTGGAAGGCCGGTATATATTCCCGTATATCTGCGCCCCGGCAACATCGCAGATGAATAGAAATAGAATGGTAGTTAATAACCTGAGTTCGATTAATAATTTGCGGGAAAAGGCCATTTAAATCATT
>JBBDQY010000070.1:0-95493 GCA_040905745.1 Balneolales bacterium
GTAAGTTACGAATTATATTGCTCTTAATCACTTATTAGGTTTTGCAAAGGCTTCTTAAAATATTTTACAACTTAAGGCACTATCACATATACAAGATATTTAACAAAAAAAAGCCGCTCTATATGTAATTTAGGCGGCTTTTAGGGATGGGTGATGAGGGGCTCGAACCCCCGACCCCTGCTTGTAAGGCTTAGTGATTAATCTATTCACCAGGGCTTGTAAGCGCTGATTTTCTTGCAGTCAAATAACTTGCAAAGAGTGAACTTGTTAGAATCCGTTAGGTTATCATGGGGAAATCGTGGGAACGGGGTATTATTTTGGGGATATGCCGGGGATGTTTTTAAACGCATCCTCTACGCTTGTAGGGATGATATCCCCATACACGTCGGCGGTGATTCGCACGCTCTTGTGCCGTGCCAGTTTCGATACAAAGTTAATCCCAATGCCCTGAGAAAGGTAGTGAACAATACCCCCGTGCCTTAGCGAATGCAAGTTTAGCCCGCTTCCGGGAAAGGCGATATTCACGCACTCATTGAACGTCCTCCAGAGGTTCTTTGAAGAAGTCAGCCCAAACAAAGGGTTTTGGTTTTTATCCAGCCATGGCTTCAAAATTTCCTTAGCCGGCTCTACAATCGGAATCGTGTCCACAGATCCGCCTTTTCCGTGAATGGTGATGAAACGAAGGTTTTGGATGTCCCCCGGCTGTATCCGGATAATCTCTTCCCTTCTCAAGGCCTGCCAGAAGGCGAACCGCCAAATTTCTTTCATATACAACCGCGTCCGGGAAACCGGAGTGTATTTGCTCTTTCGGTTCCCGGTAAGGGTATCCAAAGTATCGCAGAGGGTTTCCAATTGCTCCAGGGTAATGTATTTAATCCTCCGAACCTGAAGGTCTTTTCGGTCTTTGTTCGACAGGGCTACCTTAAGCAGCTCGCAGTATTCATTGCGGTATGCCCATCTTAGAAAAGTATTGAGCGTAGAAGCGTAGGACTTCTTAGTATGCACTGATACAGAAAGCCCATCCAGCCAGCGTTGAAAATGCCCTTGTGAGATACGAGAAACAGGCAGGTTAAGGTCAATCTGGCTTAAGCGCTCTTTGTTGGTTATGCGTGTTTTATCCGACCATTTATCTTGCTGATCGATCAGGTAATATGAGATTAGCACCTCCAGATACATATCCGGCTTATGGTTTTTACCGGATCAGTACCCATCTCCCATTCCTCTGCTTTTTTATCCCTGATCTTCCGGATCTCCCGTTCGGATATGGTGCCGGGCAAAGTAATAGTCCGCTCCTTCTCTCCTTTCTTGCGCAAACGGATGTGCCAGCGGTCGCCTTTTTTGCGGTAGGTTACAGAGGGCATGTTAGTTGTAATGTAGAATATTGTACCTGTTGTCCAGGCACACCCGGTATTCCTTCCAGGCTGAAAAGGGTATTTGTTCGTCAGAATAGCCAAAAAACCATGTGAAATTGTACTGATATCCAGCATCCGTTAATAGGGTGGAGGAGAATTCGCCGGTACGGTCATGCTTGCATTGGGAATAATCAAACGAGGAGTCCACACCGCATCCTGAAAGCAAAATAATAATCAGTAGTTTTTTCATTAGAAATGAAACGTCAATTTAGCCCCTACATAATTAGCCTCATTGACCGATTGAAAGGAAGGTTCGACGGTGGGCTTGAATCCGTGCCGCTCGTTGTAGTTTATTACCGCGCTCTCAGAGTTGGCAATACCAACGATCCACATAGTTACGCTACCGGCAACGCCAATCCAAAGCGGAGTCGTCGAAGCCTCAAGGTCATTTTCCAGATTATCAGCCCATACACTAACCCCAATTGCTGTAGAAGCCACACCACCGGCCAACAAAAGAAGCCCTTTACCAACTTCTCCTGCGTACATATGCCCACCGCCTGTAACCAGGACTGACAGCAGTGCGGCTGTTCCAGGGTCTTTGGGCCGGGCATATGGGTTAAGAGGTTTGCCAAGCGGTTGCAAATAATCAGGACGCGTTGCGTTGTCCAGAAACGGCAGAGACAATCCCGTGTAATCCTCAATAGCCTGATGCAGTGCGATTACCTCATCTTTTCTAAGATTCTGAAACGATTTTGCATTCACATAGACCGCCGATTCACCAATATGGGTAATGACCTGCGGCACATATTTGTCAATAGTACGGTTGCCTGTTTGTGCGTAACTGATTTGGCACAAAACAAGAGTAAGTAGGGTAAGGGTAATTTTCATGGGGTACTCCGATTAAAAGTTAATGGACAATGAAGCTCCGTAATAACTGCCCACCTTCCACTTGGCTTACCGATGGGCTAAGGGAAATATTCTCATTATACTTATGCGCGGCGTTGGACGCGTCAATAGCCCCTCCTACCCAGCAAGCCAGTGACACTAGACTCCCCAAGACCAACGGCGTTGTATTGGCTTCTTTATGGCTAACATCTTCTGCTTTGATAGCGCTGTTCACGTAAAGCAACCACCCGGCCAAAGGTGCGACTACAGCACTGCCAAGAAGTGCAAACCCAGTATCCAAGTCCCCAGCGTATAAATGACCTCCACCGGGAATCACCAGGGAAAATAAAGTAGCTGATACGGGATCTTTAGGAAAGACTATTTTCTCATAATCTTGAGCATTAGCCGAAAGGGAAACGCATAGGATTAATAGGGTAAGTATTGTTTTCATCTTTTTATTCCATTTGGTTAATATTTAGGTGTCTGAATATAGGAAGCTAATTCTTCCAACCAAATCCCTTGTATTGCTCAACATCTTTACCCTTTCTATATTCACCTCGTTCTATTTCCAGTAAAGCCACAGCAATAATGCCACCACTATTCCCGGGATGATAAGGAGCTATTCTGATTCTTTCAGAGTCTGTATGCGTTATTACAGCATCTAAAACCTCGCTCATGTATTGCTTGGTTTTTCTATTCACATCTTTGTCATTCCATGCGTTAAAGGTATGTTCGTAACCTATCAGCGCAAAATCACGACGTATAATTAAGTTTTTCGGTTTTGCGAAATCCTTTAATACCTCTTTTATCAACTCTTCCTTATTGTCGCTTTCTTTAGAAAAGAATATTTCATTCATAACTTTACTAACGATTTTGGTTATTTCATCAACTGATTTATTGTGCTTTGTAGCCATATTTCTTTTTGCCTGCTCTGTAGATATGCTTGTCGTCTCCATGACATAATCATAAATCTCATATTCGGTTTTGGTATAACCCTGAGCCATGCATAGAATAGGTGATAGGGAAAGAATTAATAAAATTATTAACTGTTTCATTTTTTACTCCTTGTTTGTTGGTGTTTAATCTAAAGAGTGAGTTTTACAGGTCATTATATTCCGTCTGTTGGGTCAGCATCTATATTAATTATGCGGACAATATCGGACGGGGTTGATATCTTTACTTGTACTCCATTGAATGTGGTTGCACCATTCTGGTTAAAGTTTCTGTCTATCCAATTATTTAATCCAGAGTCATCCCGATTGTTGTACAGAAACAATCCAGAAGTCAGATATTTAAAAAACTGTCGTACTTCATTCGGGTTCCGATTTGATTTCATAGCTGCACCACGAATGCTTTGTATTTTGTTAACACCATCACTACTTATGACCACCCTGTAGCTTATTCCTCCTTTTTCAAGTGTAGATGTCCAAAAATTACCCAATTCAGATCCGAGGTCTTTTTCAGTAGAGAAACCAATCTGTTCCAAGCTTTGATAAACATCAACAGGCGTTAGTCCGGGCATGTATTTTGATTGAGCATTAAGGGTGGTGATAAGAATAAAACTCAATAGTATGGCAAGTAGGATTGTTTTCATAAGTCACCTCTGTTTAGTTGATGGTTATATGTAAAATAGTGGACTAATGCTGATAGCATCGACCGCTTAAGTTTTTTGTTCTTCTTTTGCACCGCAACCCTTTTTGTGTTGTTCCCGAACATTGAACTGCAGCTGTTCGACGAGTTGGAGCTGTTCTAGTGGATGGAGTACTTGTTGGCGTAGCTGTCCTTGTCTGGGTGGGCGGCGTGGATGTCCTTGTTGATGACCGCTCCATCACACCGGCTGCAGTATTCGCATTAGTCACGGATCTTAGCACCCAGCCCTCTGTGTCATCATGTGTAACCCTCCAATATCCAGAGCGGAACTCTTGGGCTTCAAGCTGGGTTCTTTTTGGGATGACCAGGGTGACATTGGACATTTCTGTTGGGCTGACATGCAAGGCGACGTCATACAGTGTTGTCACATTAGCTTGTGAGAATCCCATTGCTGACAAAAGATAACTAGCGAATACGATTAACAATGCTTTTCGAACTTTGTTTGTAGTTATATAATCCATAATTAATTGTTTTAGTTGGTATTTAAGAGTTTTAGTCTTGAAAAGAGGTCATTATTCCATTCTCTATATAAACATAGAATCTGTTTCTGGTTGTGCCGTATACCCATTGCTCACTAATTCTACTAGCTGTTACTGTACGATTTATATCGGAGGGACTACCCATTGCAGCACGTACCATCTCTTTAGTCATGCCGATGCGAATGGAGCCACTAAGGATATCGACTTTGAGTTGTTCTGAAATATCAGGATTAGCATTTACAAAATCCCTTCTCCTAATTTCGAGTTGCGTTATCGCTCTTACGTAAGTTTCGCTTATTACCGATTCATGAATCCATCCATGCAAGTAGCTATTTTGTAGGGCTTCTTTTGATCTGTATTTATCACCACGAAATTTAGGGTTATTAATTCCACCGTGATACCACTCACCTGATTTTTCATGAACAAAAATCTTATCTCCTTTATGCAATGCTTTTATAATATCCGATTCTGTAGAATTATCAGATCGGAAATTTGCAGACCATACGGAAACATAAATAGCGTTTGACCTGAATTCTTGATCGGAAGACATTAATGCAGATTGTTGCGCATAGGATAATAGGGGTATTGATACAAGTATTACCGTAATCAATATTTTCATGATTACTCCATTTGGTTAATGTTTAGATATTTGAATATGATAAAATTTTAATTAAAGAGAAAGCGCTTACAAATTTTTAAAAATGGGTGAACTTTATAATTCTATTTCGTATTAGTGAGGCCACACATAGATTGCACAGTGTATTCCATTTGCTAAAGTTTATAATTCACGGAGTTTGTTATGAAAAAATTAGTGATCATTCTGTTCCCCCTCAAGCTCAGAAAGAAGACGAAGCCCTTTTGCAAGAGATTCTGATTGTTCTTGCAGGAAATCAATTAGCATCTGCCTCTCAGTTCGAGGCACTGTATTGTATTTATATAGCTCCAATATGATATATACCATATTTTTAAAAGGGGTGTTATGATAGTTGAACCGATATTTATAAGCCCTCCCTTAAAACAACCTACCCCCCCCTATAGCTTGGGTTATTGCTGCTTGAAATATCACTGTTTTCTATTAAGAGGTACCAGGCCGGTATGGGACCCAATTAAGGGGTATGTGGGGTATCCTATTAATGGTGAGGCTCTATCTAGGGTACTAACTTAATGTTCTTGTAGAATAGTCCAACCTTAATTATGATCTTTTCTACTTCTACTGCATTGATAACTGTCTATCCTGAAGGTTAATATGAATTACCTAGGTGTGAGGTTACCTTTAAAATGATAGTGTTTGTGAGAGGCTATATTAGCTATCAACAACAAGGGTTAGAATCGTTTTAATTGCTGTTCTCAAACTAAACCATGAAAACATTATTTGATAGGGGGTAACTGCTTTATTTTATATGTGTCCCCCTGTTGTCCCCAGGTTAAAATAACCCCCAACAAAAAAGGCTCAACAACCTTTAAGTTATTGAGCCTCATGGGTGGGTGATGAGGGGCTCGAACCCCCGACCCCCTGCTTGTAAGGCAGAAATAATTAAATTCTCGTACTTTCCCACACTTTCCTAAAACATATAATAACCATATTGATTATCAATAAGATAAGTGAATGTATAATCCCTGAATATTCTTAAACATTCCCATTGCTTCTTACATTAAGTGAACTTAAATTGAACTTAAATCACATTTAAGTTCACTAGCTTCCTCATATGTTATGGAAAAAATAAAGTTTGATTATGTCAGTATTCTAAACTTGAAGCCAACTGAAAAGCCTTACGAAGTTAGACATGACACCATAAAAGGCTTTGGTGTAAGAGTAAGTAAAACAGGAAGCAAAACCTTTTTTTATCGATATCGATTTGGTGGGAAGAATAAATGTTACATCATTGGTAGTTTTCCGGCTTATAAAGTGAAGGATGCTCGAGACAAAGCCTTGGCACTTACCGTAATGGTGAATAATGATGATGATCCACAGGGCGAGAGGATTATAAAGAAGAAAAAAAGACTTATAGTACCAGTTACTTTTAAAGACTTGACCGACCGATTCAAAGAAATTCATTATCCAACTCTTAGAAGCAAAACGAAAGTTGAATATAGCCGGATTATAGATACTGAATTAATACCAGTATTGGGTAAGCTTCCTATCAAAGAGATTGACAAGGCAAGTATAATTTCGCTACTCGACAATAAAGCCATTAAGAATGGGAAAAAAACTATGGCTAATAGAATCCGGGCAAGACTTCATAGTATTTTTGAATTTGGTATTAGCCGAGACATTATTCAAACCAATCCAGTAACATCAATAAAGAAATACACGGAAGGTGAAGTTAAACGAGAACGTTATTATTCGTATGAAGAAATAAAAAAATTATGGGATGCATTTGAGAACCAAGAAGAGCCTATGCAATCAGTATTCAAAATACTTCTTATTTGTGGCCAACGGTCCACAGAAACTCGGCAGATGAAATGGAAACACATTAAGAATAATATCTGGACTATACCGGCAGAGTTATCAAAATCGAATAGAGAGCATCATATTCCTCTTCCTGACATGGCTATACAGATCATTGAAAACCTTCGACCCATTTCCGGTAAAAGTGATTATGTATTTGAATCACCACGCTTAAAAAACCAGCCAATAGAATGGCTTAAAAAGGCAACAAAAAAGGTTAGGAAAGAAACTGTTGATATAGACATTGAAAAAGACAAAAAAATGAAGAACCCCGGAGTTCCGGACTTCCGTCTCCATGATTTAAGGAGAACAGCAGCCACGCATATGGCTAGCCTTAACATTGATCGTACCGTATTAGGTAAACTTCTAAATCATAAAGGCCTTGCCGGTGATGGACAAGTTACGGCAATATACGACCGACATGAATACATGGAAGAAAAAGCCCAGGCATTAAGCCGTTGGTGCTTTCATTTACAGCAGATTATCGAAGGGAAATCAGAAAGTAAGATTTACAAACTTGGTTAATACTCATAATACAAGATATAAATATGAAATTAGAAGATATAAAACTTGGTGTGCTTTTAATGGTTCATAATGACAGAATTATAACTCATGACAAATATGTTTCATATTATAATAAAAGTACAGACAAAATTCAGGCAACAGCCCATTTTGTAACAATACTGCATGGATATGAAAAACAACTGAATGAACTAGAGCCACTCATCAAAGATCAAAAAGTAGATTTAATTAGCTGCATTAAACGGCTTTCAAAAGATCCAATGATCCAGGGAGAAGGATCAGAATTTTCAGATAGACAAACCTATTCTATTAGAAGTAAAAACAAGTTAGAAGTAGTCGTATCTAATTTAGTAAACCAAGTTGATTATGTTGTTAATGAAGCTATAATTGGATCATTAAATGAAGGTGATATTGATTCTATAAAACAATTGCTTCTATCTATAAATGAACATAATATTGAAATTGGTAATACAACATATTTATTTAATGATTTATTAAAAACCGCTTTACAATTCCAAAATATCCATCTTCATACTACAAATTTAAGATGGCTGTCTTTAGATATTCTCAAACAGCTTTACCCGGATAGCTTAAAAGTATATGAAGATTTGCCAAGAGAAGAAAAGATAAAAATTGATGGAGGCCGAGGACGTAAGTTTGATGAATCTGCACCTCAGGATAAAATAGAAAAAAAGGTTTTTGAATTGGCAAAACTAAATAAATTTCTGAATAAAGAGGGTAAACCTAAGCCAACATCTATTAGAGATGAAATTATGAAAAACTACCCTATTCTTATGGGGGACATTGGAGAAAGACAATTGTTTAATCGAGTAAATAAAGCGCTTGGAAATAGGAAATAATGAATTACTTCCTGAAATAATCATTATTGCTTAATAGTACGGCAATTATTGGGATAGTTTGGTTTTAAGTAAACACAAACCAAGCCCAATAATGATGAATCCCATTCTTATCAAACCTCGCGATCTTATCAAACAACTCTCAATTCCATCAAGTACGCTTTACCGCTGGATGGATGAAGGCAAATTTCCCAGACCTATTAAAATTGGCCCCCGGCGCGTAGCATTCAAAATGAAGGACGTGGAAAGTTGGCTGGAAGAAAAATCAGAGGCTGTAAAATGAAAAAAGCCACTCCATTGAGCGATGGAATGGCTTTAACTAACTATTTGTATGGCACGACACCAACAAGTGTTAATATAGCTATTCCTTCCATAGAAAACAAACCCTTAGACAGACCGCCTTCGCTCATTCCCGGCGTGAAATACCCTATCACCGACGGGGAGCAGGAAATCATAAATCTCACATGGCACCACTGTCGGAAGATGGAGGGATTTTGAGTATATCCGAAAAGCTTAATCCTCAATTTGATGATTCCAGATTCAAAGAATCAACAAACGGTGTTGATCAGGAAGCTATACAAAAGGAGAAAGATCAAAAAATAGCGGATTTGACGAGTACCAAAGGACTATTTAAGGTGCTTACCGCTAACAAATGGATTGAACAAGCCAAAGCCCGGCCTATCCCTAAAATGCTATTTGGGGAATTATGGTTTGAAAATGAACTATGTATCCTGTTCTCTGATACAAATTTAGGTAAATCTATATTAGCCGTTCAGATTGGTGATAGTATTAGCAGGGGAAAAAACATTCCCGGGTTTAAGTTAGAGGCTAAGAAACAACCAATATTGTACTTCGATTTTGAATTGTCAGATAAGCAATTTGAAAATAGGTATTCAATAGATTTTGAAAGGCACTATATCTTCGATGATAATTTCAGACGAGTTGAAATAAATCCAGAAACAGAAATTCCAGAGAGTGGAAGTTTTGAGGATTTTTTGACGCTATCATTAGAGCAATGTATCAAAGAAACAGATGCAAAAATCCTGATAATTGACAACCTGACCTATCTTAAGGCAGAAACCGAAAAGGCAAAAGACGCTTTGCCCTTGATGAAACATTTGAAGGCGCTAAAAAGCAAATATGGCCTTTCAATCTTAGCACTTGCGCACACGCCAAAGAGGGATATGTCAAAGCCTATCACAAGAAATGATTTACAAGGCAGTAAGATGCTTATCAATTTTTGCGATAGCTCCTTTTCCATTGGTGAAAGTCATTCAGATACAAACTTGCGATATCTAAAACAGATAAAAGCCCGAAATACTGAAATAATCTATGATGCTGATAATGTGGCAGTTTGTCAGGTTCATAAGCCTGATAATTTCCTGCAAATAGAGTTTATGGATTTTGGCACGGAAAGGGATCACTTAAAAGTGTTCACGGAAAAGGATAGAGAATCTAACATTGCAAATGCTAAAGAGCTGAGCAAAAAAGGCAAATCACAGCGAGACATTTCTAAAGAATTAGGTATCTCGTTGGGAGCTGTTAACAAGTATTTGAAGAGTTAGTGTTCACGGTGTTCACACCGTTCATACAGTGAACACCATGAACACCGTGAACATCAAAATAAGATATAATGAATAATTTCAGATACATATTAAAAAAGGGCGGTAAAAAATATCAGTGTCCATCCTGTGAAAGAGCAAATAAGTATGTCAGGTATATTGATACTCAGACTAATGATTATTTGTCTGATGAATATGGCCGCTGTGATCGTGAAGATAATTGCGGTTATCACTTGAACCCATACAAGTGTTCATCGTTCATTACTCATAGGAATATGAACGTGAACACCGTGAACACACCAAGAAGACAGCCCAAGCCTGTGAAATATATTCCTTTTGAAAAATTCCAACAATCACGGGCGGCGTATGACCGGAACAATTTTGTTGGGTACTTGTTAACCATATTTGACGCTGAAACGGTGAGTTCCCTAATAGCCAAATACCATATAGGAACGTCAGGCAAATGGAAGGGAGCAACGATATTCTACCAGATTGATGAAAAGTTCCGTATTCGTCGTGGAAAGATTATGTTGTATGACCGGGAAACGGGAAAAAGGATAAAAGAACCTTTTAATCATATCGGATCGGTTCATAAGCAATTAGGCATTTCAGATGATAAGCCCGAACTGTGCTTATTTGGCCTTTACCTGATAAAAGATTCCGATAAGCCCGTTGCCGTCGTCGAATCTGAAAAGACAGCTATTATTGCCAGTGTATATCTTCCTGACTATACCTGGTTAGCCATAGGAGCGAAAGGCCAGCTAAAAGAAAAAAATTGCACTTCCTTGAAAGGACGTAATGTTACCCTGTTTCCTGATATTGGAGCCTATGAGCAATGGAGCAAAGAGGCGGAGAAGCTAAAAAAAATCTGCAATGTCAATGTATCGGAGCTGCTCGAACAAAGCGCACCGGCCGAACATGAGGGATACGATATAGTAGATTACCTGACAGGCTATGACTTATCGGATTTTATAGACCAGGGTAATACTCGCCCTAATCAAGATAGTGCCTCACAGCCCAAAGATGAAAGCCAAAAACATATTCTGGATGATGAAGGCATTCCGGCAGACTGGTATACACCGCCATTAACAGAAGATGATCCTGAATATGAGGCATATACACGAATAGCAGAACGGGAATGTAATGATGCTTTGGAACTTGCGATGCTGCTTGACCCAATGCTAAACACTTTAATTGAGACATTTGAATTTGAGGTTGTATAATAAATCAAGTCAGAAATAAATTCGAATAATAATTTGGTTGCTTCTCATCTAATTTATTATTAACTGTATATCATATTGATCAACAATGAATAAGGCACTATCATGCTATACTTCCTTACATTTGCATTGAATTACGGAAAACTCATGGATTGGCTATTTCGGTCTTAATAGTGCCACTTTCCAAGGTGTAATTTTAGGGTTGAGAGTTAAAATCCCTCCTCCTTTTTAATTGAATGATAAGAATTGAAACATGAGATACCTTTGTATTAATTGAAGTATTATCGAACCTTTTGGAATATGAGAATACATTTATTGACAACTAAAAATAATCAAGTAATCCCATTTAATTATCAATCACTTTTAACCAATGCATTACATAAGTGGCTAGGATACAACAATTTTCATGATGAAATGTCTTTTTATTCTTTTTCATGGCTAAATGGTGGGAATGTGACAAAAGAAGGACTTAATTTTAAGGATGGAGCTAGGTTTTTTATAAGTGCTAATGATCCTGAGTTCATAAAACAGATACTAAAGGGTATTCAACACGATTCGATTATTGCCATGGGTCTTTCCGTAATAGAAGTAACCATTCAGGAAAACCCAAAGTTTGATGGCGATGATGTGGTTATGTTATTTGCGAGTCCCGTTTTGGTTAAAAGAAGAATTAATGATAAGGAAGTACATTTTACCTATCAAGACGACGAAAGTGGTATATACCTAACCGAAACCATGAAAAGTAAACTAGAGAAAGCTGGTTTATCTAACGAGGGCGTATCTATAACTTTTGATAAGAATTATCATTCACCTCTCACTAAGGTCATTTATTATAATAAAATTGGAAATAAGGTAAGCCTATGTCCATTAAAAATATCAGGCTCACCTGAGCAAAAAGCCTTTGCCTGGAATGTGGGTGTAGGCAATTCAACAGGGATTGGTTTCGGGGCTATAAAATAAATTATTATGAACTTGCACGTAGTAAAATATTCAGGTCCATTTGGTTTTATTAAACCATGGACAGCTGTTCGGGATAGTGAAACTTTTAGTCAGCAGTTTTTAACACCTTCGATTGTAGAGGGGATAGAGAAGAAATTGTTTCCTGAATTATTGGGGATCACCGGTATACAAAAAGTTACTGGGCATAGATTAGCATACGATCAGATATCCGGGCAACAGGAGGTTATTCAAACCAGAGGCTGGAACTCAACCAGAAAAGGTAAAGAGCTTCTGTTTGATCGACCTACCGCAATTTTAACTAGAGGAGTCTTGCTAAATCCTGTTTTACATTTGGCTTTCCGATCAGAAGAAGATGCCATATGGGCAGCGAAGCAACATGTCTGCCTGTGCAGAAATGAAGACTTGCTTTATCCGGAATGTATTATTGAAACAGATACACAAGGATTTGAAGAAGAAAAGGAGGTTTTTGCTGGATTCGAGCTTGTTTTTGAAAAAAATGAAAAATCTTTTCTGGTCGGTTATCACAGAGTTAGTGAGGAACCCATGTATGGATGGATTCGAGTTGTTGGACAACCAGTGAATGCTGTATAATGATGAAACTATTTGCGAAATCAGGTCCTGAATGGACATCACTTAAAGACCACCTTCTCCATGTTTCGCATGCAGCCAAGGGTTTTGCTAAGTACCTAACTATGGATGAAACCCTAGCTTTCAAAGGTGCTGTATTACATGATCTCGGCAAAGCACATCCTGAGTTTCAGAAAAGGTTACACTCAAGCCACAGAAGCCGAAAGATATTTCGACATGAAATTAGCTCCATTCTATTTCTGTCTGCTTTTCTTAAAGAAGATTATCCCGCTTTACTCGAAATGGTTGTCGGGCATCACAAGTCTATAAAAAATGATGCCGGGGACAAGGGGTTGCTGGATTTGGAAGATGGATACGACTATGAAGATTTCCATGTAGGCAATTGGGACGAGTGGAGTTTAAGTGCTTTTGAACTCCTCAATGAACTGGGTATCCCATGCACGCCTTTTTCTGAAGAACAGGCAAGAGAGAACCTGTCTTTTGCTATTGGCTATTGCCGTAACAGAATGAAAGAACGGGGTTTCTCTGAATGGAGGGGTTTGCTCATGGGAGCCGATCATTATGCTTCTGCATTGATTCATGATACTGAAAAGCAACTTTTAAGAGCTTTTAAGACACCTGATTTATCCTTCTTCAACCGAACACACGAAATGTATCCCCTTTCTACCAAGGATACTAGTTCAAAAAAAAGACATACTATTGTAGTGGCATGTACCGGTGCAGGGAAAACCGATTTTTTGTTTAGAAGAACAAAAGGACGTGTTTTTTATACACTGCCTTTTCAGGCTTCCATCAATGCCATGTATAAAAGGGTTGCCTATGATTTAAAACCCAATAATCCTGATCTGGATATTCGTGTACTACATGCTGCTTCAATGGTTGTAAAGCGAAGTAGCATGGAGGAAGAAAGTGTTTTACAATCACTTTTCGGCTCAACTATCAAAATTCTGACCCCTCATCAATTAGTATCCATTGCATTTGGAATGAAGGGTTACGAAGCTTTGCTTCTTGATTTGAAAGATTGTGATATCGTTTTGGATGAAATACATACCTACACTGGAGTTTCCCAAGCTATTGTACTGAAACTGGTTCAGATATTTAATCAGATCAATTGCAGAATACATATAGGTACCGCTACAATGCCTACCGAACTCTATAAAAAAATCATAGAAGTACTGGGAGACAATGTCTTGGAGACAAAGCTAAGCGATGAAGAAAAGGATAAGTTTAACCGACATACCATACACAAAATCAACACACTTCAAGATGGCTTTCCTTTGATCGAAAAGACTGTCAACAATCAGGAAAAAATATTGATAGTATTTAACCGGGTAACAAGGGCCCAAGAAGCATATTGCGAATTACAAGAACTATATCCTGAAATGCTAATTCTTCTTTTGCATAGCCGTTATAAGCGTGGCGATCGAAATGAAAAAGAACAGCAGTTGCTTGGATTGGATGAAAAAGGTAATCCAACGGGTCAATTTAATACATCCAAAGAAGCTTGTATTGTTATTTCTACACAGATAGTAGAAGTAAGTTTAGATATCAGCTTTGACTTGATGATTACAGAAACAGCTCCTATTGATGCGCTCATCCAACGCTTTGGTAGGGTAAACAGGAAAAGGACGAAGGTGACGATCGGTAAAACCAAGCCTGTGTATGTTATTGCTCCTCCTGAGAGCAAAAAGGATGCAAAACCTTATGATTTGGATGTATTAAAACGATCATTTGAGATTTTGCCTGACAATGATGTACTCAGAGAAAGGAACTTGCAAGAGAAGATAGATTATGTATTTCCTGAAATCAACTTCATGAATATAGAAGAGCACGCTGTCTTTAAAGAAGACGGCAGGATCTCTATCGATCTGTTAACTCATAGAAGTAAGTCCATACTTTTTGAATTACTGGAAATAGATTCCGTCTCCTGTATTTGTGAAGGAGACTTGGAAGAGTATGAAGATTCTTATTTTGAAAGAAGATTGGAGCTGGAGATCCCTATTAGGTATTTAACTGTTCGCAATATGAATCAGGCGCAAAAAGGGAATAAACCTTTTATTATTCCTGACAAGGCCTATGATAAAAATTTTGGGTTGGATGTAAACAAGATTACGGCAAACAACTTTGACGTTAATTTTCAACTATTATGATCACATCAGTCATAGGGAGAACATTCCTTAACGCCTACAATGATAACTACGGCAAAGCTCTTTCACCCAAAGATTTTTTTGAGCAGGAGTTTTGGGAATTGTTTTACAACCACCCCAAATATATGCAATGGGTAACGAACTCTCCTTTTGTACAAATGAAAAAAGGACAAAAACCACACTTGCTCAACAAGGACGAACGAAATGAAAAGCTGGGAAACCTATTTGAAAAAGCAGCGAATAATATTGTTGATGCCAGTTTTGCGTTGGGTTATCCGGCATCTGAAGACAAGTCATATGCCAGTACATCTGGATTGGTTAGCGATATAGTTATTCCGGTTGATGAAGATGAAGTCTATTTATCCTGGATTGGAAGCGGTTTGGGGATTGGTGTAGCAGGTGGCTTTTCTATTTTATTTGATGATCCTATAGTTACTTTACAGACCTTTGAGGGATGGAAAATATATCGTAAATATCTCAACGATCCTGTTTTGAAAAAACTCAGGGGCAATCAAATAAACACATGGAATGGCCAGTGGTTGAGCTATTCCATGAATGATTATGAATTTCGTGAAGACTTTGACTTCTCAGATCTTACCAACCAAGATATCTTTAAAGTAGAAGCCACTTTGGCAGAAGTGAATACAGTTAATTGGACGCGTTTATTCTTTAGCCTTTCACAGCAATTTCCTAATTCAGCATTGATGGGGTATGTTTATGGTTTTGGGCAAACAAACAAAACCATTGGATTTATTCCATTTCAACTTAAATGTGGGAGCAGGCTCAAAGATGTGTATCGGCAATTATTCGGAGGTACTTATTCCAATCCTAAAGAATTTGAAAGTTTATTTGGTATTCATATCAAAAGGGCTAGTGAATTGGGAACCATTGGACTGCAAGCTCTCCGACCTGACAGTTTAAAAAAATACATGACCGAAAGCAAAACCCTTTCCTTCAACAAGGAAGAAGACATCATTAATTACCAAGCATATAAAACCTGGTTAGTCGCTATGTTAACACAAAACAAAGAAGAAATCACTGACTATACAATGGAATTGGCAAGGACCATCCAAAAGTATAGGGCAGAGGGTACCAAACTGGACAGAAAAACCCTTATAGAAAAAGAGTTGTTTGCTTCGCATTCAAAAAAGGGATTTATCGAAGCACTTACAAAGATGATAAAGGATTTGGAGAGGGAAGACCTTTTGATCATCAAAAAGCTGAAAGACGAAGTGCATCTGATGACAAATGAAGAATATGGATATTTCTGTACACTCCTGAAGTTTGATTATGCTTTTGTAGAAAAACAATCATAAATAAATCTATAAACTGAAAAACTTAAAGATATGAATACCATATATATCCGTACACTCAAAAGGGCCGAGCACACTGTTTTCAACGTTTCCGATGGTCAAAAATATTATTTTGATACACAGTTTAACAGAAGAGTACCTTTTTCTAGTGGACAGCAAGTGAAAAGATCTCTAGTTGATGCATTATGTGAGGCGATCAATCAAACACCCTCCCCCACCACATTTCTTTTTGATGTCAACAAACAGAAAGAACTTAAAGAGGGAGAAGTCTATGGGACCTGCGACCCTACTTATGCAGATCAATTATTTGGTGGCTGGATGAAGGCTGCCAAAGGTGGAAAAGACAGAACTTTAAAAAGGAGAAGCCCACTTTCCATTTCCGCTATGAGGGCATTGCATCCACTATTAGCAGGAATGGATTCAGAAAATGCTTCCTTTGACAGAAGTGAGCGACCCAACAATAAGGTGATCGTCAGGGATGAAAATAATAATGAATTAGATGAAGAAGAAATTGTGGCCTTATTGAAAGGGAAAGACAGGAGTTTGAGTCGTAAATGGATACCCAGTAATAGTCGTGCAACCGGCTTATTTGTATTTGATATTGCAATTGACCTTAGAAGGTTATTTTCTGTAAGTATTAATTCTTTCGAACCTGAAATGGCAGAGTCGACCATTGAAAAGCTGATCGAAAAGGGCTGGATTGAGTCTGAAAATGTATTTGGTCCTTGCCTGGTCGCACCGAAAGATCTGCGTGACGTATGGATACATGGATTAGCCAAAGCCATTATCAATTGGCGTATTACCTCTAACCAATCCCGAACTTTCAGCTTGATGGATACCTTGGCTATTTCCATCAGTGACAATGCTAACCTAATTGCTGGGAGTATCCGTGCCAAACTCTCCGAAGAAGATTCCAAAAAAGCCGACCCTATTATTGATGAATCCATAAATGGCGTGGAAACCTTTGTGACATTACAAGCAGGCGCATATATTCATACCAAGTCTGAGTCGGTAGACGCAATGGAAAAAGCGGAGCACAAACTGGTAGAGTTGATGAATAGTTTTGATTATGAGGGGCAAACCATTGCTACTTAATAATAGTCTTGTTACAACTGGAGAATAAAGAGAAGTATGAAGACATTACTATCATCCACAATAATGAGATTTACCATTGGCGCTGACTTTATGGGTAACCTGTTTTAGACAACACGGATGTTGGATCCATACCCCGCTTTGGTTGTTTGAATTTCTATATTAAACATTGTCCTGCAACATTTTTGGAAATCCGGATGCTTTTTGTATAATAACCATATGAACAAACCGGTCATCCCTACCCTTTTGAACTATTACATGCTTTGCCGGCGCAAGGCTTGGTTTTTTGCTCATGGGATCCAGATGGAGCATACCTCAGATATTGTATCTGAAGGCAAGGTTATCAGTGAAACGACATATGGCAGGCGGTCATCCAAATACACGGAACTGGACCTGGGGATCGCCAAAATAGATTACTATGACGCTAAAAATAAGGTGGTCCATGAGGTCAAGAAAAGTAATAAAGTAGAACATGCCCATGAGTGGCAGGTTAAGTATTACCTGTACCTGCTCGGACAAAATGGAGTTGAAGGTGCTTCAGGAATTCTTGAATATCCCAAACTAAGGCGTAAAACGGATGTGGAACTTACGGATGAAGACCGCAGCCGTATTACAACCATGATCAGCGAGATACAGACTTTGGTGTCTAATGATGAATGTCCGCCTCTTCAGAAGAAGTCCATCTGCCGGTCATGCAGTTATTTTGATCTCTGCTGGAGCGGGGAGGGTGCCTAAATCTGCTCATCCTTTAGTGAGCATGGAGAGCTCTTAGAAAAAGGCTTATGAAAAAAACCTATTATTTGTTCAATCCGGGTCGGCTTACACGTAAAGACAATACGTTGAAGTTCACTCCTGTGGATGAGAACGGTACGGAAGGTACACCGCGATATATCCCTGTAGAATCTGTTTCCGACTTGTATTGCTTCGGCAGCCTGGATGCTAACAGCGCTTTGTATAATTTCCTGGGGAAGAATCACATCACCGTTCATTTCTTTGACTATTATGAACATTATACCGGTTCCTTCTTCTCTAAGGGATATTTGCTTGCAGGAAAAATGCAAGTCAGCCAGACCCTCTGTTACCATTTTCCTGACCGGCGTATAGAGCTGGCAAAGAAAATCCTTAACGGGGCATCCTTCAATATGCTCAAGAACCTCCGGTATTACCAGAACCGGGGAAAGGAACTCAACAATGAGATTGCATTGATTGAAGAATACCGTCCGCAGTTTGATCATGCGAAGGATATTCCGGCATTGATGGGCCTGGAAGGAAATATACGTCAGGTTTATTATCAGGCATTTGATATCATACTGAAAGACTTCATAATGGAAGGACGGTCCAAAAGGCCCCCCGAAAATGAATTGAATACGCTAATATCGTTTGGCAATATGATGTGTTATACAGCCTGTCTTGGTGCTATCTATCACACTCAGCTTAACCCTACCATCAGTTTTTTGCATGAACCCGGCACAAGGCGCTATTCCCTTGCACTGGACCTTGCTGAAATATTCAAGCCGCTATTGGTTGACCGCATCATATTTCGCATGCTGAACAAAAAGGAGATATCATCAAAAGACTTCGACCGATTAACGAATTCCTGTACGCTGAAAGAGTCGGGTAGAAAAGCATTTGTCAGAGCTTGGGAAGAACGATTGGGAGAAACCATACGTCACCGTAAGCTGGGAAGAAGTGTAAGTTATAAGCACTTGATACGTCTGGAATGCTACAAGCTCAGCAAACATATCTTACAGATTGAAAAGTATGAACCATTTAAGGCGTGGTGGTGATTATGTACGTTATCCTGGTATATGATGTTAATCAGAAAAGAACAGGGAAAATGCTAAAATTGTGCCGAAAATATCTTCACTGGATACAGAACTCCGTACTGGAAGGAGAAATCACCCCATCAAAATTATCCGAGTTAAGGCAGGAAGCTTCCTTAATCATGAAAGAAGATGACAGTTTGATTATCTTCAAAAGCCCTGACGGGAAATGGCTAAAAAAAGAGGTTACCGGGAAAGAGAAAAGTCCGCTTGATTCCATTATATAAGCTTTCTGATCGTCGGTCACTCTAAAAAAGCCGTTGCATGTTTTGACTATACAAGAAAGGCCGCTAAAAAAAGCGCTAGACAGTCAGCAATCCATGTTGTCGATGCCCACCCAAAATCGCCTTACCACCCACCGACCGGCAAGAGATTGAATTTAGCCCCTCCCATTGCAATAAAACGGCAAAAACCTTACGTTTCCCCACGGCTTTTAATCGAACCTTAGAGGAATTGAAATATAAGACAATGCCCTTTGCCAAACTACAACCCTATGCTTTTAATCGAACCTTAGAGGAATTGAAATTAAAAGGCGCAGCCTTGTCAGCTTGGATGGACTTTCTTTTAATCGAACCTTAGAGGAATTGAAATTTGGCTCGATGCGACGCACTGGCTCCGGTTAGCAACTTTTAATCGAACCTTAGAGGAATTGAAATTAATCACCACCGTAAGGTTCACCACCGCACACGTAGCTTTTAATCGAACCTTAGAGGAATTGAAATATGGAGGCACGGTTACCTATGAAGGCATCGTCACCCTTTTAATCGAACCTTAGAGGAATTGAAATATGATCACGTTCCCTGATCCGGTGTACTTGATTCCACTTTTAATCGAACCTTAGAGGAATTGAAATTTTTTATTGACACCTCCAGAGACTCTTTAGAACAGCCTTTTAATCGAACCTTAGAGGAATTGAAATTGGTTTTTTTAAATAAAGGTGAAAAGGCTCGTAAACTTTTAATCGAACCTTAGAGGAATTGAAATGATCGATCACCAGCTCGTTGCGTTTTGTGTAGTACTCTTTTAATCGAACCTTAGAGGAATTGAAATTAAATACCGCCTTCAACATCTAGGTATGCTTTGTTTCTTTTAATCGAACCTTAGAGGAATTGAAATCAAGAGCGCTGGCATGTGGATGGGGTAATTCGGGCACTTTTAATCGAACCTTAGAGGAATTGAAATAAATAGATAGCCTGGTGGATATTTACTGGGAGGTCACTTTTAATCGAACCTTAGAGGAATTGAAATAACGAAAGAAACGCGAAGCTCTGGAAGTGGCTGAGACTTTTAATCGAACCTTAGAGGAATTGAAATGCGCCTCGGAAGGATTTAAAGACGATGCCGAGCAAGCTTTTAATCGAACCTTAGAGGAATTGAAATTTAGGGGCAATTTCTGCATTTGCTACGCGTGTAAATCTTTTAATCGAACCTTAGAGGAATTGAAATATATAAGGAGATCGCATGAATATTGAAGTCGACATTCTTTTAATCGAACCTTAGAGGAATTGAAATCAAGTGCGTCCGGCCGTATAGATCAAAATATTTTAACTTTTAATCGAACCTTAGAGGAATTGAAATTTGGCATCAAATCCAGAGAAGGAGGAAAGCGGAAGCTTTTAATCGAACCTTAGAGGAATTGAAATGAAAAAACCTTGTAGCATCCGGAAGCCTAAAATAATCTTTTAATCGAACCTTAGAGGAATTGAAATCAAAGATGTACTTGCGCACGGTTCGAACGGTCAAACTTTTAATCGAACCTTAGAGGAATTGAAATTTTTGCAGCCCAAGGCCAAAGCTCTTTTAATCAATCTTTTAATCGAACCTTAGAGGAATTGAAATATAAGCAGCGCAAGGTTCCGGTCATGGACAAAGCTCTTTTAATCGAACCTTAGAGGAATTGAAATAACGGATTTACACGTATGCACCCCGTGAAATCTAGCTTTTAATCGAACCTTAGAGGAATTGAAATTAGGTTACCGTGCCTCCATAGGTTACCGTGCCTCCCTTTTAATCGAACCTTAGAGGAATTGAAATGATGTAATGACAAGCTATAAGGATTTAATTATTAAGCTTTTAATCGAACCTTAGAGGAATTGAAATTAGCTTCATCTGATATTAGCAGATATATATCCGTATCTTTTAATCGAACCTTAGAGGAATTGAAATATTGGGATATCCGTGTAGGCTCTGGCACCGGAGGACCTTTTAATCGAACCTTAGAGGAATTGAAATTGGGCTATGGTATTAGCCTATGTTACCAACCGTGCGCTTTTAATCGAACCTTAGAGGAATTGAAATGAGGCCTTTCCGGAGGAGGTACCGGCGCTCAATTCTCTTTTAATCGAACCTTAGAGGAATTGAAATTAGGTAACCATGCCTCCATAGGTGACGATGCCTCCTTTTAATCGAACCTTAGAGGAATTGAAATTCCTGAATACAGGCGTTTCTAATAATGACGGTACGCTTTTAATCGAACCTTAGAGGAATTGAAATCTTCGTAAAATATGGCATCCGGAAATAGTAACCGTCTTTTAATCGAACCTTAGAGGAATTGAAATTCGTTTCCGATATCAATAATGCCGCCCGTTTCTACTTTTAATCGAACCTTAGAGGAATTGAAATGCCTTAAGTTTGACCGGAACGCGGCAGTATACGCCGCTTTTAATCGAACCTTAGAGGAATTGAAATTAGTCACAGTAAAATCAGAGAAACTTGAGCTAGTAACTTTTAATCGAACCTTAGAGGAATTGAAATTGATTACGGGATACGAGGATACAGGCATTTGCCGGCTTTTAATCGAACCTTAGAGGAATTGAAATTTCGCATATTTAACGGCGTTGACTCGATTGGCGGACTTTTAATCGAACCTTAGAGGAATTGAAATGGAGAACCTTGCTGATTAAAGCGGGGGACGGATTTGCTTTTAATCGAACCTTAGAGGAATTGAAATTAGTCCAGATGGGCGATATTTCCTTTGCGGGGCTAGCTTTTAATCGAACCTTAGAGGAATTGAAATAAATCAATGACTTCCCGCTCGTCATAGCCCAGCCGTCTTTTAATCGAACCTTAGAGGAATTGAAATTGGAATGAAAGGTTTTTCCGGGTCGGTTGCTTCAGCTTTTAATCGAACCTTAGAGGAATTGAAATTACAATGGGATAATCTTTTTTGTATCCATGTGCTTTCCTTTTAATCGAACCTTAGAGGAATTGAAATGAAACAACATGTGTCCGTTGCCCGTGGTCTAACCATCTTTTAATCGAACCTTAGAGGAATTGAAATATGCCTCTGAAAATCGTTTTGAAGTATGGGATGCAACTTTTAATCGAACCTTAGAGGAATTGAAATTGTCAAAAGGATTAGGCAGCGGGCTTATTCCAAACACTTTTAATCGAACCTTAGAGGAATTGAAATTATGCTATCAATAGTTATTATTCTCTGATTTCAATAATTTCATAACCACTCTTTTAAATTACCAATTTATTTGTAGATTACAGTATGATCCTAAGCAATTACTCTGATGCTGACAAGAATAATGCGCTGTATATTCTCAAGTGCAATGGGGGTGAGATGTTAAAACAGCAAAAAAATACAGATTCCCTGGCATGAAAAGATAACTGTAGTGATGGTGACAAAAATTTCGATATCTCTGGCAGATCTAGATTTGGAATCTGATGAATTTCATAGACTTGAAAATTTAAAACAAGAGAAATTCTGCCAACTCTATGTATCTGAAGAGTTTTTTGGAAATGGTGTTCAATCCTACATTCAAGCCTATGATATAGAAATAGACAAGCCTGGTGCCTACAATACAGCTCGTGCTAATGCATCTCGACTGCTAACAAATGCTAACATTAAACAAAGAATTAATGACCTTATTGAAGAAGCAGGCTTAAATGATGCTTTTGTTGATAAGCAGCTTTTATTTCTATTAACACAACACACCGATTTTAAAAGTAAATTAGGAGCTATAAAAGAATATAATAGAGTTAAAGGTCGAACATCTGAGGCATATAAAGAGCCCTTTTCAAACCATTATACCCAAATTAATAAATATATAGGTATTAAGTGAGGAATTAACTCCTTCACCATTATTCATTTTTCTACCTCCTGGTTTTATCCATCTCCATTTCAGGTACTATTCGGACGATCAGGACAGTATTTTTGGCTATTTAGGCTAAAGCCATGAGAAGTAATTGTATCACAAATGCAATACAATTATATTCATCTGTGTCAACTAATCAACTCTTTTCTTTCCTTATGGCTTTGAGAGATAGCTTTACTGGATCATGAACTGTTAGGTCTTTTATGAAACTCTTTTGGGGTAGAGTTTTTTTCTAATGTTATACAACTTGTTAATATTATTGGAAATTGGAAGTGATAAAGAATATGGTATTGGCCAGTCAGAAACCACAAATCAGAACCTTAATCTGAGAGAGATCGACTGGTATGTATTCAACGAGAATTATGGAACGTCTGAAGAGAAGTATTTTGTCAGGTATATCAACAAGGTGTACGATCAACTTAAAAGCAGTATGAGCAAATTTACCTTGTTCGGAATGAACGGCATTTCAAGATTTATACCTTCGAAGAAGGAAGAGCAATTGAGCCGGATTTTGTTCTATTCCTAGTTCATAAGAAATCGAATGTGTCGCTTCATTACCAGATATTCATTGAGCCTAAAGGAGACCATCTGCTTAAAACAGATGAATGGAAAGAGAGCATTCTAATGACTTTGAGAGCTAACCATAAAATCGAACAGCTGTGGGATGGAAAGGAGTTCACAATATGGGGAATGCCGTTTTATAATGAAAGTAGTAAAGGCAAATTTGAGAAAGTTTTTAATGATCTTATTCCTGAACAGGATACTACTTCGTGAATAAATCAACAATTTATAACTAATTTACTTTTAGATCAGTATACTCATTTGAACTTAAATTGAACTTAAATCAATAATGATACCTAAAACAAAAGAAGCCCAACAACCATAAGTTATTGAGCTTCTAGGGTGGGTGATGAGGGGCTCGAACCCCCGACCCCCTGCTTGTAAGGCAGGTGCTCTGAACCAACTGAGCTAATCACCCTCTTTTTGATAGGTTTTAAAAATAAGAATGTTCTGTTTTGTTAACAACTATTCTTTCAATATTTCTATGGAAATGTTGAAAGAAAAATCTATACGGAGTGTTCAAGTAGTGAGTTAATAAGTTCCTGCAGTTCTTCAGTTGTAAATGGTTTGCTGATATACGGATCTTTTATATTTCTTCTTCTCAACTGATCGCTATTGCCTGTGAGGAATATGACCGGAATATTTCTATGATCACGTATCCTGTTAACAGCTTCAATTCCATCCATGGATCCTTTTAATCCGATATCCATTAATATAAGGTCAGGTTTTAATTCAAGCGTTTTCTTGATCGCTTCTTCTCCTGAAGCCACCGTATCCGTGATATGAAATCCTGCGGATGTTAATAGCTCCTGAATGTCTAATGCAATTAAAAAATTATCTTCTACGATTAATATGTTGGGTTTATCCATTAATTTCTTGTTCTAGTGGAAAGTCAATATCGAAAGTTAATCCTTGGCCATTTCTTATTTCCAGTTTGCCGTCAAGCTGCGCTGTAAAGGTCTTGATCAGCCTCATGCCAAGTGTCGTGTAGTTATCTATATCAAGTCCGTTTGCCAGGCCGACTCCATTGTCACTTACAGAAAGGCGGCCTCTGTCGCCCACTGCATCAAAATCGATCTTAATAAGTCCTTCCCTGTTATCAGAGAATGCATATTTGATCGAATTAGTGATAAGTTCATTCAGAATTAATCCACAGGATATGCTTTTATCTAAATCCAAAGGAACGTCATTTACATTAACTTCCATGGTAACCTGCTGGGGATTAAGATTATAGGATGTAAATAATTCTTTACCTAAAGCATTAATATAGGTATTCAAGTTCAGGGAAGCCAGATTATCTGATTTATAAAGAGCTTCGTGCACCAGAGCCATAGATTGTATTCTGTTCTGGCACTCCTTAAGGATTTTATCGTCTGTGATATTTTTAGATTGAAGTCTAAGTAGGCTCGTAATAATCTGAAGGTTATTTTTAACCCTATGATGGATTTCCTTCAGCAATATCTCTTTTTCGTCTATTGACTTTGACAGCTCTGAAGTCCTGGTTTGTACGGTATTCTCAAGCTCCCTGATTACCTCTAGAATCTTTGTTTCTGCCTTTAGATATTCATTATTCTCAATAACCCTGAACTTACCGTTTTTCTTTATGAAGGTGATTTGATGACTACTTACTACATCTACGATATCGGATGCCGTGCATTTATCAAGACTGTATGAACACAATGCCATCATTTTGGAATGGAGGATGGATTCATTGACTTGATTTTCATACTCATCAAATTGATTCCAATCCTGCCGTTCAAGCCAATAGGTGTTACCTGATGCTCTTAAACCTTTAAATCCATCAGATAAAGCCTTTTTTTCTTTATTTTCCCAGTAATCAAGCACTTCCTGAAGGGGCTTGAATTTATGATCAGTCATGTAGAATTCTGATGCGTCCAGGATCTCAAGCTGATTATTTTCCAAATAACCATCCAAATCAGGTACTTCATTTCTTAACGCTTTGAAGGCTTCTTTTTTACCCAGAGGTTTAGAAGTAATCCATATACAAAATTCGTTATTCTCCAGTCCGGCTTTAAAATAAGGGACAAGTATTTCTACCAGGTCAGCCTGAGTTTTGTAGAAATTACAGATATGAGTACCCCATTTCAGATTTTTAAAATTAAGTGGAGTAGGTGAGGCCTTTTTGATGCCTCCCTCATAATTTTCCCTAAGTAAACCGATGATTGAGTCAATCGTACTTTTTCCGAATACTTCATCCTCTTCATCAGCCTCATGAAACTTGTTTGCACATAAACAATCTCCAATAATTGCATGTGAATGTGTTTTGAACGCTTGTTTTACAACCGATTCATTTAACAGGCTACGATTATACTGACAAATCATTTTAGCCGGTATGTCCGGTGTAAAAATGGTGTCAATGGTCCTTTCCCATTTTTCAAGTCTACACACTTCGATATCCTGGCCCAGGGTCCAGGTCATTTCAATGGCAAAGCGAACTCCACAAAACCCTGCTTCAAGAGCTGAAGCTATATGATTCCTCAGTTTTTGAGATTCCTTGGCAATATCAACACCAGGTTCGACCCAGTCTTTTTTGGTCAGTAATTTTAGTGCTCCTCGTTCTTTTTCAGCTGCCACATCAACATGGCTGATCTTCAGCAATAGGGTAAGTTGTTCAATGGAAATATCATCAGCTATATAGATGAACCGCTCCTTGTTTTCCAACCCTTGTTTGATGTATGGGATCAATGCAGGCATTTGTTCAAGAGGATCTTTTTCATATATCAGGCAGAGATGATTCTTGTCTTCCAGATTTAAAATCTCCTGTTCCAGTAATAGCTGATTTCTCATATTTCTCTCCTACAGAAAGTCATTATAGACGGTATCTCTTTGATTGAGGCTCTCAAATATTGGTAAACGATAATGAAGTATTTTTTATTAGAGTTTTATAAGCATAGAGGACTGTTTATTTTAAAGTTAGCCACAATTTGACAGGGTGCCTCGATGAGGTCCATCAGCCTCATTAACTTAAGCTAATGTAAAAATATGTTTCAGGAACTATGAAAAGATTAATCACAAACTAATTAATTTATTTATCGTCCACTTGTAGCCCAAACTAAACCATTGACAAGAAAATCAATATATACCTTGTCTGCCATGACTTCGTTATTATGGCCCGCCGTTGTGCCGATAACACGAGCATTGCCATAAGTATTCGCCCACATCACGGTATGATTCTTTTTAGTCTCGGGTCCATAAGCATAAGCTAAAGGTATTAATGTATCATACTCTTTTATAACGATATATAGCTCATCTTTAGGGGATATCCAATTCTTTTGTGGAAAGTCGTTCATAACAGGGTGTTCAGAATCTGTAGCAATAATTTCAAATTCCCGCTGTTCCCGTTCATGATGGTAGGTTTCAAAACCGATCAAACGGTCCCATTCTTTGGTCTGGGCATCACGGAAGGAATGCATGGCACAGTGAAGAAAAATGGCTGCTGTTCCGCTTTCGTAATGAGTACGCACTACATTTTCAACATAATCCTCATCGGTCACTTTGGCTGAACACATATTATATATCACAGCATCGTAATCTTCATGCCAGTCAGGATCACTATGTATGGTTAATTTAAAATCGTTTCTATCGCCAGCCTCAAAATTAATGGTCCAGTTAATATTCAGACGCTTATCAAGCTCAGATGTAAGAAGTTCCTGCTGGGCTTCATAATTATGGAATTTACCACCCGTAATATATAATACATTGATTGGTTCCGCATTTTCAGCCTGATGAGTGAATAAAGTGGATATAGTTATTATTAATAATAAGGTAATATGCATTTAGATTTTTTATTTAGAGGATAATAATCATTGATAATATAGAAAATGCTATGGAATACCCAATATTAAAAATCATTTACCCTATATTGTAAAGCGTTAGTGAACCCCGTACTCTACTATTTTCTATTGATGGATAAAGATTTTATCATTTCATCTCTTTTTAAAAAAAATCTTATTACCACAAAGAAAGTTATCTTTAAACCTATGGCAGGCGGGGTTTCTTCGGATATCTGTTTGTTATCCGATGGCGTAAATAACTATGTAGTCAAGCAAGCCTGTGCAAAATTAAAAGTGAAGGAGGATTGGTTTGCTGATGTTTCACGCAATGAAACGGAGCAGGAGTTTATAAACTATGTTCAGGGTTTTTTACCTGACGCTGTTCCAAAGATTGTGTTTCATGATGCCAATCGTGGTTTCTTTGTCATGGAATACATGGGTTCTGCTTTTCAAAATTGGAAAGAACAATTATTGAAGGGTACTTTTAATCCGGATACGGCCATAAAAGCGGCTCAGTTAATATCTTCATTACACCTAAGGTCCGTTCATAATGAAGAGGTGAAAAAAAGATTTAATTCGCTTTCTAACTTTAGGAGCTTGAGAATTGAACCTTACCTCGTTACGACTGGGGATCGGCATCCCGGATTAAAAGATTTTTTTTATGAAGAGGCAAATCGTTTGGGGGATTATCAGGAGGCTCTGGTACATGGTGATTTTAGCCCCAAAAATATTCTCGTAGGTCCGGATAGGATTGTGCTGCTGGATCATGAGGTAGCATGGTATGGAGATCCTGCATTTGATGTAGCTTTTCTGTTAAGTCACCTATATTTAAAGATGCTGGTTCACTACCCGTTAAAAGAACGGCCTGATCTTTCCCGGGTATTCTGGAAAGCTTATTTTGAGCACATGGGTGAGGAAAAAGAACATGAAATGGAGCTAAGAACGGGAAGGCTTCTCATCATGTTACTGCTTGCCAGAATGGATGGCAAGTCACCAGTCGCATACCTTAATGATCAACAAAAAAGCTTTGTCCGGACTTTTGCCAATGACCTGCTCATCAACAAAGTCTATAAGCAAACCCAAATCAACGCCCACTGGAAATCTCAACTAAATCAACTACCCATTGAACATTAAAAACATTGATGCTTATCAGGTTTATGATTCGCGCGGTAATCCTACATTGGAAGCTGAAGTAGTTCTGGATAATGGTATTACCGGCCGTGCCATAGTTCCATCCGGGGCCTCTACCGGCCAATATGAAGCATTGGAGCTCAGGGATGGTGATCCTTTAATGTATGGAGGGAAATCCGTTTATCGGGCAATTCAGAATATAAAAGATAAAATCTTTCCGGCATTGGTTAACCAAAAGGTATATGATCAGGAAAGGCTGGATGGAATCATGTTGGATTTAGATGGCACCCCCAATAAAAGAAATTTAGGAGCCAACGCGATTCTGGGTGTTTCTATGGCTATCTCCAGAGCTGCGGCCAATGCGGCTAACCTTTCATTATTTCAGTATCTGACAGATGGCACCGGCGATCTTTTACCATTGCCTGAAATTCAGATCATCGGTGGAGGTGCCCATAGTCATGGAAGGATTGATGTACAGGATTTTATGATCATCTGTACCGGGGCCACTGATTATGCCGAATGTATGGAAATGACCTATAATGTCTATAAGCAGTGTGGTATACTGCTCAGCGAACGAGATAAATTAGCTGGAGTTGCTGATGAAGGGGGGTATTGGCCTGAATTTGACAGCAATGAAGAGGTATTTAAAATCATTATTGAATCAATTGAGAAAGCAGGGTATCAGGCAGGACGGGATATCCATCTATCATTGGATATAGCTGCTTCTGAACTGTATAAAGATGGCAGATATCATCTTCACCTAGAAAATAGATCGTTAACCCATGATGAATTCTACGATGTGATTGCTGGCTGGTGTAAAAAATATCCAATTATTTCTATTGAAGACCCATTTGCAGAAACTGATCTTAATAACTGGCAAAGATTTACCAAAGCTTTTGGTGATCGCCTGCAGATAATTGGTGATGATCTGTTCACAACGGATATTAAGAGAGTAAAGGATGGCAAGAAAAAAGAGCTGGCCAATAGCGTCCTGATTAAGCTCAATCAAATAGGGACGGTGACTCAAACCATGGATTGTATCAGCCAAACCAGGGAATTTGGCTGGACGCCTGTCGTATCAGCGCGTTCGGGAGAAACCGAAGATCCTTTTATCGCTCATCTTGCTGTTGCTACCAATGCCGGACAATTAAAAGTAGGATCCTTCACGCGTTCTGAACGCATGGTAAAGTGGAATGAAGTCATCCGTATTGGGAGGCAATTAGGCAGTAAAGCCAGATTTATAGGCGGTCGTATATTAATGGATCGCTAGTGAGATTCTCTCCTCACTATACTTCCTGATTTACCAACCAAATAATCCATATCTGCCCCGAGGTGTGATTGCTCAACATGATGGATATAAGAATTCACATAACCCCGGTTGAATTCATGGGGAGGTGGGTTCCACTGCTTCCTTCTGCTTTCCAGCTCTTCATCCGAAACATTCAGGTGAAGCCTTTTGTTTTTCACATCTACCTCTATAATATCTCCATTTTGCACCAGAGCAAGATTGCCTCCTACAAAGGATTCCGGCGAAACATGCAGAAATACTGTGCCATACGCAGTACCGCTCATACGGCCGTCTGAAATTCTAACCATATCCATGACGTTTTTCTCCAGTAACTTTTTAGGAAGCCCCATATTGCCCACTTCGGCCATTCCCGGGTATCCTTTTGGTCCTACATACTTTAAAACCAGTACCGATGATTCATCAACCTCTAACTCAGGATCGTCAATGCGGGCTTTATAGTCTTCTATACTTTCAAAGACTACCGCTTGACCTTTATGCTGCAATAAATGAGATGATGCGGCGGAGGTTTTAATTACCGCTCCGTCAGGGCAAAGATTGCCTCTTACCACAGTAATACCTGCATGGTCCATAAAAGGTTTATCAATGGAAGCAATGATTTCACGGTTATGGCAAGGTGCCGTGGCATTATTTTCGATCAGAGATTTCCCGGTAACCGTAAGTGTATCCGGTTCCAGGTGATCCTTTAGTTCGGCAATTACAGCGGGTAGTCCCCCTGCGTAATAGAAATCTTCCATAAAGAAACTGCCTGACGGCATCAGGTTAACCAATAAAGGTATATCACTGCCATAATGATCAAAATCATCCAGTTTCAGGGGTGCCTCAATTCGCCGGGCTATTGCTGTTAAATGGATTATAAGGTTTGTTGATCCTCCAACGGCGGCATTGACTTTAATAGCATTAATAAATGCTTTGCGGGTTAATATTTTAGAGAGCGTGAGATCTTCATGTACCATCTCAACAATACGCCGGCCTGACATATGGGCCAATACTTTTCTCCGGGAATCCACAGCCGGGATGGCTGCATTCTCGGGCAGACTTAATCCAAGGGCCTCAACCATGGATGCCATTGTAGATGCTGTTCCCATTACAGCACAATGGCCGGCGCTCCTGCACATGGCACTCTCAGCTAAACTGAATTCTTCGTCAGTTATATTCCCAACTTTATGCTCTTCAGCCATATGCCAGACATCCGTTGTGCCTATGCTTTTTCCTTTAAAGTTTCCGGTGAGCATAGGCCCACCCGAAACAACTATGGATGGGATATCGACACTGCAGGCACCCATTACCAAAGATGGTGTCGTTTTATCACAACCGCACATCAATACAACTCCATCCAACGGATTAGCCCTGATTGATTCTTCAACATCCATACTAGCCAGATTACGATAGAGCATGGCCGTTGGCCGGATTAACGTCTCACCCAAAGACATGACGGGAAACTCTAGGGGAAAGCCACCGGCTTCCCAAATCCCTCGTTTAACGGCCTCGGCCAGTTCACGAAGATGAGCATTGCACGGCGTTAACTCCGACCAGGTATTGCAAATACCAATAACCGGCTTTCCTTCAAACTCATCAGGAGGGAAGCCCTGGTTTTTCATCCAGCTACGGTAAATAAAACCGTCTTTTCCTGTTTTACCGAACCAATCTCTGCTTCTTAAATTATTTTTTGAACTCATAGGATAATAATTTTTAGTTAGAATCAGCCATCGAATCGAAATGAGGCCAAACCTCTGAAAGGCAGCCGGGCTTTGAATATTGATCCTGAAAGCGGGGCTTGCTTTAGTGCCTGTTCCGACATGTTTTCCCTGCAGGTTGTAATATACAACTCATTAAACTTAAAACCCCCAAATGTACACGAGGTTACCTGGGGAACGGGCAGGTGTACTTCATAAACGGTGTTACCAGATACGGGATTAATTCTTTGTACTTTACTTCCTCCATACATGGCTACCCACAGATGATCATCAGTATCGATGGTCATCCCATCAGGAAAACCATCATCAACACTGAATTCTCTGATCACCGATCGATTGGATATGCTGCCTGAAGGACCATCGTAATCAAAAGAGAATATTTTACGTGTTGGAGTATCTATAAAAAAGAACTGATCTCTCTGCCCATTCCATGCAAGTCCATTGGGTATAGTTAGCTGAGCCAATTTTAAATCTACACTTAAGTCTTTGTTCAGACAATACAAACTGCCTGTTCCTTCTGAGATGTCATAAGCCATTGTTCCGGCCCAAAACCTTCCTTGCGGGTCGCATTTACCATCGTTGAAACGATTGCTTTTAATTTGGCTCTCTGGATGATTAATAACCGTGATTCTACCGGTATCAGGGTCAAAGAAGCTAAAACCTGATTGGGTTGCCATTACCAGTCCGCCTTTTCTTCGCATTGAAACAGCACCTACATGTTCACCTATTTTATATACGGTGTTTGTTTTTGAAGCAGGGTCATATCTAAACAACTCGCCGGATATGATATCCAACCAATATAGTTTCTCTTGTTCCTCGTCCCATACCGGACCTTCACCAAGGATAGCATCAGTATTAAACTCAACTTCTGCTTGTGTAGAATCAATAGGCATAATTGAAATTAATCCTTTTTACTTCCCTCGGCTTTTATCCCTAATCCTCCATCAATGCGAATAGCCTGACCGGTGATGAAAGGAGCTTTACCACTGGCAACAAAAGCGACTAACTCTGCAATTTCGTCAGTTCCGGCAATCCGTTTCAGGAGGTGCATGTCTTTACATTCCTGCAAAACAGCTTCGGGATCGGGCGACATTTGAAATGCCTGCCGGTTCAGGGGGGTATCTACTGTTCCCGGGCAAATAGCAACGCATCTGACCTGAGGGGCATAATCTACAGCAATACTTCTGGTTAAACCAAGCAAGGCTGTTTTGGAGGTACAATAGGCGGATACTTTTTCCTGGACCAGAAATGCCTGAACGCTTGACATATTAATGACAACCCCATCTCCCTGTTCCATCATATAAGGGATGGCATGTTTAGCACATAGGAATGAACCTTTCAGATTCACACTCATCACCAAATCCCAATCTTCGACGGATAATTCCGTGACGGTAGCATATTTTAAGATCCCTGCATTATTAACAAGAATATCCAGGCTGCCAAATTCATTTACAGCTTGTCTCATAGCATCCTGAACTTCGGCCTCATTGGATACATCACATGAAATGAATAACGCTCTTTCTCCAAGTTGCTCCGAAAGTCTGTTTCCTGAAGATTGGTCAATATCCAGTATCACTACATTGCCTTTTTCCCTATGGAATATTCGGGCACAACTTTCTCCAATTCCTTGTGCACCTCCTGTGATAACAATTGTTTTATTCTTGAAAGACATGATTTAGCCTCTTATTAAGAAGGATAGGCTTTAACATGCTGACTGGATTCTCCTAAACCTTCAATGCCAAGTTCCACGAAATCACCTGGTTTAAGGTATTGGGGCGGCTTAAACCCTAAACCCACACCGGCTGGCGTGCCTGTTGATATGACATCTCCGGGAACCAGGGTCATGAACTGGGAGATATAGCTTATTATCTTAGGTATTTTAAAGATCAGGTTACGGGTGTTCCCATCCTGTTTAATTTCACCGTTAACCTTCAACCACAGCCTTACGTTGTTAAGGTCTTTGATTTCATCCGGAGTCGCTAAAATCGGACCCAGAGGGGCAAAGGTGTCACAGCTTTTACCTTTGACCCACTGGCCACCCATTTCAAGCTGAAATTCACGCTCGCTGTAATCATTATGCAGACAATATCCGGCAACATAGTCAAGTGCTTCTTCCTCTGATACATAGGAAGTTCTTTTTCCTATTATAACCGCCAGCTCAACTTCCCAATCTGTTTTAACACTGTTTTTTGGGATAATTAAATCATCATTAGGTCCAACCAGGGAAGAGGTGGCTTTAAAAAAAAGGATAGGCTCCTCCGGGAGGGCCATTCCTCCTTCTTTTGCATGATCGGCATAATTAAGTCCTACGCAAACAATCTTGCCCGGGTTGTTAATGGGCGGAGCCAGACGAACGGATTCATTAATACGGGGTGCTTCTGAGCCATGAAGAGAAGCCCATTCTTTTAATCTTTCGATGCCGCTAGATTGAAGAAAATTACTGTCATAATCTTCACCAAATTCACTTACATCAATTTTTGCTCCATCTGATAACATCAAACCGGGTTTTTCTTTTCCCGGTTCGCCAAAACGTATTAATTTCATGAGTTACTAATTTTAAGAATTTAAAGTTGAAAACCCACCGTCAATTGGATAATTCACCCCTGTGATAAATGAAGCCTCGTCAGAACATAAGTAAAGAACGAGTTTTGCGATTTCATCAGGTTCTGCCATTCGTCCGATGGGTTGAGATTTAGATAACTGTTCAAACATTTCTTTTTCTCTTCCCGGATAGTTCTTCTTTATGAAACCATCAACAAAGGGTGTATGGACCCGGCCGGGTGATATGGCATTACACCGTATGTTTTGGTCCAGATAATCTTTAGCTATGGAATAGGTCATCGTTAATACGGCACCTTTACTCATTGAATAGGCAAACCTATCGGGGATACCCATGAGCGCTACAACTGAAGCCAGATTTAGAATGACTCCGCCACCGGACTGCTTCATTTTCTCAACACCAGAAAAGGAGCAATTATATACGCCCTTTACATTCACGGAATATACCCGGTCGAAATCCTCTTCACTGGTATCTTCAAGTTTACCCACATGAGCAATCCCGGCGTTGTTAACCAGAATATTCAATCGTTTTTTATGTTGAAAAATGTGGTTGAAGACTTCAGTGGTCTCTGTTTTATTGACCACATTGACCTTATAAAAATAAGCTTCGCCCCCATTCGCGTTTATCTCATCAGCGATTAGCTTTCCGGCATCCTCATCCATATCTAGAATATGGACATCCGCACCTTGTTGAGCGAATAACTGTACGATACTTTTGCCTATACCTTTAGAACCACCGGTGATCACCGCCGTTTTATTTGAAAGGGAAAACAGGTTCATTTCTCAGAGTTTATCACTTGATTCGTATCCGTTTACAAGCAGTAATTACTGATTATTTTATCTAGTATCAAGAAAATTCCTGCAAACCGGGAATTACTAACCTTGTTCACCTAACCTTATAACCCTCTATACCGGTGCTTCAACCAGGGTTGAAGGGCACATGAGTTCACAAAAACGGATGAATTAATAGGTTCTGACCACGGTGCCGCAGTTTAACATATTGCTGCTTAGATACGGATTCATAATTTCTTCAGAAGAACTGAGCCAATCAGCTGATCCATCACCTACCATAGGACATGATTGCCGGTGCACAGCCTTTTCCAGGGGACCGAATGCTTCCAAACTATGGATGAGGGCCATAGAGAGGGAATTGAAAGATTTTCTTTGTTCTTCAATCTCGGTTACTCCGGCTATGCGATAGCTTTCCTCGTTCATAATTTCCCTGTTGCTTCTCCATATTGAATGGGCTTCGTCAGAAAGGTCATCCTCTTTTACCTGTTCCAGGCTTTCCTGGAAGGCTTGAGCCAAGCGGGCAGCTTTTTGGCCATCTTCTTCGATCAGAGCGTCTTTAAGATCAAAATACCTCGTAAGAGTTATATCAAGTGATTTTTTGAATTCATCAGGTGTCTCAAAGGCAGCTGAATGAGATTCCGTTGAGCCTTGTTCCGTTGCATCATAACTATGGTCACCCGAAGAACAGGATATTAATACAAAAAGTAATACAAATAAGGGGAAATGAATGTGTCGTTTCATAAGGGGGTAGAAGGTTAGTAATAGTGAAAAGAAAAGTAATTTAAAACTTAAGATGGCGCGCTAAATTGTCTTTTTTTGTTTGTGAGATTGTAATCTACCGACCAATATCCTCCACCTTTTATCAACAGGAAAATACTGCTAATAAGCATGGACAAATCAGTTCGGGATTCATGAAGCATACTTAGAAGTCCATATTGATTCAAATCTCTTAAAGTAAATCCCCAAAATCCTGATCCAAGTAGTATGGGTAACTTTGTTGTAAATAAAGCAGTTAACATGATGATGATTAAAGGGATAACAGAAAACCGGGTCAGAATGCCAAACAGTATGAGTAACCCACAGGCCATTTCAAACCCACCAACCATATAGCCGGTGAATTCTGGAAAGGGAATACCTATACCTTCAAATCTTCCTGCTCCACGTATTTCGGGGTATAGAAATTTCTGAAGTCCTTCTGATACAAAAACTACACTTACAAGGAATCTGATAAGTATGGTAGTTTGATCATCGTCTGTTTCAAGATATGTTTCAGGGATCATGATAAATTATTAATAGTGAGGAATAATGATTTAGGGAACCTCCAGTTCTTGCTTTAACATACATTAATATTTGGCATAAATAAATTGATTGCCGGCTTCATTAAAAAGCAAAACGTTGTATGGTTCGACTTTTGAACTTTCCATGCCGGGAGATCCAAGTGGCATTCCGGGTACGGATATACCAAGAGCTTCAGGTTTTTCACTAATCAATCGTTGAATTTCTGCGGCAGGTACATGACCCTCCACAATATATCCATCTACTATTGCCGTATGGCAGGATTGCAGATTAGTTGGAATGTTATTTTCCTTTTTAACTGCTTGTAAATTATTAACAACCTGATCTTCCACAACGAATCCATTGGATTCAAGGTGGTCAACCCATTTCAGGCAGCAATTGCATCCTTCACCTCTAAACATGGTAATCTCAACTGTTTTTTCGAAGAAATGATCTGTGGCTGAACGGTTCTGAATAAGGCGGTTTCCCATAAAACCGGCAATAATCAGTAAAGTAGCAATGGTTGAATAAAATATTTTGTTGTTCATAAGGTAAAGCTTAATTATTGATGATTATTTAAGATTCCATTTTTAAAAGACGAGCATTAATAGCTACAATTACCGTACTGAGCGACATTAGTACGGCACCTATAGCCGGACTTAATATCACACCCCATGCAAAAAGTACCCCTGCAGCCAATGGGATAGCAATTACATTGTAGCCGGTAGCCCAGATCAGGTTCTGCACCATCTTGCCGTAGGTAGCTTTTGACAATTGAATAACGTGGGCTACGTCTTCCGGATTATTACGCACTAGAACAATATCTCCGGTTTCAATGGCTACATCTGATCCGGCGCCTATGGCTATTCCTACATCAGCTTGAGCCAGGGCGGGAGCATCATTTACGCCGTCACCAATCATGGCTGCTTTTTTGCCCTGTCGCTGGACTTCTTTTACTTTTTCTGCTTTTTCATTTGGAAGTACTTCGGCAAATACCATATCGATGCCCAGTTCTTTGGCAACGTATTCAGCGGTTTGTCTGTTATCACCGGTGAGCATCACACACTGAATGTCCATTTCATGCAGGCTTTCTATAGCTCTGCGAGATTCCGAACGAATCTTATCACCCAAAGCAATAGCTCCCTGCAGTTTATTGTCAAGTATGATATATACTACCGTTTTACCCTGGGAAGAGATATCATCGACCTGCTGTCGTGGGTAATCCATTTGTTCGTCCCTAATATAGCCGGGACTTACTACTTTAACTTGTTTTCCCTTTACGTTTCCTTCAACACCCTTTCCGGTAATAGAGTTAAAATCTTCAACTTTCCAGCTTTCACTGGCCTTTTGAACAATACCCCGGGCTATTGGGTGTTCTGAATTGCTTTCAATCGCAGCGGCATAATTCAGAAGTTCAGCGTCATCAAATTCATTGGTAAAGTTCATAATTTCCGTAACGGTAAAGGTGCCTTCAGTCAGGGTTCCCGTTTTATCAAATATTACAGCATTCAGATTACGGGCTTCTTCAAATGCCGTACGATTGCGTATCAGAAAGCCGTTGGATGCTGCGAGTGTGGTAGATACTGCCACTACCAGTGGTATAGCCAGTCCAAGCGCGTGAGGACAAGCTATGACCATTACTGTTACCGTACGATTGATTGCAAAGCTGATATCCTGAGTTGAAAAAAGAACCCAGCTGAAGTAGGTCAATAAACCGGATGTAATAGCTACTATGGTGAGCCATAAAGCCGCCCGATTAGCAAGGTCCTGGGTCTGTGACTTGCTATCCTGCGCCTGGCGCACCAAATCGATTACCTGAGAGAGAAATGATTCATCCCCTGTTTTGTGAATGCTAACGGTAATGGATCCCTCCTCATTAACAGAACCCCCGATCACCTCATCATCTTTTTGCTTTTCAACCGGCAGGGATTCACCGGTAAGCATAGCCTCATTCACATTGGTTTTGCCATCGATGACGATTCCGTCTGCCGGTATTTTCTCTCCGGGCTTAATTAGGATGTGATCACCTACTTTTAGTTCTTCAACGGGAACTTCCTCGGTAGATCCATCATTCTTTAAACGATGTGCATTGCCAGGCAGTAATTCCGCTAGTTTCTCGAGAGCGGCAGAGGCGCTCATTACAGAACGCATTTCAATCCAATGTCCCAGCAGCATGATGCCAACCAGGGTAGATAATTCCCAAAACAATAGATGGCCTTCAAGGCCAAACACAACAAACACGCTGTAAAAATAGGCTACTGAAATTGCCAGGCCGATGAGGGTCATCATTCCCGGCTGTTTCTTTTTCAATTCTTCAACAAGACCTGTAAGGAAAGGACTTCCACCGAAGAAATATACTACTGTAGATAAAATCAGCAAAACATACAGGTCTCCTGAAAATCGCCAGTCAACTCCGAGGAAATCCTGTATCATGGGTGATAAAACGAGAATAGGTATAGTCAATCCTAATACCCACCAAAAGCGCCACTTAAAATCCTGAACCATATGGGAGTGGTGATCATGGTGGCCATGGTGTTTATCTTCGTGCTTTGTTACATCTGCACCTGCTTTAGCGTTATGTTTTTGATAGCCTTTGTAATGTTTATGATCTTTGGGCGGATGATGTTCCTGTTCACCACCACCGTCATGCTCATGATTTTTCATATGGGTCCTTTTTTTGAATAGAGTAGGTCATATACTCTTAAACAGAATTACTACTCTGCTGATTCATAAGCTAAATGATTTATTCTTTAAAGTATTTCTTGAATTCATTAATGCCCGCTGTGATCTTCCTCATGTGGTTCAATATCAGTGTCCTGCTCAGTTTGTTCCTGAGTATTTCCATGATCATGAACCGGAATTGCACCTCGTCCGGGTTCCCGGTTCATCATACTGAATCGATCGGCTAACTGAAACTCTGAGTCGAGTCGGAAAGCTCCGTTAAAGACGACTTCCTCACCGGTTTCCAAGCCGTTATGGATAATATAAAAATCACCAGTTCTATGTCCCACTTCTATTTCCCGTGCTTCAAATCGGGGAACATCGGCTAAAGTATCTTTAACAAAAGCAACAGAACGGGGACCCGTCCATAACACCGAGCTGGCAGGTATCAACTTCCGGGCACCATCAGAACCATTCGAGCGCACCGTTCCGCTGATCAACATATCAGGCTTCAGGCGTGTGGCACCATTTTGAATATCAGCTCTTATTTGCACCGTACGTTTTTGAGGGTCTACGACTGGATTGATGTATGAAACTGTGGTCTCAAATTGGTGGCCGGGATTTGCGCGACTGTGAAAGCTTATCGAATCGCCTTCTTGCAGCCAGGCCAGATCTTCTTCGTAAGCCTCAAAAACACCCCATACCTGTTCCAGATTGACAACCTCGAAAAGCACGGCACCTTGGGTAACATGGTCTTCGCGTGCAAAATTGCGAGTTATAACGTATCCATCAACAGGTGATACGATTTCCATATTTTGTCTGACTTCACCTTTTTCAATAATCTCATTAATCTGAGAATCGGTTAATTCCCACTGACGAAGTTTTTGGCGTGAAGACTCAGCCATGGCTGATTGCGGCCCACTATGTTGTATGGCCGTTAGTAATTCCCTTTGTGCAGTTACCAGTTCTGGTGAATAGATGGTCGCCATAGCCTCACCTGCATGAATAGGAGCTCCCGTAAAATCAACATAAAGCTCTCTGATGCGCCCCGGGAAGTGAGCTGTGATGTTAGTAAGCCGCCGCTCGTCGACTTTAATTCGTCCGGGCATGCGGATTTCATGGGTAGGTATCTCTTCGATCACTGTAGTAGTCTGGATATTGGCAAGTTGAACAGCTGCTTCTGTCATGACCATAGAGTAATCGTCTTCCGTTACCTCTGTTGAAGCTGGGATAAGCTCCATACCGCAGATAGGGCAATTGCCCGGCTCATCTTCACGGACTGAGGGGTGCATGGAACAGGTCCATACTTCCACACCATTCTCTGAAGACATCTCAAGGTCGTGATCATGACTTTGAGACACATTATTATCGCCCTGATCACTAAATAGTAGGAAACCTAGAGCTAATCCTCCCAGTAGCAGGGTCAGGTAGATGATTATATTATTCCTTGTGGCTGTTTTCATGATAATGCCTTTTATTGGTTGATTTAAAATTCAATAGGTTGATTTGACAATTCCGAGCTCAATAGCCATTCTAATTGTGCTAGTGCTCGGTTGTATTCGGTGAGTGTCTGCAATTCTTCGAGTTCAAGGTCAAGTAATTCCCGCTGTATCTGGATTAGTTCTTCGAAACCGACCCCTCCCACAGCGTATTCTTCTCGTAAGATTTCATAAGCCTGGTTTGCACGTGGTATAAGTTCATCCTGAATGAGGGTGAGGCGTCGTTCGGCATCGCGTTTATCTTTCAGGTACCGTTCTGCGTCAGCCAGAAGCCTGTTGTCGAGTTGCTGATTGCTTTGTTCTATCCTTTGGATGTTATATTCAGCTTCCCGACGCTGTTCCCTGTAGCGTTGCTGGTAGATGGGCAGACGTATGGTTGCCATTGCTGCCACGCCTTCGTTCATGTCGGGGAACATAGACATTACGGAAAAATCGCGCCCCATTACTTCAATGCCCAGTCCGATTTGCGGGCGGCCTTCAAGCCTGGCTCGCTCTACAGAGCTGCGGAATCGTTGCCTGCTTGCATTCAGCAGGTCACGGTCGGGATGATTTATTTTCAAAGCCTCTAGCAGCTCATTGTCATCAACTGTCCAGCTTCGACGTATCATTTCGTGAGCTCCGCTTATTTCCTGGTTTAAATCCCGGTTCAACAGGGCATTCAGACGCGCTTGTAACGGTAGACGCTCTTCGTCAACCTCTTCGAGATGGGTGCGGAAACGTTCTTTTTCCATTTCGATGCGGAGCAGATCAGCCTGTGAAGCCCGTGCCGTTTCGTAACGGATTTCGATTAATGAGTGAAGTTCATCAATCTGTTCAATATTCTGGCGTATGATAGCCCGGGATAGGTACTGTTCGCTGTAATCCAACCAGGTCAGATGTACATCACGGAAAATATCCGCTGCAAGGCTTCGCATGCGGTGGTATTCTGCCTCACTCATGTACTCACCCTCCCTGCGCTGCTCGCCCAGAGTGCCCGGCCAGGGAAACATCTGCATGGCTGAAAAAGAGAACCTGCCCAGGAAAGTTGCTCCTTCAGGAGGATTGATGAAGTAACCAAGGTTCACTTCAGGATCAGGTAAAATACCCATCTGACCGGCGTTTGCTACCTGTGCCCGATAGGAGTAAAACTGTTCTCTTATCCGTGGGTTATTTTCAATTGCTTCACGAAAATAGCCTTCCAGAGGAGCAAAAGCATCCGGTTTTTCATCAACCCAAATGGCCGGCTCTCCCGTATCAGGTTGGGTATAGGCCGGGCTGATGGTTACCATTAGAACTATTATTCCGAACAGTAACCCACACCGGCTATTTAGTTTTGGTATTTTGAACAATACATTCATCAGGCTACCTCCGGTTGATTTCTAAATTTTCGTTCTTTCCATATTACATAAAGTGTTGGTATCAAAAGCAGAGTGAGCAGCTGCACGAACATACCTCCAAAGATGGGTATAGCCATCGGGATCATAATCTCTGAACCTTTGCCCGGTGATGTCAGGATCGGCAACAATGCCAGAAGGGTAGTGCCGGTTGTCATTAAACAGGGCCGTATGCGACGTGTACCAGCCTCAATAGCTGTTTTCCGGATAGCCGATATGGAATCAGGTTTAGTTCGTTCGAAGAGTTGCTCCAGGTAGGTTGCCAACACTACACCGTTATCTACGGCAATGCCGAACAGGGCGAGGAAGCCTACCCATACCGCCACGCTCAAATTGATGGTACCCATTTGAAGCAATTGCCGCATCTCTACTCCGAACAGGGAAAAGTTAAAAAACCAATCCTGCCCGTACAGCCATAGCATGATGAAGCCACCTGCCCATACCAATATAATGCCCGAAAAGATCATTAAGGTGACAGGGGTAGAACGGAATTGGAAATACATCAGCAGGAAGATGGCGATTAAGGTAATCGGTACCACAATCATAAACCGCTCAGCCGCCCTTTGCTGCTGACGATATTCGCCCTCGAACGTATAGCTGATTCCTGCAGGAACCACAAGATTTCCATCTCTGATTTGCCTGTTCAAATGTTCACTCGTTCGTTTTACGATATCTACGGGGGCATATCCAGGATCTGTCCCGAAGGTTACATATGCACTCAAAAAGGTATTTTCGCTGCGTATGTTCATCGGGCCTTGTTCAAATTTGATCTCCCCTAGTTGTCCAAGAGGTATTTGATAACCGGCTGGGGTAGGTACCAGTATCCGTTTAATAGCCTCCGGATTATTACGGTATTCGCGGGCGTAACGGGCACGAACGGGGTAACGCTCCCGTCCTTCTACCGTGGTGGTGAGTGTTTGGCCGCCTATAGCGGTGCCAATTACGTTTTGTACATCCATTATGCTAAGGCCATGCCGGGCTATGGCTTTTCTGTCGATGGCAAATTCCAGATATGGTTTGCCTACGACACGATCAGCAAATACGGATGCCGCGCGAATACCCTCAACCTGGCGTAATTGTTCTTCAAGTTGTGTGGCGAATCCATCTATTACTTCCAGGCTGGGACCTTCAATTCTGATGCCCATGCTGGCCCGCATACCGGTTTGTAACATAACCAGGCGGGTTTCGATGGGCTGCAATCTGGGTGCCGATGTTATACCGGGAATATCGGAGGCTCCAAGAATTGCGTTCCAGATATCATCTTCTGTCCGGATCTCATCCCGCCATTGCCGGAAATAGCGGCCATGCCTGTCAGGAATCAAGTTTCCTTCGCCGTTACGCACAAATTCTCCGTTCAGGTTTACTTCATACCGTATACGCCGTCCGCGATCATCCCGTTTGTATTCGCTCTTATAGGTAATTACGTTCTCAAACATGGAAAGAGGAGCCGGATCAAGCGGAGATTCAACCCTGCCTGCTTTACCCACAACCAGATCAATCTCAGGAATGGATGCAATACGCATATCTACATCCCGCATCATTTGGAGGGATTCTTCGCTGCTAACGTGAGGCATCGCTGTTGGCATTAGCAGAAAGGTGCCTTCATCCAGCGTTGGCATGAATTCCTCACCAAGGCCGGGGAAACGCTCATCGAGGGAAGACCAAACCCCCGTATTTTCAATGTTGACACCCATTGCCTGAAAGCCCCCGGCCAGCCAGCGGAAGGTGGTGTCGTACCCGCGCCAGCTCAATGAGCCAAATAAGACAATGATGAGAAGCAAACCGAAGAACTTCATCCGGTGGACTAGTAAAGATGCAAGTATTCGCTCGTAATAGCGCATGAAGATCTGAAAAAAACCAAAGATTAAGCCAACAATGAGGGCTATGAACACCAGGCTTAGGGAAATGGGATTTTCAGGTCCGAGTGGAAGCCAGATTGAAGCCAGCAACCATCCGATAGCCAATAGAATGATAATATTATTGACGAAACTGGACCATGGTTTGTATTCCTCCTTGTACACCAGTCCGCCCATATTACTGATGGCCAGCGCTAACAAAGCAAGTCCTGCCCAGGCAATGTATGTTATGGCGATGGTAGTACCCGCTATGGCCATTAATCCATTCCAGAGCCATAGGGTAGATTCTTTTCCCGCTTTTCTGGTGAACAACCGATAAGCAAATGATGGAATCAGCGTAATAACGATGATCAGTGCAGCGATCAAAATAAAAGTTTTGGTGTAAGCCAGTGGACCAAAAAGCCTACCTTCTTCGGCTTGCAGCATAAATACCGGAAGAAAGCTAACGATAGTTGTCATCAGGGCGGTAACAACAGCGGGGCTGACTTCGGAAACAGACCGGTATATGACCTCAAGCCGGCTTTCTCCAGGGTGAGCCTCATCCATATGGCGAAGCATATTTTCGGTGAGAATAATACCCATATCCACAACTGTCCCGATGGATATGGCAATACCAGCAAGGGCGACAACATTGGCATCCACGCCTATATAGCGCATCATGATGAAACTCATCAATACGGCAAGAGGCAACAACCCGGATATAACTGCCGAAGATCTCAGGTGCATCACCATGATGATGATCACGATAATGGTGATCAATATCTGCAGGGAGAGAGCCTCTTCTAGGGTACCCAGGGTTTCATAGATCAGTCCGCTGCGGTCATAAAACGGTACGATCTCGACTCTGGACACGGTGCCATCATCCAGGGTTTTTGCAGGTAAACCAACACTAATTCTTTCAATTTCTTCCTTAACATTGTTGATAACCTGCAAAGGATTTTCACCATAACGAGCTACAACAACCCCTCCAACAGCGTCGGCTCCGGCTTTATCCAGTACCCCCCGGCGTTGAGCCGGACCCATATTCACGTGTGCTATATCTTTGATTCGGATAGGAACTTCTCCCCGGGAAACAATAACACTTTCCCGTATATCATCCAGATTTTCAATATAACCCAACCCACGTACTACATATTCCGCGCGGTTCATTTCCAGTGTTCGTGCTCCCATAGCCATATTGCTTGACCGTACAGCATTAGCAATTTCTGTTACATTAACGCCAGCCTCACGCATAGCATCAGGATCAATATCAATCTGGTACTCTTTTACATAGCCGCCAATGCTGGCAACTTCTGCCACTCCCTTTACAGAGGATAATGCATAACGCACCTGGAAATCCTGAATCGAACGCAACTCCTGCGGATCCCAGCCTCCTGCAGGGTTTCCGTCCTCATCCCTTCCTTCCAGGGTATACCAGTATACCTGGCCGAGGGCAGTGGCATCCGGACCCAGAGCCGGCTGTACGCCATCAGGCAAGGTTCCAGGTGACAGTGCATTAAGCTTTTCCAGGATCCTTGAGCGGCTCCAGTAAAACTCAATGCCCTCCTCAAAGATCACATTAATGCTTGAAAAGCCGAACATTGAATTACTGCGTACGGTTTGTACGCCAGGCACCCCTAATAATTCAGTAGATAGAGGATAGGTGATCTGGTCTTCCACATCCTGAGGAGAATTGCCCGCCCATTCTGTGAATATAATCTGTTGATTGTCACTTAAATCCGGAATCGCATCAACCGGAACAGCATCACGTGGCCACCAATCAAGGTCCCAGTCAAATGGGGCTGTAGTAACTCCCCAGCCAGCCAGGATCAGAAATAACAACAGCGCAATGAGCTGGTTATCAAGAAAATAACGTATAATTTTGTTAAGCATAACCGTAATGAGAGTAAGTATTCTTTACAGAAGTGATTTCTGGAAAGAATGTTTAACTAAGAAGGGATGCCGTTCAAGATCAGACTGTAAAAAAAATCACACCAATACTACAGATAGATTTAATTTTGCACTTAATGTCTGTTTGAACAGCCTAAGTAGCTCTCAATTCAGAAGAACCCGGTTCATCAGGTAGATAGGCGATGAAGCGGTGTATAAAGTTGTATGGTCCCGGGCATTTTCCCGGTATACAACAGGAGGGGAGGTTTGAGTTACAATAAATGAAGCAACTGTAACTATAAGTTTACTGACCTGAGCCTGGTCGAACATAACGGTTTCGTTATGTTTGGGTGCTTGTTTGAACGTGCAGGAACATTCACTGCCATCATGACCCTGATGATTTTCTTTCTCTTCTTCAGAATCACAATGGGTTGATTTATCCATTTTATCACAGCAGGACATAGATTCATGCTGGTCGTTTTGACCTTGATTTGCAGCCATGACGCATGACATCATGGCCGGAAGGCTAAATGAGGTAATCAGGGCGAAGATCAGCCCAAGAGATAATAAGCGATATGGTATTGAAGTATTACGCATTGCAAGGAAAGTTACGTAATAAAATACCTTTAATGCAATACAAGTTGCATAAATTCCATGTGGCCACATATAGGCCTATCTCCCGTGTGTTACGTGTGTGAACTATAGTGACATATTTATGACAATTGGGTCAGGCTGTCATTAAAACGACGACAACCACAAAAAGGGCTACAATCTTAAATATCCTGTTTTTCCATTTTTTCCAAGCATCCATAGGGGTGTTAATTTAATGTTGATAACTCGTGGATAAGATAAGTTGGCTGTATGGGTTCATTATGGCTATTTATTAAGAAATTTTAAAGTTTCATTATCCATAGTTAACTCCATTATAGTATTATCAACTGTTTAAGGCTACTGACTTAATTCCAACGAGTATTAGGGGTTACTTAAATTGATTCATACATCACGAACTAAAGGAATTATGAATCATTAGAGAATGTTAATAATTCTAAAACAAATAGCAAACGGTTTATTAAAAAAATCATTGGTGTTCAGATAAAAAATCACTAAAACCAATAATAGTCTAAAGCAAGATGGAGTTATACAGCACCATATCAAAAAGGTATCAAAGCCATATCAAAGCCATATATATACGGTGTTGATATGGCTTTGATACCTTTTTGATATGAACCAATTGAACCCGAATCGGTGATGGCTTTTCATAGCCCTGGATATGGGTTGAATTTGCCGGTCTGTACCTTGACCTCGCTTCTTATGGAGTAAAGCTTGTCTGATTATAATGCTAAACCGATATAGGAGAACTTGTAAGAGGTTTTCTATATTTCTATTCTAGTGTTCGGATAAATACCTTAAAGCTCTCGGTTTACAATAAGAATAAATATGATAGGGGCTGAGGAAAGAATTGAAAGTACGTCCAGATGAAAACCTAGGTCAGGAGCCTAATGATTATATATTTATGCTCACATGAATGATAATAGGAGAAATGCGATCATCAAACGATTATGTTTAAATTCAATATTTACTTCAATTTGGTAAGAGATGTCTTACTCAAACCTTATACAAAGCCCCTAGTCAAATGGACTAGTATAAGGCCAGGGTGTGAAGGTTGATAATGAAAGCCTAGAGATAAAGATCAATAAGTTGACCTTAATAAATTAGGAAATAGGATATGGAAAGTTCACGTTTTTATTTTCCCTGATCATCGAATTTGAAGTAGCTTTCCAGTTCCGAGTTGTCTTTTACGGAAACATCAAGGTCTACTATAATCCCATTGGCTATATCATATACCCAACCGTGTATAGCCAATTGCTGGCCTTTCTCCCAGGCATTTTGGATAATAGATGATTTCGATAGATTGTCTACCTGTTCGACAATATTTAGTTCTGTAAACCTATTTCCTCTCTCTTTTTGATCCTTAATGGCATTCAGCTCATCCTGATGTATTCTGTAAACGTCTTTGATGTGCCGTAGCCAATTATCAATTAAACCATACTGCTTATTACTCATGGCTGCCAATACCCCTCCACACCCATAATGTCCGCATACAATAATATGTTTCACTTTTAAAATGTTGACACCATAGTCGAGAATACTGAGTAAATTCATGTCTGAATGCACCACCATATTGGCAATGTTTCGGTGCACGAAAACTTCACCAGGCTGGGTACCGGTGATTTCATTGGCTGGGACACGGCTGTCAGCGCAACCTATCCATAACAGGGGGGGGTGCTGTTCCTTAAGGTTATTAAAAAAATTAGGATCTTCGCCTATTTTTTTTGCTACCCATTTTTTGTTGTTATCCAGTAAAGAATTATAAAAAGCATCCATTAATTTTAGTATTAATTCTAATTATTACGATACTACCTGTTTGGCTAATTAACAGGTTTCCAGGATCTTATATCATCACGGATTTTATCATAAATTCTATCTAACGGAATCCTTTCCTGATGCATTGTATCACGATGCCGGATTGTAACGGATTGATCTTCAAGCGTCTCAAAGTCAACGGTGATGCAATAGGGGGTACCGGCCTCATCCAATCTTCGATAGCGCTTACCGATAGATCCTTTTTCGTCGTACTGTACATTATAATCCTCTGAGAGCTCTTCCTGAATTTTTCTGGCTATTTCAGGAAGGCCGCCTTTTTTAATTAGGGGAAGCACACCTGCGGTGACCGGTGCTAGTTTAGGATGAAATTTCAGCACCGTTCTGGTTTCAACAGCTCCTTCTTTTTCTCCGGGAACCTCCTCTTCGCGGTATGCATCACATAAAACCATCAGGAAGCATCGATCAAGGCCAATAGAAGTTTCAATCACATAAGGAATGAATCGATCCTGGGTCTGGGGGTCAAAATATTCCAGTTTTTTGTTAGAAAACTTTTGATGCTGAGAAAGGTCAAAATTGGTTCGGTTATGAATGCCTTCCACCTCCTGCCACCCAATGGGATATTCATACTGGATATCTGCAGCATCTTTGGCATAATGTGCCAGCTTGTCTTCAGGATGCGGTGCCATTCGTAATTTTTCTGCTCGGATTCCTATGCTTTTGTGCCAGGCCATTCGCTCTTCCGCCCAACGTTTGTATTCTTCGTTATCCGCGCCGGGTTTGACGAAGTACTGCATTTCCATCTGCTCGAATTCCCGCATGCGGAATATGAACTGACGGGCTACTACCTCATTTCGAAATGCTTTACCAATTTGAGCAATACCAAATGGAATCTGCTGTCGGGACGTATTCTGCACGTTATTGAAGTTTACAAATATTCCCTGCGCTGTTTCTGGCCGCAGATAAATATCTGAATCATCACCCGAAGCCGTGGCACCAAGGCGGGTCTTGAACATCAGGTTAAACTGTCGTACTTCGGTCCAATCGGAAGAACCACTGTCGGGTGACTTAATTCCCTCAGATATTATGATATCATACAAATCTTCATTCAGGCTTTTGCGGGTGCCTGATGTATCTAATAATTCCTGAATTCGTTCTGCTTCCTGTATTTTATCTTTATTCCTGAGTTTAAATATGTATTCTTCTATTAACATATCAGCCCGGTATCTCATTTTGGACTGTTTATCATCGATCATCGGATCATTGAAGCTGTCAACATGCCCGCTGGCTTTCCATACTTTAGGGTGCATCAAAATGGCTGAATCTATTCCAACGATGTTCTCATGTTTCTGGGTCATGGCACTCCACCATGCATTGTTCAGCTTACGCTTAAGCTGTACACCTAACGGACCATAATCATAAGCAGCGGCCAGGCCACCATAAATTTCGGATGATTGAAAAATAAATCCCCTGGCTTTGGAGAGGGAAACGAGTTTATCTAGATTCTTAAGATCGGACATGTAATTTTTAATTTATGCTAAAAGAGCGTTTGAAAATACCTAAAGTAAATTTGGATGAAAAGTAATACATCATCTTAAAACTTTACCGACTATAGGAAGCAGGAAAAGCAGCATAAAATGATATCATTCAAAGGGGCTGATTAACCTAGGTAGTATATTCTGCATTAATTCTGACGTATTCATATGAAAAATCTGATCCCCAGCCCACTGCTGATTTATCACCGGCTTTTATGTCTAATACAATCTGTATGTTGGTGGACCTCATCATTTTCTTGATGCGGGTTAGATTCTCTTCAGTAGGCTGTCCGTTTTTAACGACCTGGACTGTAGTCCGGGAACCCATATGCAAATCGACTGTATCAGGATTGAAGTTTACTCCTGCCCGCCCTGCCGCGGCAAGGATACGTCCCCAGTTAGGATCACGGCCAAAAATAGCTGTTTTAACCAGGGAAGAATCGGAAACGGTTCGAATGATCTGTCTGGCATCCTGTTCCGTAGCGGCGTTAAGTACTTTATACTCTATAAATTTAGTTGAACCTTCTCCATCGGCGACAATTAGTCTGGCAAGACTCATGCAGGTTTTAAGTAAACTTTCCTTGAATTTCTTATAGTGTACATTTTCTGTAGTTATCTCTTTATTACCCGCTTCCCCATTGCATAGGATATTGACCATGTCATTGGTTGAGGTATCACCATCAACCGTGATCATATTGAAGGTTTTATCTACTACTTCTTTCAGAGCTTTATGAAGCAACTCCGGTGTGATTGCAATGTCACACACAATAAAAGCCAGCATGGTTCCCATATTGGGATGAATCATACCTGATCCTTTGGCAATACCTGCCATATTCACCGTTTTGCCACTAACCTTGAAATCGATAAAATGCTCTTTAGGGAAGGTGTCGGTTGTAAGAATAGCATTGGAAATCATCGAGGCTGCCATACGCTGATTAGATAGCTTATGGACATTTTTTTCGATACCTGCAATTATCTTATCTGTCGGAAATTCTCTGCCAATAACCCCTGTAGAAGCTATAAGTACGTATTTTGCAGGTATATTCATAGTTTTAGCTGCTGTTTTAACTACAGCCAAAGCCCCTTCTCTTCCCTGAGTACCGGTACAGGCATTCGCGTTACCGGAATTTATAACAATTGCCTGCGCAATGCCTGGATTGTCTCTTTCGCGACATACTTTTATAGATTCTGCAACAACAATATTCCTTGTAAATACAGAAGCGGAACTTGCTGGCTTTTGGGAATAAATTAAAGCTAAGTCCCGGCGTTTGGATTTTACCCCGGTATGGGCGCCCCAAAAGAGGAAACCTTTTACATCGGTAATGGTTTTCATGTAGTTCTGAGTCTGATTGTCATGGTTTAATTTTCGATAATCCTTTAAGGCATGGCAGGCATTAGAGTGAGCCCTTCTCTCTCATCAAGTCCCAGGGCCAGGTTCATGTTCTGAACAGCAGCCCCTGCTGCCCCTTTAACCAGGTTGTCAATTACTGATATGCAAATCACTTTGTTTGTACGCTCATCATAAGTTGAGAATATGTCGCAATAATTGGTTCCTCTCACTTGCTGAAGTGTAGGAGGGGTATCCACTATCCGGATAAAAGGTTCGTCTTTATAGAATTTGGTATAGATGGCATTAATCTCTTCATCAGAAGAAATACCAGTGCCATCAGCGTAAATTGTTGATAGTATGCCGCGATTAACCGGCAATAAATGAGGAGTGAAGGTGACACTCATTTCAACTCCTGTAAACCTGGATACGGTTCCCATTATTTCTGGCGTATGGCGATGTTTCTTTAATCCGTAGGCTGAGAAATTCTCACTGGCATTAGGGAAGTGAGTATTCAGTTTAGGTTTGGCTCCTGCACCGGTAATACCTGTTTTTGCATCAACGATAATACTATCTGACTTAATAGCTCCTTTTGAGACTAAAGGTGCCAGAGATAAAATACTTCCGGTAGGAAAGCATCCTGGGTTGGCAATTAGGCGAGCTTTTTTAATCTCATCGCGAAAAAGCTCAGGCATCCCATAGACGGCATCATTGAAGCCCTGTATAAATTGATGCTTCATCCCATACCATTTTTCATAAATTTGAGGGGAGTCAAGTCTGAAATCCCCTGATAGGTCAACTATTTTACAGCGAGAGTAATCAGTGTTTTTTACAAAATCCATTGAAACACCGTGGGGAAGGGCAAGTAATATTAAGTCAAGCTCATCATAATTTAGGCTGTCTATTGAAATGAGTTCAGTATTGGCGTCTAACAGACTCTTAAACTGTGGGTGAATATCTACAACCTTCTGTCCGGCATTAGAGTTAGAAGTTAAGGCATGGATATTAACAGAAGGATGCGGAGTTAGAATCCGTATAAGTTCGGACCCTGTGTATCCTGTAGCACCAACTATTGCGACATTATAGGGTTTCATTTTTGCTTATGTTTTTCTTCCTGAATGGATTCCTTAAGCGCCAATACTACAGCGGTAAGTTCAACTTTTGAAATGATGAAAGGAGGCACCAGACGAATTACGTTACCGGATGCAACATTGATGAGGATACCTTTTTTTAACATGCTTTCCATTACGCCCACTCCGGGGAAATTTAGTTCCATGCCAATCATCAAACCCTTGCCACGAATATCTTTAATAGCGTCCTCTCCCTGTGCAATCTTATTCAACTCTTTCAGAAGCCATTCGCCTAGTGAGCTGGCACGCTGTACCAACTTCTCTTCTTCCATGATCTGGAGGGTGGTCAGGGCTGTTCGTGTGGCCAAAGGGTTCCCACCAAAAGTAGTCCCATGGCTACCATATTCCAGGACGGATGTGGCTTTTTCAGTTGCCAGAACCGCTCCAATAGGGAAACCGCTGCCCAATGCTTTAGCTAATGTCAGGATATCAGGTTTTATCCCATAATGTTCAAAAGCAAACATTTTCCCTGTACGCCCTATCCCGCATTGGATTTCATCGAAAATAAGTAATGCATCATGCTTATCGCATAACGTACGTGCGGCTTTTAGAAAGGCTTTGTCAGCTACGCGGATACCGCTTTCCCCTTGGATAGGTTCAATAATTACTGCCACTGTTGAATCATCTACTTTTTTATTCAATGCTTCAATATCATTGAAAGGTATATTTGAGAACCCCGGTGGCATAGGCTCAAAACCTTCCTGATATTTAGCTTTTCCGGAAGCTATAGCGCCAATAGAACGCCCATGAAAGCAATCTTCCATGGATATGATATCGCCTTTTTTACCTTTAACATTGCCATTTTTTCGGGTCAGTTTAAAGGCTCCTTCAATAGCTTCAACACCACTGTTTGTGAAGAAAACACGATCAAGGCCGGCAAGTTTAGTGAGTTTTTGTGAAAGCTCAACCTGAGGCTCTGAAGTAAAGAAGTTCGAAATATGCATGAGCCTGGAAGCCTGATCTTGTATGGCTTCAACAATTTTCGGGTGACAATGTCCCAGACTGTTTACAGCGATGCCCGCAAATGTATCGATATATTCTTTACCTTCGGTATCCCATACTCTGGCACCGTTACCACGTACCAGTGTTATGGGAAATCGCTTATATAGTTTAAAATGATGTTTCTGATCAATCTGATTCAGTGTTTTTTTGAACATTATGCAAGTATTTGAGTGCCGGTTGGCTGTGTAGTCAGCAATGATGTTAGGATACTGTGTTTTTTTGTCCCATTAATAATTAGAGCTTTTCCTTTGCCGGGCTTGAGTGCGATCATGCAAGATTCAACTTTTGGTATCATACCGCCTTTAACGACATGAGGCATTATATTGCTGAGATTTGCTGTAGTAATTTCATGAATCAGGGATTCAGGCCGGGAAATATCTTCCATTAAACCATCTACGTCGGTTAACACGATATAAGCTTCAGCTCCGAGGGCTGCAGATAAATGCCCTGCAAACATATCAGCATTTACATTGTAATCTTTCCCATCGTCTCCCAAAGATACGGGAGCGACAACCGGCACAAAGTTATTTTGAAGAAGACAAAAGATCAACTTCGGATCAACTGAAGTGATATCGCCGACATGGCCCAGGTCGGTCTTATGCCCATTTTCTAAATGATATCGTTTTTCAACCCGTACCAAATCCCCGTCTTTTCCTGATAATCCGACGGCTTTCGCCCCTTTGATATTAAGCAGGCTAATCAGGCTGCCATTAACTGCGCCGCTCAATGCCATTTCTACGTAACGCATCGATAACTCATCTGTTTTTCTATGGCCGCCAATGAATTCAGATACAATACCGGCATCATCAAGAGTTTCTTTAATTACGGGTCCGCCTCCATGAACGAGTACAGGTTTTATTCCCAGATCGCGCAAAGTGACAATATCATCCATGACGCCATTTTTAAGCTCGTTGTCTATCATGGCATTGCCGCCATACTTAATAACAACGATTTTACCCATGTAACGATCAAGAATTTCTGGGTTTGGGATTATTCTCATCCTCTTGATAAAATTGAATTATCTAACGGTAATATGATAAGCTGATATCGACTTTTCGTCAAAATTAATAAACGGATGGTGAGTGAGGGTTGACGCGTAGGCTCTATGTGTAAGCAAAGTAAATGGGTTATGATAATTTTACCTAATATAACGAATGTTGAACGTAAGTTGAACTATGAATTTAATATATGTGAAATAAATACCCATTTTTTACCAGACCACACATTTCATGCAGAATACACTTCCTCCACTTTTAATAAATTCACCGGTTTCCACTTCCTGAACATTGAAGCCTAATAGTTTTAATTTATCCTTAACTTCATTTGATCCTTTTTGGATAACCACATTCGTTCCGTCAGATGTAGCGTTACACGCAAAATTTTGCTCGGCGGCTTTGGTATCGGCTTCTATTATATTTTTGAATACAGCCTGAACTAAGTCAAGACTATCCCGGGTAAAAGCTTTGGGATATATTAAGACGGTATCTTCATTCAATATGCAGAAACAAGTATCCAGATGATAAAAGAAAGGATTGTTTAATTCCAGGGTTATGACCGGTACATTATATGTACGGGATATGAAATCATACGCTTTGGATGAGGTACGATACCCGTAACCGCCCCAAAGTAGCCTGCGCTTATTATGCCATATAGCATCACCCATTCCCTCAAATGATTCAATGCCCGGAGGGTCTATATATATTACTTGATAACCATTCTGTCGGTACCATTGTTCTATAAAAGGAACTTCATTTTTTCGATGTTCAGATCTCATGATGCTCATGATAACTTTCTTGTTCCCATTTTCATCAACATATGGCAGGCTTTGATTGGCGCAAAAAACCATGTCGGGCATACCGGGTTGGCCCTCAATTGTCTGAACTTTCAATCCATTACTTTTGAAAGTATCCCGTATTTTTCCCCATTCCTGCAAGGCTTTTTTCTTGTCAACCGTGCCTTCATTACCCTCCATATGAGGATTAATAACATAATCTATAGAGTAATGGGTTGGCTGAACCATTAGGATTTGTCCGGGGGAGGGCATATCCGAAACTTGATTCAGGAAGAATCCTAACTCGGAAACATGGGTAATTACACTGGCTTTTGTATTTTCTATCAATGAAGATGACATAATTATGAATATTAAGCTAAACAACAAAGAACTAATAGGACATAGGTTAGGATATATTTTGGAACGCAAAAAAAATACATATGTTTCTTGAAAATAATGACATGATAACCATACTCAATTTTTTGCAACTCTGTTAGTTCATGCTATGACCTAGTCTGCAAATTAATCAAATAGGAATGCTCCTTACACCCGAATTATTAAACCAATTAGCCCCGCTGGAGCTAAAAGCCCGACAAATAGTAGAAGGATTCATTAGTGGCTTGCATAAAAGTCCATTTTATGGATTTAGTGTTGAATTTGCTGAACACCGGCCTTATAACATAGGTGATGAGATAAAACACATCGATTGGAAAGCCTACGGCAAATCAGAAAAATATTATGTCAAGCAATACGAAGAAGAGACCAACCTTCGCTGTCATCTGTTACTGGATATAAGTTCTTCAATGAATTTCAAGTATTTCGCTCCTTACTCCAAATTACGATATGCCATACATTTCGGGGCGGCCTTATCTTATCTTATGCATAAGCAGCGTGACGCTTGCGGGTTTATCCCTTTTGATCAGGAATTGGGACTCATCATGCCAGCCAAATCATCGTATTCCCATCTTCAAAGGATCTTTACCACAATGGAGGGATTGCTGAAACAGGAGGAAACTGTAACAGGGCAGCCACGTAAAACGGCAACAGCTGATGTTATTCATGAGGTTGCTGAACGGCTTCATCGGCGTAGCTTTGTGGTCATATTAAGCGATCTTTTTGAAAATGTTCAACAGCATGATGAATTACTATCGGCTCTAAAGCATTTAAAGCACAGAAAACATGAGGTTGTTTTATTCCATCTTCTGGAGAAGAAAAGTGAACGTGATTTGGATTTTCCGGATGGACGTTATGTATTCCAGGATTTGGAAACGGGTGCCAGTATTGATGTGATGCCGAGGCAAATTCGTAAAGATTATCAGGAGAAAATGGAAGAATATACCCATCGTTTCAAATCCATTTGTAACCAGGCTAAAATCGGTTATGAAGAAGTGGATACCCAGAGTCCGTTTGACCTTGCGCTGCTGGCTTACCTGAATAAAAGAAAGAGATTGGGATGAAACTAAGCGGTTTGACTGGGTAGAGCGTGCGTTTTAAGATTTAGGTGATTCTAATCAAAACAGGATGCAGAATTGTTAAAACCCCTGAGTCTATACACCTGCATGAGTTTGATTTATTGAATTTAAGTTATATATTCAAAATCCTATTTAGTTTCCCATTTGTAATATTAACGATTTAAATAATCGTCAGGTTTTTACTCCGTATGAATTATATAAAATCACTTCTTAATTATAGAGGAATTATATTCTGTATAATAATTTCTGCATTTTTAGGTCAATCAGTCATTGCACAACCCTATGGGCCGGAACAATTGCGGCATGACCTCAAGCCATACGAAAATACTGAATCCCAAAAGTTATATTGGCCTTTAGAGCTACCTTTTTATATTCGATTGGCTACTTCACCTGAGCAAGGTGCACCTTCTTTTCTTCTGGAAGAAATGCTAGTACGTGCTAATGAAGTCCAAGAGAATGCGGATGCCAGCCATATAAATCTAGAATTATCCGGTAATCAATACATCCGTTGGGTGAATATTGCTACCAAGGATACATTTCTTTTACAGTTTCAGGCTGATGGTGATGCCCCTCAAACTACTATTCATAAGGAAAATGCTGAACTATTTATTAATGTGGATAACGACCAGTTTTATGGCGAGGGATTACGTTCCAGGCTCACCTCTACAGATAGTAATTCAGGGGTAGCCACAATTTATGTATCGATTGACGGTAGTGGATATTCTTCATATAATGGTCCGCTGCAATTTAGTCAGGAGAAAAAATATGATATTTGGTATTATTCTGTTGATAAAGTTGGTAATTCCGAAATACCCAAAGGCATTGCTTTTACCGTTGATTTATCAGCTCCTGTGACAAGGCATGAAGTGTCCGGGATCTACCAGGGATCCAACATATCTGTAGAGGCAAGTATAACACTACACAGCAATGATGAGTTATCCGGTGTCGAAACTACATATTATCAAATCAATAATGGTGAAAAACGTGTTTATAATGACAGCCCAATAGAGTTAAATAATGTGCCGGATGGTGAGCATGTATTACGTTATTATTCTATAGATCATGTTGGTAATCAGGAGCAGAGATCAGAATTTGCTTTTTACCTGGATAGGACTTCTCCCCAAGTCACTTTGACTACTTTAGGTGATAGCTATGAGGGCAATAGTCAGTACATATCAACTCGAAGTACAGTTGAATTAACAGCAAACGACAATAGATCCGGTGTAAACAAGATTGAGTATCAAATTGACGGGGGCTCTGCATTGACATATGACACACCTTTCCGGCTATCAGCCCAAAGCGGTAATCGTGAAGTTGGGTTTTGGGCGATTGACAACCTTGAAAATGAGGGTACCAGACAAACCAGGACGTTAATCATGGATGTGACTCCCCCAACATCATCATTTACGGTAGCAGGAGATCACTATACCCAAAGAGATATTCATTGGATTACCAGAAACTCGCAAATTATTCTTAATGCCAATGATGAATCCTCTGGCGTTAAAGAGATAAGATATTCTCTGGATGGATCTGAGCCGAAAGAAATTTACTCAAAACCGATCTCCATTAATAATGAAGGCAGGTATACATTACAAATATCTGCTCTAGACAGGGTTAATAATGTTGAGAACATACAATCAATAAATATGGTTGTTGATAATAGTCCGCCTGAAATTATCTCAAATTTTAATATCTCAAGAATCGGAACATCAACTGGGAGCGATGATAACGTACTTGATATTTATCCCGTAGGTACAATGATTTATCTGGCTGCAACTGATGCAGCATCTAGTTCCAGTGGTATTTGGTATGCCGTTAACGGTGATGATGCGAAAGAGTACGTCCAGCCCATTACGATTGAAGAAAACGGGGAATATTCCATTAATATTTTTACCATTGATCGGGTGAATAATCGTTCAGAAATGGATTTAAAGTTTCTGGTGGAATAAATTAGAAATCTACGGTTGTTTATTCTAATACTATCATTTAAGAAAGCAACTTTAGGCAATCACTTTCATATCATCCATATCTTTAATCATCTTCAGTTCCTGGCGACGGATGGCCGGGGTAATATTATTTTGTTTCATTAAAGTCCGGATAGAAGAAAGTAGGGCGCTTTTCTTTTTGAAATGAGTGCCATAATCACTAATGACTCCAAAACATTTATATTCAGCAGACCAATCAGTGTAATCAGAAAATATTACCCAGGGTTCGCTGAATCCCGGTGTAGACAATACCGCTTCTTCAAGTATAGAGATGATTTTTTCCGGTGCATATTTATGGTCAAGGTAAATAGTGAAACCTGCAAAGTGTTTGTCTTCGGGATAGTTGTAATTTTCTACAATATCTTCAGAAACTTTGCCATTAGGTATGCTTATGGTATTCTCAAATAGAGTTTTTATGCGGGTTGTTCGCCAGTTTATGGTTACAACCTGACCTATTGTTGAGTCGCCCAGTTTCACCCAATCACCAACACGCAACGGACGTTCCAGGTTCAGGGCAATCCCTGAAAAGATATTAGCAAGGTTTACTTGCAACGCCAAACCTAAAATCATTGCTGCTAATCCAGAGGCTCCCAAAAGGCTCGTCAGGCGTTGTTCAAGTACAAATGCCATTATACCGAAACAAGCAAATGCCACAATAATAACGGCTGTTATGCCTCTGACAAGAGAGGGTATTTTTCGCTCAGTTTTGGTTTCTAATGTTTGCCACAGAAACCATTCAACGAACAAGATTAACAAAATAGCAGGTAATAACCAGGATAAGACATTAAAAATTGTTTCATTCAGGTATAGATACTTGATATCAAGTACTCCTACCATTTGATCGGTGAATAGCTGTTTACCGGCAAGGAGGAAAAGCAAAATGCTTATGGAGCTTATAATAGCTTTCACATGTTTTTTTAAGTATCGCCGTACAACGATTAATAAAAGTAACACAACCCACGATATAACAAATACTGTAGATAATAATGCTTCAGGAATAAAAACAGGCATGCTGATATTATTCTCACTTAATTCAATGACGTAGTTAAAGGTGGAAAACGGTGCGGTTGATGATCCTTTTAACATGTGCTCCGGCCTGCCCAAAGTATTCACCTGGTCGATGTCAGCGAAGGTAAACGCCTTTACAGGTATCCAGTTTGATTGGTTGTCAATAATCCGGCTATCTCTTATTTGTTTTATGATATGCTCATTTTCCATAAACCCCATTCCTGTAAGATCACTTACATAAATGAGATTTTCTCTGGCTTGATGTGTATTACGAAGTGAAATACCAATCTGATGGTTACGGAATGGGGGTGGTGTTTTAGCGAAATTTGTTTTGAATTCACCGTTAATTTGATATTGCTGATAGGTAAAAGCACCATTATTACTCTGAAATACAGGATCCCCAAGTTCGATTGGAGAAATGGCATTTAAAAAGTTTATTTTTGTAGCATTGCTATTCCCATGATGACGAAGCCACAGGTTGAAATTGAGTTCGTAAGTACCAAGAGCGGCATTGAAATTCTTTACTTCTTGTATTTGAATACCGGTAAAAACGACATCCGTTCGGTACATGTAAGTGTCATCAAAGCGAACGATCTGATTAGATAAGAGAGCATGATCGATATCAGTTATATCGGAAATCGAAGATATGGTAGTAAACTGAGTGAGAGAAGAAACAATGCTATGAGCACCAAAATTTCCTACACTAATTGGTTTTTGAATATCACCTATTTCATTAAAATAATTATACCCGGTTACGCCAGCTACCGCATTTTCTGAAGAATTTATTGCCGCTAAAGCATCCTTAATACTTTTTCTATATTGAGCTATTTCCGATGGTGCCTGTCCAATTTTACTGATAGCCTCCGCAAGAACTAGTACGGCATCATAGGCATATGCTGCCCTCCAGTCAGGTGGAGTTTGATAGGTATCGTTAAAAGAGCTGTAAAACTGCTGTGCCATTTCATTAGCACTGTCGTAGATAAGTGGGCTGGCAACAAATATATTATTTGTATAAAATTGTATGCCTGAATTGCCGGTTAATTCCTCTCGAAGCATGTTCGTGAAGCTTTCTGAAGCAAATGCATCAGGAACAAATATTGTATTCTCAATTCCGGCATCTCGTAATTGTTTTACCAGGTTAGCACCATCAGGAGCTTGGGTTGCCAGGAATATTACTCCATTAAATTGGTGTTCTTTTAGTTCATCAATAAAAGATGATATACGATTCTGGGTAGGTATATCCAGTTCATTATAATCTATTTGATGGCGAACTATTAAGCCCAACTCGTCAGAAGTCTTTGAAAAAACAGTTGCGAGTCCCCGTCCATATTCCTGGTTTTCGTTGATGATGGCAACACTATCTGTATCAAAAATATTATTAATGTAATTGGCTATAAATTTCGCCTGATCATGGTTACTGAATATTGTACGGAAATACCAAGGGTTATCCCGGGTAATTTCGTCAGCCGTTGACGATGGGCTGATTACAGGAATACCAGCATCTTTATAGATGGGGGATGCAGCAAGGGAAACATTGCTATAGTGATGTCCAATAACAGCATGTATATTTTCAGTTACGAGTTTTTTAGCAATATTTCTAGCTATTTCCGGATCATTTTCATCGTCAAAAACAGTAAGTGTGATTAGTTGACCATTAATTCCTCCGGCTTCATTTATATTTTTAATTGCAAGGCGAACGGAGCGTTCGAATGAAACACCAGCCACTGAACTTTCCCCTGAAAAAGAAGCCACAAGGGCTAGATTCACCTCATCTGAATTTGCGATAAGCTTAGGTGTAAAAAAAGCAAATAGTAAAAATAGAATTAATAGTATTTTTCTCATATATCTATGACTGGCCGTAAATGGAATAATGGTAATATTTTATCTTTTACAGGGGTAGCGCAAATATATAAAAAAATAATCTTTGTACAGTCAATCAAGTAATATTTAAATTTTCTAAATTTTATTAAGTTATCCCAAAATTTAATCTTATTATCTGAGCAGTTTATTACCCTTTTATTTATTCATAATGATTACTCTACCGAAAGTGAGCAGTAAGACTGTCTGTTATTTCATCTCCATGTTTTTCTATAGTGGCATTATATATGCACAGGTAAATACCGAAACGCTTCGTGCCGGTTCATTACAGGATGGGTTTCGTTTAACTACAAACTTCAATTTTGGGTTGGCTGAGGGCAATACAAGTTATTTAAATCTATTGGGGAACGTCCGTCTTGACCATCAAAAGAATAATAACCGTTCATTTGCTGTTATTCAATATTCACGGGCAGTGCAGGATGATGAGTTATTTCAAAACGCAGGGTTTTTGGCTTTAAGGAATACCAATTACTTTAAACCAGAGATAGGATGGGAAATTTTTGCTCAGCAACAATTTGATGAATTTCTACGCCTACGTGACAGGAAGCTTATTGGTTCAGGAATGAGGTTGCGTTTATATAACGTCGAAAGTACAGATGAAGAAAAAAAATTACAGCTCATTCTGGGAGTAGGCGGGATGTATGAATATGAGGATATTGATGCAATCATCCCGGAGACCCATTCTTTAATACGCTCTACAAATTACTTATCGGTACAATGGGTATTGAATGCACGTGTGAGTATGAACGCAGTGACTTACATGCAGATAGCTGTATCGGATCTCATGAATTACAGGAATCTACTGGAAAGTTCAATAGCCGTTAAATTGGCTGAATCTCTTTCTCTGACTGTAGGGGTTAATCATCGCTATGATAGTAAGCCACCCGCGGGGGTAGAACCTTATGATATCATTATAAGAAATGGATTGCAGTTACTTTTCTAAAACTGTCTCTTTCTTCTTTTCTTCTGAGATTTTTGAATCCGGTTCAGCAGGGGGCTCCTTAACGCTATTCAATAATGTCAAAGCATCAAGAGTCCATCGGAAACCTTTTTCCGCTGGTCTTAAGCTTAAACCTATGATGATACTGATACCTATCTGAAAAACAGCAATGCCTTGTGAAAAGCCTTGCAGCAAAGGCATGATATATAGGTTTAGGTATTTGAATGTAATTACTACAACAATCGAAATTAAGACTTCAGAAAAACCCAATGCTTTTCCTGATTTGTTCAGATAATAGGAAACGACTATGCAACCAAGCAGGGTGCCTAATTGAAGCATATAAAACCAAACGGCTTCGTACCATGGGGGCTTAATATTAAAAGAGAATGTGGCAGTTTCACTAATTTCACCTTGCGCATTTTGAGCCCTTACCTTAAAATTGTATTTACCCCATCCCAGATTTGTATATTCTCTATATGTATTTGGCGTCCATGGTAGCCAAGTCTGATCCAGGCCTTCCAGCAATACCTGATATTGAATTTTGTCAAGTTGCTCATAATAGTTTGTGGCGTAGCTGAATCGAAATGCGTTCATAGTGTGCGGGAATACATACTTAGCAGTGTCAGCCTGTCTAAAAGTTTGCACACCAAAAGTTTCATGTGTAAAAGCGCCACCAAATATAAGAGAGTCATTATGAGTGTATTCAACTCGCCTGACTATCGTTGCAAAATCAAGTTCTTCCTTTTTATTTTGATCAATAGATTGGGGTTCTTTAGAAAAGGGATTAAACCCGGCTAACCAATCTGTAATTTTACTCCATATAGATTTCTCATCATCTATAATCAAAGTATCCTGACTATTGTGCAATGGGACGGATGCTTCGACTACAGCTAATTCAGGAATAATTAGTGGAGTTCTTAATATGGCTACAGCATTGCTAAGTCCGATCCACATGTTATTTCTTCTGGTAAAACGGGTGTCATAAACCACGTCATTATACAATCCATCACTAGATGTTATATGATTTAGCGTTTGTCCGTCAGTATTCATAAGGAGAATTCCTGCATTATGAGTACTGAATGCCAAAACATCGCCATTTGCCTTAGATATCCCGGAAATTTGATTTAGAGTAAAAAAAGTTGGATTATCATTTTCCCAGAGTTGGACTATGTACTGGTCATCATCAATGTCATGGCTTAACTCATACACCTTTGATGAAGTTATGATCAACATATTTTTATCATTAAGAGAAAGCATGGTGTTTGATCTTAAAGTCTTGCCACCTTTTATCTGTATAAGCTGCTCATGCTTATTTAGATACACTAAGCCTTGATTCTGATCAATCAGAAAAAGTTTATCTTTAAATATAGTTGCAGTATAAAATGCTCCCGATACCTCTAGCTGTCGAAGTTCTCTGTTCTTTTGACGGTATATATGATGGTAACCTATGAAATATACGGTTTCATTATGGATGCTGATGTCAAGTATACGTTCATTTTTATCGATACTTAATGTTTCAGATAAAGACATGTAGTCAGTGTTACCAAGGTCATCCACTATCAGGTAACCAAACTCACCTTCACCAGCAGCATAAATTCTACCGCTGTTATCAACCTCCAGGGCTGTAATTGCCTGATTATTGGGTACCTCAATCACCCGCCATTCGACTCCATCAAATTCTATTATGCCATTTGAAATTCCAAAATAGGTAATGCCTCTATTGTCACTAGCAATTGTATAAACCTGTTCGTTATCAAACAGATCTGTCATAGAGAAGTTTTCAATCAGTTCACTGGAAGTCGTATTGGTGGAATCCCTGGCAGTTGCAGTAGTGCAATACAAAAGTATAAAAACCACTATAAATAGGGCATTTCTCATATCATATAAGCTTAATGGGGCGATAGATGTGGATGCAGTATTAGGCTCAAAATAAAAAACTTAATAATAAGAATGCATTTATATTATATTTGACGCATGTAAAAGCTATTACATAGGAATAAATCCACATGTGATCGTTTAATGTTACTCTTTGCCCTAATGAATTTGCTATGCCAAAATGGTTTCTGATTTTGATCTGTACTTTATTGATGTATGATGGTGCCCTTGGTTTTGTCTTGCAGGAACCGTTGCCACAACCCGAATATCCTAAACGAGTGTCCTATCATTATGATGGAACTTTATACCTGAATCAAACGGTAGGTCATGAACTCTGGTTTTCATCAAATGGTTACTCAACAGATACCAAAAATCCGGTAGGGAAGAATCAGGAGCCAGCTTCATTTAGTTTAAAGGAGGGTCCGGCAGAGCTTGGCTTTACTTTTTTTGATGGCAGCAAAGCTATACATAATGTAGTAGTTGACGGATCAGCACCCCAATCTGACATTGTTTTTTCAAATGCTTCCTATTTCAATAAAGACGGCACCTCTTTTTATGGTAAGAATCTGGAAATATCGTTGGTTAGTCAGGATCAATATTCGGGAATACAGGATATTTATATATCAATCAACAAGAGCCAGTATACACCATACAAAGGGAAACTTGATCGCTTTGATTCTAGCCGCGAATATACAATTGACTTCTATGCCGTTGACAATGTAGGCAATGTAGAACCTGTTCAGAGTAGTCATTTCATAGTAGATGTAGTAGGACCTACGATAAGTTACTCTATAAATGGTCCACAAAGGTTGAATGTATTAGGGGAGGATGCATCTATAAGAATGATGGCAAAAGACGATGACTCCGAAGTAAAAGAGATTCGATACCGACTGAACCAGGATGATGAGTTAAAGTATGATACTCCCATCATCCTGAATAATTTGACTGAAGGTACTCACATTCTTAGCGTTGTATCTGAAGATAATGTGTCTAATATTTCCGACACATTAAACTATACCTTCTATCTGGACAATAACCCACCGGGAATCAATTTTTCAATAGATGGTCCGATACATGAATCGAATGGTGTCACTTATATTTCATCAAGCAGTCGATTGGTACTGGTTGCAGATGACAGAAATTCAGGCATTGATTGGTTGAAATACAATATTAATCAGCAGGGTGATCTCGATTATGCAGGGCCTATAGCATTACGGGGTGAATCAGGTTCCTATAATATTGCCTATCAATCAAAAGACGTTATTGGGAATATTACTCCTTTATCCAATCAAAGAGTCTATCTGGATAACACATCACCTGAAACGGTATATAATCTTCAGGGTAGCTATTTCAGTGAAGGAGACCAATATATAATCTCCCCGAAGACTCAAATCATGTTAGAATCATTAGACTTGGAATCTGGTGTTGAAAAAGTCAATTATAAAGTTAATGAAGGAGATTGGCAGTTGTATTCAGAATCTATAAGTTTTGAGAGTGATGGAACTTATAGAGTTGAATTCTCTGCACGTGATCATGTTGGCAATATCGAAGAAATTCAGACCCTGTATATTGAAATCGATCAATCAAGACAGTTTGATGCAATATCTGATTTTACGCCGGTAGCAAGAGAAACGGGTTCAAAACGTTACCTGCCAGAAGAAAATGTAATGCTGGGTGCTCAATCATTGCCTTTTTACTTTCAGATTGCAAGTTCACCCGATGATACTGCAACTTCATATTTACTTCACATGGATGTAAATTCCAAAGATGCAGCTATGCAGTTTGAAGATGAAGGCATAAACTATGTATCGCTGAAAATAGGTGATAATAACAAGACATTTGCATTTAAGACTGATGATCAAGCTCCCAAAACTGACCTGCAGTTAAATGATGCATTATCATACTTAAAGCAAGATCAGCTTATATATGCCAATGATGTTGAACTTACATTATCTGCTGAAGATGCTATATCCGGAGTTAATCAAATTCTTGTCTCAGAGGATGGGGGATCATATCAGGAGTATTCACGCCCGTTACAAGGATTTTTTAGTGAGAAGAGTTACTCAATAAGATATTATGCAACTGATAAAGTAGGCAACGAAGAGAGCGAAAATTTATATACTTTTACCATTGATGCAACCTCACCAAGAACCAGGCATAGAGTAGTCAATAATTATTCAGGTAACACACTTTCACCGCATACGGTTATGGAACTTGATGCAACCGATAACTTGTCAGGGATCAGTCAAACTTTCATGAAAATTGATGGTGGTGAATACAGAATCTATGATGGGCAGTTTCGATTATCTGAATTTGATAACATTGTCGACAATATGCACACTTTGTATTATTATTCCGTTGATCATGTAGGCAACGCTGAATCCGAAAATCGGTATAACTTTAGATATGATAACGAAATACCTATTGTAACCCATTCATGGCAAGGAAATTATCATAATGAAGGAGATCGTTATTATATTAACCCTGAAACCAAACTCGTATTAAACGCCAATGAGAAAAACGTTGATATTCGTAATATTTGGTTCAGTAAAGATAATCAGGAAGCTGTTACTTATCATCAGCCGGTATCAATTGATGCAAACGGGAATTTTATAATTGTATATGGAGCCGAAGATGTTGTAGGTAATAAAAGTAAAGCAACAAGTTTACAAATAACACGGGATGAGTTGCCTCCCCGAACGGGACATAGTTACAATGGAACTTTATTAAATGTTGATTCTTACCCTATTATAGGGCGGGATGCGGAAATCATCCTTAGTTCAACTGATAGTCATTCAGGAGTTCAGCGTATCATTTATAGATTAAATAATGGGAATGAAATTCAATACAACAGCCCCATATCATTTAATGCAAGTGGAGATACCAGATTAAGCTACTATTCAATAGATCAGGTGGGTAATAGTGAGGAAACAAGAGATATTAGTTTTCTAGTTGATAATACATCCCCGGAAATTAATATCAGCTATAATACGTCTCTTCTCAGTCAGGATTCAGACGAGAACTTGTTAATTGAACCTCATACATTACTGTCAATCAAAGCTATTGATAACCATACAGATGTCAGTAGCCTATATTATCAAATTGACGATCAGGAGCCAAGGTTATATGTTAATCCATTAACCAATTTTCGTAGTAATGAGGCTTTTATACTAACAGTTACGGCAACTGATCTAATGGGAAATGTAAATACAATAACGAAGAAATACAGAGTTTTAGAATAAGCACCTTATCTTTTTATCCTTTTGATCACTTTGCTCACAACGCCCGGGAACCATCTCTTCAGATAAACTCCCGCAATTTCTAATCCGCCGATGGTTATTTCTTCACGTTCACGATCCACGGCTTTCATAATTTTTTTGGCGCAGGCCTCTGCACTCATTCCCCGATCCTGGCCTCTGTCCATTTTATTGTGGGGGGTACCGTCAGACGTTAAGGCATTTATGGAGACGTTCGTCTTAACAAACCCCGGACATACAATGGTGACTTTTAATCCAAAGCGGTCTACTTCTGCTCTCAGGGCATCAAAATAACCTTGCAATGCATGTTTGGAAGCGACGTAGGTTGCATTATTGGGTGCGGCAAATTTACCCATTACACTGCTGATAACCACTATATGTCCGCTATTTCGTTTAATCATAAACGGTAGCACGACTTTAGTCAATGAGATTGTGCCCATGAAGTTGATCTGCATTATAGCCTGATCTACTTTTGGGTTAGTGTCAACGACAGCTGATCTTTGTGAGACCCCGCCGTTATTGATAAGGATGTCTATGGGACCATTATTTTTTTGGATAGTTTCAGCTCTTTCTATCAATTCATCAGGTTTAGAGAGATCAAGGGTCTCAACAACAGCATTACCACCCAATGTTTTGCAATGGCCACGCACTCTCTCCAGCTCTTGTTTGTTACGGGAAGATAGGATAATCGTAGCCCCTCTTAAGCAATAAGCATAAGCCAGAGCCTCGCCCAGACCCGATGAAGCTCCCGTAATCCATACGGTCTTATTTTTTAAATCCATATTATGAGGTAATTAATAAATCAGTACGATTTAGTATTACATATATCCTGAAATACTATGGCACATTTACTTTTGATACACAATTGAAATGGGTGCGCCTTTGATCACGCTTAGCATTTCTGACGCGTCACCCTTATTGATCACTATTTCTAGCGTGCCGGAGCTTCCGATCAATGCAGCGGGTTCACCATCGGGAACATCCCCGAATGTATGAACAATTTTCTTGAGTATGGTATTCCCAACATAAACTTTGAACTCATGTTTGTCTTTTAACTCTTCCGTCATGGAAGCTGGAATATTGGATATCAGATTCCCATAGGCATCGATGTGAACCACCCAGCCTTGTATCCCTTCAGTATCCGAAATAGGTTTTGCCCAGCGATAGGTGGTGAGTTCATCCATACGGGGACCAAAGAATTCCAATGCCGTACCTGAACTGGCATGGGCTGCCACGGGAGCAAAGATATCACGGCCATGAAAGGTATTCGAAAAGGGTGCATGCCAATACTTTTGATCCGTCAACTCATAGATCTCATATTCTCCCTCGCCTGCGGCAAGAGAGAAAAGGCCATTGTCTGGGCCGACAAAAACCTGATCTTTGATCCGGGCAATAATTGGTTTGCGTTCTGTACCCACACCAGGATCAATAACAGCAAGATGTACAGTGCCTGGTGGATAAAGAAAAGCAGAATTCTTTATGACCCAGGCACCGGCCATTATATCCTGAGGAGGGATGTTGTGGGAGATGTCTACAAAACGGACTTCAGGAACAATTCCTAAAATAACCGCCTTCATAGCACTTACATAGTGATCTTTATAGCCAAAATCTGATGTAAGGGTGATAATTGGTCGCTTTTGATACATGATTAGGCATAGCTGTTAAGCATAACCGGCATCACCAACATAAGCATGTCTTCATCATCGTCTTGTTGCGATGGTCGGACGATTCCTGCGCGGTTTGGTGTAGAGAATTCAAAAGTAACCTCAGGGTCTTCAATGTTGCTAAGCACATCAGCCAGATATTTTGCGTTGAATCCAATTTCTAAAGGTTCATCCTCATATTCACAGGCGTTAGATTCTTTAGCTTCACTGTTCATATCGATGTCTTCTGCTGATATAAGCAACTCACCAGGTGTCAGGGTAAGGCGTACCTGCCGGGTCGTGGAGCTGGAGAAAATAGCTACCCTTCGCACAGTGGACAGCATTTGCTCACGATTGATCTTCATTGTTTTATCATTTTCACGAGGTATGACTGACTCATAATTAGGGTATTGCTCATTGATCAGGCTGGAAACCACAATGGTTTTACCGCCATTGAATATAACGTGTGTGTCTGCAACTATAATTTCACAATCCTCGTCTTGTAGAGATTTAAGGGCAAGACTAAGTGCTTTTTCAGGAGCGATAAACTCAACATTTGTTGAGGAGACCAGGTCTTTGCGGCTGAGCCTGACCAGACGGTGACCATCAGTAGCAGCTATCGTAGTTTCTTCGGGACCAATCTGAAAGAAAACACCCATCATAGCAGGCCTCAGTTCATCACTGGATACTGCAAAACTGGTTTTCCGGATGGCATCCTTGAGTATTTCGGTTTTCGTTTTAATAATCTGACCTTCCAGGCTGGGGACATCCGGGTAATCTTCAGCTTTTTCTCCTATCAGCTTGTAATTTCCACGATCGGTCCTGAATTTAATTTCAGAAGTTTCACTGATCTCAAATAACAGAGGGATATCAGGAAGCTGACGCAGAGTTTCTAATAATCGGCGTGCAGGAATACATACAGCACCTTCTTCTTCAACATCGGCACTAATGTACTTTATGATACTGACCTCAAGGTTGGTGGCCGTAAGTTTGAGCTTTTTATTCTCGGTTTCAAACTTTACAAACTCGAGAATTGGCAGTGTGGCTTTTGCGGGGATAGCACCGATTACTCCCGATAAGCCATTTACTAATTCCCCGCTGGATATGCTGAATTTCATAGTTTTGAATTTTTAAGTATCGGAACGCGTTAAAACGTTCTATCATGAAATTATTAATATTTAAAATATTGCAATATACTAAAAAATACCCCTCTCCTGTGCAAGAAGTTTTGTTTATAAAGAGGATAACTTTTTAGGCTTCTGCTATACACAAAACATTAAGGTAATTCTTTAGTTAAAGTTACATCTTCTTTTTTCAAGGTTTACCGTTACATTACCAAACCTTGAGTTAATTTTGGTGAAAATCCGGTTATAACCCTATATTAAATGATCCCCGTACAATTGTTATTTTAATGATCTTAAAACTGCTTAAAACTTTTTTATTTGGCCTCACGCTGATCCTGTCATGCGGAATACAAATCATTGTGCATGCTCAGGATTTGGAAACAGTGAAATACGGCGGAGATTTTCTTTCCGTAGGTGGCGGAGCAAGGGCGCTCGGGATGGGTAGCGCTCATGTTTCAATGGCTGATGATATAACGGCCGGATACTGGAACCCAGCAGGACTGACGAACGTCGAGAACTTTCAAATGGCCTATATGCACTCCGAGCGTTTTGCAGGAATTGTAGCCTATGATTACGGAGCTGTCGCTTTACCAGTAAGAGGCTCTGATGATGTTCTGGCCATTAGCTTTTTCCGCCAAGGGGTAGATGGCATCAAAAACACACTGCATGCCTGGGATCCTGAAAATAACCGACCGCGCTCCGACCCTTCCCAGTATTTCACTGAATTCAGCGCTGCGGATATGGCTGTGTTCTTGACTTATGCCTCTCCAATCAACGAAAGTCTTTCATGGGGGGCTTCTGCTAAAATTCTGAATTCCCGTTTAGGTCCTTTTGCCAATGCCTGGGGTTATAGCCTGGACCTAGGTGCTCAATATGAAACAGGAAACTTCAGAGCAGGGGTGAACCTGATGGACATCACCACGATGATGAAACTCTGGACCGTCAACACCGAAGAACTGCAACAATTAGCAGATAGCTTTCAGGATGAGATCCCAACAGGAGTTAATGAAAGAGTACCGCCAACCGTGAAAATCGGAATAAGCCAATATTTTGATTTCGGTGACTTTAGTCTTCTGGCCGGGGCTGATACCGATCTCCGTTTCGAGGGCAGGAAAGCTTATTACATCAATGCAGGCGATATGAGCATTGAGCCACATATAGGTGGGGAAGTTGGATACCATGACCTGGTATTTATACGTGTTGGAGTAACTGATTTCAATACTGACCCTGAGGGCAACTTCTATACATCACCTACTTTTGGAGCGGGTTTGAAAGTCGGATCAGTTTATGTTGATTACGGCTTTGCAGGCTTCGGTGGTATTGCTTCTGAACTTGGATTCACCCACAGGTTATCATTGAAAGTTGAGCTGAAAAACTTTCTGAAATGATAAAAAATATTTTTTTTTGATGGCTCGGTTAGTTTATCCCTATGTGAAAATTGTAATTCTAAGATGAAATGCGCCTTATTATTGCCGGGCCCACAGCCTCGGGGAAAACTAATCTTTCACTGAAACTTGCTGAGGTATTGAAATGCCCGATTATATCAGCAGATTCAAGACAGTGTTACCGGTATATGAATATTGGTACGGGTAAGGTTACCAAAATTGAGATGCAGAAAATTCCACATTTCAACATTTCTATATTTGATCCTGACGAAAAAGATACTGCCGCAGCCTTTTCTAAACGATGCAGGCAATGGGAAGCTGAAGTTATCCAGAAATCTCCTCATGTAATATATGCTGGTGGGAGCACATTGTATTTAGAAGCATTACTACGGCCATTGGATAATATGCCGGATTCAAGCTCAGCCAATCTGCAGAAACTTGAAAAGCTGGAAAATGAAAAAGGCCAGGATCACTTGCTCGAAATGCTCAGTGATGCAGACCCTGCCTATATCGGGAAAATGGATGGATATAACCGCCAACGTATCTACCGTGCCCTGGATATTTGGATGCAGACGGGAAAGCCATTCAGTTCGTTCCATACTTCATGGCAAAAGGATATCCCTTCGGATACGCTGGTATTTGGAATTAACCATACACGAGAAACCCTGTTTGAACGAATTAATAATCGAGTGGATACCATGATAGAATCCGGACTTCTGAATGAAGTGCAGGAAATTATTGATATGGGATTTAAACCCGATGCCCATGCATTACAAACTGTCGGATACCGTGAGGTAATTTCTTATTTTAACAGGGAGATAACCTTCGATGAAATGGTTACAAAGATCAAAACCAATTCACGAAGGTATGCCAAGCGCCAACTTACCTGGTTTCGTCGCTGGAATTTTCTGCAATGGCTGGAACCAGATAAGGCCGTTTCAAAGATTTGTAGTCAATTGGCAGTGAATGAATAAGAGGTAATTTACTTAATAATAAGCGATAATACACATGTTTCAGGCAAACGTTAAAATAACACTCAGAAAATCAATATTAGACCCCAAAGGTAAAGCCATTAAGCTGGCACTGGGTAACCTCGGCTTTAATGAAGTCGCGGAGGTGAGAGTCGGGAAATTGGTCCAGCTTAATATTAATACTGATAATCGTGAAGAAGCCCAAAGAATAGCCACAGAGACTTCTCAACAGCTTCTGGCCAATCAAGTCATGGAAGATTTTGAAGTAGAGGTCATAGAACTGGAAGAAGTAAAATAAAATCAAAATAATTTAATTTACCTGAACGCAGTTTTAAAACTGCATTGGGTAGACAATTGGCCAACACATATATTTACTATGAAAATTGGAGTTATCGTTTTTCCTGGATCCAACTGTGATCACGATGCCTACCATGCAATGAAGCATGTAATGGGAGTAGACACTACATTTATCTGGCATAAAGAAACTGATTTAGGCGATGTAGACCTGGTGCTTGTACCGGGTGGGTTTTCTTATGGAGATTACCTCCGTTCAGGTGCTATAGCCCGTTTCTCACCGGTAATGGGTGAAGTTATCAAATATGCCGGAAAGGGCGGATTAGTCATGGGTATCTGCAATGGATTTCAGGTTCTTCTGGAAGCCGGCTTGTTACCCGGCACCATGTTGCATAATGAACACCTGCGATTTTCCTGCAAGCAAACCTGGCTGCGTTGTGAAAATACAGACTCTCCTTTTACCTCTAAAATCGAAGAAGGTCGTCTGCTCCAGATTCCCATAGCCCACGGTGAAGGCAATTACTATGCGGATGATGAGAATTTGGAAATATTGAAAGACAACAATCAGATATTGTTTCGGTATGCCGATGCTGCAGGTAACATTACGAAAGAAGCTAATCCAAATGGTTCTGCTTACAATATTGCAGGTATTTGCAACAAAACACGTAACGTGATGGGTATGATGCCGCATCCGGAAAGGGCAGTAGAAACACAAATAGGATCAGATCATGGAAAACTAATCTTTGAATCTGTACTGAGCAGCCTGAAAGCCGTTGAACTTTAAAATTTGTATAAACCAAAGACCTTGAACCTACCCATACTCAAAGAAATCGTCGCGACCCCGGCCGCCCCAGGCTTTGAACACAGACTTAGAGATTACATAAAAGAGCAGCTTGAAGGCTATGCAGACTCCATCGAGACCGACTCGATTGGGAATCTTATAGTCAGAAAAGGCAAGGGTGACTTAAAAGTTATGGCTGCAGCCCATATGGACGAAATATCGTTGATCACTACATTCATTGATGATAATGGGTTTATCCGGTTCCATACACTCGGGGGGTTCGACGCCAGAACATTGTATACTCAACGCGTAACAGTTCTGGCCGATAAGCCGCTGCCGGGGGTAATTGGGTGCAAGCCGGCTCATCTTCTTAAGGACGAGGATAAAAGTAAAGCGCCGAAAATCGAAGAACTTTTCATTGATATTGGCTTACCGGCAAAAAAAGTCAAACAACTTATCAAGCCGGGTACGCTGATTGTCCGTGACCGGGAGATGATTGAAATGGGTGATCATGTAACCGGCAAATCACTTGATAACCGGGTATCGGTATATATCCTCTTAGAGGCTATAAAGAAAGCCGATGACCTAAACATCGATTTCTATGGAGTATTCACTGTACAGGAAGAAGTTGGCCTGAGGGGCGCAAGGGTTGCTGCATCCAATATCAGGCCGGATGTTGGGATTAACCTTGATATTACACTTGCCAATGATTTTCCGGGGGTGGAGGCCCAACAAAGAATCACGGAATTGGGCAAAGGAACAGCCATCAAAATTATGGATGGAAGTGTTATCTGCACGGCCTCTCTGGTAAAGTTTATGGAAGAAACTGCCACGAAGAACAAAATAAGGTTTCAGCCGGAAGTTTTGACGGCAGGGGGGACCGATACGTCGGCCATGCAATACCTGACGGGAGTGGGGGCACATGTAGGGTGTATTTCCACTCCTACCCGCTATGTACATAGTGCCGTTGAAACGGCCTCTAAAACAGACATAGACTCAGGCATAGATTTGCTTTCTGCCCTTTTGAAAAATCTTCAAAGTTACACGCTGTAAAATCAAAGATCATGTCACAAACTGAAACGGATTACAAGACGAAGCTGACTAGCCTTCAACAACCCGATTCGAAGATGAAGCTTCATTGCTCCGGATTGGTAAAGCGATACAAAAAACGCAAAGTAGTCGATGATGTCACTGTTTCAGTGAACCAGGAGGAGATTGTTGGTTTGCTGGGCCCGAATGGGGCAGGTAAAACGACTACTTTTTATATGTTTGTTGGATTAATTAATCCTGAAAGTGGCAAAATCTTCCTGAATGAAGAGGATATTACACGAAAACCTATGTATCAGCGCGCGCGGCTGGGAGTGGGGTATCTGTCCCAGGAAGCCAGTGTGTTCAGGAATCTGACCGTGAGGGAGAATTTGGAGGCCGTATTGGAATTTTTCTCTATCCCTAAGGCTGAGAGAAAACAACGGGCTGATGAACTCATCGAAGAATTTCATCTTCAAAAGGTGGTAAATAATAAAGGCTACAGCCTGTCTGGCGGAGAACGCCGTAGAACGGAAATTGCACGGGCAATGGTAACCAGGCCTAAGTTCCTTCTGCTGGATGAGCCCTTTGCCGGAGTAGACCCAATAGCTGTAGAAGATATCCAGCAAATTATCCGGTCATTAAAAACAAAGAATATTGGAATCCTGATAACCGACCACAATGTTCATGAAACACTGGCCATTACGGACAGAGCCTATCTTATGTTTGAAGGTCGCATCCTCAAATCCGGTACTGCTGATTTTCTGGCCGAAGATGAAGAAGCCAAGAAATTATACCTTGGTCAGCAGTTTAAACTGGACCGGTATCAATAAGCACTTAATATAAGGGTGAGGGAATGTCTGGACGATCAGGAGGGGGTGGATCGGGACGTTCAGGTTGAGGTGGATCCGGACGTTCAGGCAACGGTGGATCTGGTTGTTCAGGTGGTAACGGATCTGGTCGTTCAGGAAGGGGAGGATCAGGACGTTCGGGTGATGGGTTTGGCGGTTCATATGGTTCAGGATCAGGCGAATTCGTTCGCATTTTAATCCATAAAGCAGGCCGGTATATTCCAATCCTTGGTTGAGTATCTGATATCATAATAATCCCTCTCTGACAGTCGATTCATTACTGCAACAACTTGTTAAATAACTCTATCTTGCTATTTACTAAAACTATTATCTTCTTCTGATATTGGATAAAATTTAATACATCCAATATTATACCTATGGATAACCCTTTTGATCGGAGCTATTATGAAATACCAAATTTTATTGGTTTTATTAATTTTCACAGCATCCTTTCAGGCTTTTGCTCAATTGTCGAATTCGCCTGATGAGTACCATACAGAATTGGGTACGCTTACCGTATATCCCATTAATCATGGATCTGTAGCTTTTACACTAAACGATAAGGTGATTTTTGTTGATCCCTATGGAGGTGCAGACCTGTTTACCCAATTTGATGATCCAAACCTCATCTTTATCACAGACATACACGGAGATCACCTTGATTCTGAGACACTGGATGCGCTGAATACTGAAAATACACTATTTGTAGTACCCCAGGCTGTAGCCGATCAGTTGGAAAGAAAGGATCAGCTAGTGATCATGGATAATGGTGATGCTGAAGAAATAATGAAACTTGAAGTATCCGCTATCCCAATGTATAATCTTCCCGGTGATGAACCTATCCGTCATACAAAAGGGCGGGGGAATGGCTACCTTATTAATTTTGGAGATATGAAAGTGTACCTATCAGGAGATACTGAGGATATACCTGAAATGCGAAATCTTGAAGATATTGATATCGCTTTTGTGTGCATGAATTTGCCATATACTATGGATATTAACCAAGCTTCCGATGCAGTTATAGATTTTCAACCTTCTGTGGTTTATCCTTACCATCATCGCGGACAAGATATCGAAGAATTTAAAAAGCTAGTTGATGATGCCGATGTTGATGTAGAAGTAAAGTTGAAAGACTGGTATTCCAATTAGCAGTTTATCATAACGGTAACGATCAAAAAGCTAGCGGACTAATCAAGGAATTCTACCCATTGTTCCCAGGTTTTTCCGGTAGCTTTTTGAACGGATTCATCCGAAATATTAAGCAGATCTCTGTTCATTGTGTAGCAAATTAGAAAAGATGTCTTGATATAAGGCTTTTATTAAAAATAATAGCGTATACCAATGGCTCCATTGCCTGCAAATTTAGTATCAGGTGTGACGTCAAAAATAGGCACGGCCTCAACGAAGATGTCAAAAGGAATAGTTTGAAATACATAGTTGAGTCCCAATGGAAATCGGACTCCTGCTGTGGCATCACCGGCAAATATGATGCGGCCTCCCAGGCCATAATAAAATGCCAGCCTTCCAACATCAATATCACTGAACCAGGAATGGAGTAAAACATCGGCGTGCAGGTGAACGGCTTCATTTCTGCCGGTAAGCGACCATGCAGCGCCAACATCGAAGGCAGAACGTGCACCATTCCACGATTTTATAGAAATACCTGCAGGTTCACCGAACATAACACCTATACCAAAATTTCCTCCGTTTTCAGAGTTTGCTTGTGCTATTACTGTATCGGAATAAATGCAGTGCATTGCGAAAATAACAAAAATAGCAGCGAAAACTTTGAAGAATGTTCTATGTTTTAACATTAAATGATGAATTTGTATTAATAACCAAAAGTTTGTACTAATAAATATTTACATATAAAGAACCCTGTTCGTTGATAGATCATTCGATAATCTAATAAAAAATAATTTTACGGTTCGATTGGGTATATACTTCTTTCCAAAGGTTTATAAAAATGAGAACAGCGATATCAAAATAATGCCATGTTTCATAAATTGATCAAAAACTTCTATTTTGAACAGTTAGAACTAATCTCAACCACTAAACGGTACGCTTGATGGATATCAAAGAAATTGAAGTTAAAGAGCTTGAGCAAAAACTGGAACAGCAAGATAAGCCTTATGTTTTGGATGTGCGTGAACCGCATGAATATGATATTGCCAATATTAATGGCGACCTGATACCGCTCGGACAACTTGAAGAACGTCTGGATGATATCAAGGTCGGGAAAGACGATGAGATTATCGTTCATTGCCGAAGTGGAAAAAGAAGTGCTGAAGCCGTCAAGATACTTCAAGAGAATGGTTTCACGAATGCTAAAAATCTAAAAGGTGGCATTCACGAATGGGCCCGGCAAATTGACCCTTCATTGCCTCTATACTAGGCTTCTTATATTTGGGAAATTGTACTTTTCTTCCATTTCCATAGTCTCTTTATTTGTAATTCAGTCCCTGATCAAAGTCCCCATAACCGGGGATTGTAACAGGTAAAGTTCCGAGTGGATTATTTTTGCCAAATATGGTTTGTATAGCCGCCTCAATCGCAGCCTCCGAATCGGAATAGGCACAAAGATAAGCCTGTACACCGGGTACGGTACTAATGAAATATGGATCACCAAAGGAAGTGAGTATAAATGGCTTATCCATCAGAGCAATTTGCCGAAGAGCTTTCATATTATCTTCGGGTATCCCTATTGATCCTGCGCCCGAACGGGATAAAATATATGAGGCACCAATAATAACATCAGCCTTTTTCGCTTTCACAAGCAAACTTTCGATTTCTTGTTGATTGCTTCTTGGGTCTAATTTCATTACCTCAATATTACCATATTCTCTTCGGAACAGTTCTGTAAAATAATTCCCCGTTGGGTGATAGGGCAACCCATATTCTGCCCGTGTGGGCAGCATCATTTGATCTTCCCGGTCTGTGATACTGATAATTAAGACTTTTTTTCGCCCTCGCGGATTTAATGGCAGAACGTCGTCTTTATTTCGAACCAGTGTCATTGACCGGCGGGCTACTTCACGGGAAAGATCCTGATGTTCTCTGTTAGCTACAATAGGGCGGATTTTATTCATGTCAATAAAACGACTTTCGTCTAAGCCTGACCATTCTTTGGCCGAGAGAATTTTTATAACAGATTGATCAATTCTTTCATGAGAAATTTCACCAATTTCAACTGCAGCTACCACTGCATCGATAGCTTCACGTGGGTTTGGCGGTAACAGGATCATATCCACTCCGGCTTTGATGGCTAATACGGCAGCTTCCCCGGAAGCATAATTAGCCGATATACCATGCATATCCATTGCATCTGTTACTATTATGCCTGAGAAGCCCATCTCTTCGCGAAGCAAAGTGGTCATGACCCGGTTAGAGAGGGTGGCAGGGGTTCCTTTTTCTTCCGTTAATTTCGGCAGGGTAATATGGGCACTCATCACAGACATCAGTCCATTATCAATAGTATGACGGAAGGGTATAAGCTCTATTTCACTTAGCCTGTCCATATTGTAGGGTATTACAGGTAAGTTAATATGAGAGTCGGCGTTTGTATCTCCATGACCGGGGAAATGTTTACCTGTCGAAATCATCCCGCCATCATGTAAGCCTCGCATATAAGATAAACCCATATCAGATACCAGTTCAGGGTCTTCTCCAAATGAGCGCACGTTAATCACAGGGTTCCCGGGGTTATTATTAATATCCAGGACGGGGGCAAAGTTCTGATGTACACCCAGTGCCCGGCCTTCCCGGGCTATGGCTTTCCCTACACGGTATGACAGTGTTTCATCTCTTGTGGCACCCAAGGCCATATTGACCGGGAATAAGGTTGCACGATTAATCCTCATGGCTACACCACGTTCATAATCGGAACTGATGAGTAAGGGGATCTCCGCCCTCTGTTGCATATCATTCGTGTAGGAAGCTAACTCAAAGATATTTCCCTGGAAGAATGTCAATCCACCTACTTTTAGCTCCTCCACATAATGTAGCATTTGTTTGTACTGGTCGCTGTCATGGCTGAGGTAATAGGAATTGACACGCGGCGACATAAGTTGGGCAACTTTTTCTTCCAGAGTCATCTTAGCGAGTGTATTCCTGACCCAACCTGATTCAGATTGTAATAAACGGCGAACATCATCACCAGATTCAATAGTCTTATTATTGATAATAGTGGGTTCATCTTCATGGGGAGGGTCAACTTCAAGCTGTGCTGCACATGACAAAAAGGATGTAGATAGTATGATAAAGAAAGCGAAAAACGAAGGATATTTCATTCTGGAGATATCTGAAGTGGGGTATATGCTTTGATAGTGGGTTTCAGGCATTGCGTAAAGCCATGTTTATAGCACCGTCTATACTATTATTGATGAACTCATTAATTTTAAAGTGGTAAGGTAGTTCTTCCATTTTACGCAGGAGGATACGACGATATATAGTATCATTTTCCAGCATACCACCTTTTAAAGTTATAGGTATTTCCTGCATGTGTGAAAATCCGTTCAGATAACCTGCCAATAAATTCGTTAGTCCTTCGGCTGCCTGGTTAAGTATATTCAATGCGTTTTTATCATTATTCCGAGCAGCTTCGAAAACGGGATAAGTCAATTTGGATGGGACCATCATGTCTTGATAAACGGCCTTAATGAAAGTTTCGGGTGTTTCAATACCAGATTCCGCGCACCGATCTAATAATTCACTCTTTTCATCAAGTCCGTCAAAAATACGGCTGATCTTTTGAAGTGCTTTTAACCCAATGTCATGGCCACTGCCGGGATCCCCGATGATAGGCCCCCAGCCACCTGCTCGTATATTTTTGCCATCAGGATTTCTGCCAAAAATTATGGAACCCGTACCTGCTATGATAATAACCCCAGGCTCTTCACCATATTCGGCGTCGAGAGCAATGTCGGCATCGCTGACTATATTTAATTTTATGACGGAATTAAGTTTCTTATCCAATAGACAGAAAATTGTATCCCTTTCTTTTTGCCGGCCTGCACCAGCAAGTCCGATAACAATAGATCGAATATCTGAGGGCTTTTGTTTAGCTTGATCACATAGTATGTTGATTAGCTGGTATAACGTTTCTGCACAAGCATCGGCTCCACAAACCTGATAATTCGAAGGACCTTCATGGTGCTCGGCTAAAATGGAGCCCCTGCTATCGGTCAAACGGCCGATAGTTTTTGTCCCGCCTCCGTCGATGCCGATTACAAGAAATGTATTTATTGACCCGCCGTTCATTGAAATCTAATGAGATTGAATGAGGCTCATATAAAGCCACATGAAGTCTTGAAAATATAGAATAAGTTTACCAATTATTACTCTATTTTCGGACTTCAAGTTAGTACCGAAAACTTACGAAATTCATTTTATATCCCGATATGTAACCATTGTGAATGTTGATGGCCATGAGTTCGAGCAATACCAGCCGAGTGCAGGCTTGCCAAAACCGGTTGTAAATCTAGTACAAAATATGAGTTCGAAATCGAATAAATATTATGATACTTTTTTGAAAATAATCAGAGGTTTCAAGGACAGCAAGAGGGTCAAATAGAAGATGATTTTTAGCTCAAAATCCACACTTTTTTTTGGAGACCTCGTCCCAGGCAAGTCTTACTCAAGCCTTATGCAAAGCCCCGGGGTATGGGACTTGTATAAAGCCAGTCTAGGAGTTGATAAATAAAGTTGCCCGGGGATATTTTTTTGCAAAATATTAGTTCAAAACTGTCAGGCAGATTTGGCAATTATTCTCTTCGGTAAAATCACTAAAACTATACAAAATTAGACAGGTGTAAGATCATAAAGTTAATCACAAAGTGCTTGCGATGGTGATATTTTTTATCCATAAAATTTTTAACAGGTTGATTACATTTTAACTTCATGAAGATTTCCATCAGTTAATGTAATGTTGCCATCGATCCCGGCTGGGTTACGCCATGCATACCATGTTATGAATCCCGTAGTCGAAATTTCTATGACTGCGAAAAATGCGTAATACATCGTCGGAACTGCGACAAAAAGAGTCATTATCAGAGCAACAGTCATTATTGATCCTGCGATCATGCTTGTCATGCGAACAGAACTATAATTCAATATTCGAGACAAGAGAACCATTGATAGTGGGATCATCATAAATATGGAGCCCCCTAAGAGGAATCCTTCAGTCAATTCTAATGAACCGTGCTTGATAGGATCCATGTTAGTGACGACGTCACCATAGGTGTAGGTTAACATGGCGAATAACCATAGTGCTGCCAGTATTGTTTTCGGATCTTGAAGATCTGTGGTTTTTTTGTTTGATTTCATGTTTTTTGTGTGTGGAGGGTAGAGATGACATTAAAGCCTAAGTCGATAGAATTGAGGCCAACGCTTATTCCTTGTAACAAGCCAAAGCGTTAGCATTTATGCAAAAAATAAATTTATAGAATCAATATATAATAATTTACGGTTCTACTTATTATTTTTTATTATTATGGTTTATATGAACTGAGAATCATCGACTCAGTCCTATCTGCTTATTAAGAAAAAATACAGATGAATTTCCCCCTGACTGATATGAAACAGAAAAGTTATCAATGGAGGGTTTGAAATACTATACTGTGTGATGACTCACTAAGGGATGGATTGTTTGTGTAGTTAAAAGGTAGAATAGCGAAGATCACTTACTCTCCATTTTGATTATCCTCATTAAGCTTCTGCTAGCTTTGATCAAGACAGAATGATTATGGCTGATGATTGAAATGTTTACCTGCAGATATCCTCTATAATCCTTATATTTGCCTGCCCATAACAAATTAAGACTATCCACGGGAAGTCAGTTTTGCAACTATTGACTATTTAGAAGAGGCTGGTTATTCCCCCGAAAATAAGGAAGTACAGATGAAGGAATCTAAAAGCGAGTTAGAAAAAACAAAAGTAGAGTTTGATACCGGATCAGGTAAGGCTTTTATGTATAGCCTGCAAGAACTTGATAAGCAGAGCCTGGGCAATATCAACAGATTGCCCTATTCTATCAAGATATTGCTGGAATCCGTTCTGCGTGAATATGATGGCTATACGGTGACCGATCAGGATGTAAAGAACCTGGCTGAATATGATCCTATTAAACCTGCCAGTACTGAAATTCCATTTAAGCCTGCCCGTGTGGTGCTTCAGGATTTTACAGGGGTGCCCTCAGTTGTTGACCTTGCAGCTTTAAGATCAGCTACCAAAAGACTGGGGGGTAATCCAAATTCCATCAACCCCCAGGTACCTGTAGATTTGGTCATCGACCACTCGGTGCAGGTTGATAATTTCGGTATGGATACGGCTTTTCAACTGAATAGTGAAATTGAGTTTGAGCGTAATCGTGAGCGATATGAATTTCTCCGCTGGGGTCAGAAGGCATTTGATAACTTCAGCGTTGTACCTCCGGCAAGAGGAATCGTTCATCAGGTAAATCTTGAGTATCTGGCTAAAGGAGTATTTACAAAAGTTGAGCAAAATGAGCTTATCGCTTACCCGGATTCTCTTGTTGGCACCGATTCGCATACGACGATGATCAATGGCCTAGGTATTGTAGGCTGGGGCGTTGGCGGAATTGAAGCCGAAGCGGTTATGCTGGGTCAGCCTATTTATATGCTCATGCCGGAAGTTGTTGGATTTAAAGTGACAGGAGAATTGCCTGAAGGTGTAACCGCCACAGACCTTACGCTCACGGTTACACAAATGCTTCGTAAAAAAGGTGTGGTTGGTAAGTTTGTAGAGTTTTATGGTGAAGGGTTAAGCAATATGAGTCTGCCTGACCGGGCTACCATAGCAAACATGGCTCCGGAATATGGAGCCACTGTCGGTTTCTTCCCGATTGACGCAGAATCATTACGATATATGAGTCGTACAGGTCGATCGGATGATCTTCTTCAATTGGTAGAACGTTATACCAAAGCGCAGGGTCTATTCCGTACTGATGATGTGGAAGAGCCTATGTTCAGTGACACGATGCATCTGGATCTGTCTACCGTTGAGACCTCTCTGGCAGGCCCCAAACGTCCGCAGGATCGTGTTCCTATGAGGGAGTTAAAGCAGTCTTTTGAAAATTCTCTTGTTTCAGAAGATCCAACAGCGGGTTTTGCTTTAACACAAGAAGAACTGGCTAGCAGAGGCACCTTTAAAAACGGTCAAACCGTTGAAATGAAGCATGGCGATGTCGTTATTGCCGCTATCACAAGTTGTACGAATACATCTAATCCATCAGTAATGTTAGGAGCCGGAATAGTAGCGAAAAAAGCACTTGAGAAAGGCCTGAAGGTTCCTCCCTATGTTAAGACCTCGCTTGCGCCGGGATCCCGGGTGGTGACTGAATATTTGAATGAAAGTGGTTTGACACCCTACCTGGACAAACTCGGATTTCAGTTAGTTGGTTATGGATGCACAACCTGTATTGGGAACTCCGGACCATTGCCCGAAGCTGTGGAAGCCGCGATCAATGAAGGTGATTTGATTGTTGCTGGGGTTCTTTCCGGGAATCGTAATTTTGAAGGCCGTATCCATCAAAATGTAAAAGCCAATTATCTGGCATCGCCTCCACTGGTAGTAGCGTATGCGTTGGCCGGTACGGTAGATATTGACTTAATAAATGAACCCATTGGAAAGGGCTCGGACGGGAAGGACGTTTATCTAAAAGATATCTGGCCATCAACTGATGAAATCCTTGAATTTCTGGATAATGCCGTTCGCCCTGATTTGTTTCATAAAATGTATGATGGTATTGCCGAATCCAATGAAGAATGGAATAATATTCCCGTAACCGGAGCTGAAATATATGCATGGAATGCTGATTCCACTTATATACAGGAGCCACCATTTTTTGAGGAAATGACTCCTGAGACAGATGCCATCCAATCGATTGAAAACGCCCGGGTGCTGGTAAAAGTCGGCAATTCCATTACCACAGATCATATATCACCTGCCGGTGCTATTAAAGTAGATACTCCGGCGGGACGGTATCTGTTGGAAAATGGTGTGGAGCAGGTTGATTTCAATTCATATGGTTCACGCCGCGGGAATGACCGGGTGATGACTCGTGGAACTTTTGCCAATGTGAGGCTGAAGAACCAGCTTGCACCGGGAACTGAGGGAGGCTATACAAAGTACTTCCCATCCGATGAAATCATGTTTATTTTTGATGCGGCACAAAAGTATAAAGAATCTGACACCCCATTGGTCGTGCTGGCCGGCAAAGAATATGGTACAGGATCATCCCGTGACTGGGCAGCAAAAGGGACTAACCTTCTTGGCGTTAAGGTTGTTATTGCAGAGTCTTTTGAGCGGATTCATCGTTCAAATCTAGTAGGAATGGGTGTTTTACCCCTGGAATATAAGAAAGGTGAAAGTGCCGAAACATTAGGCCTTGATGGTTCAGAAACTTTTTCCATCAAACTTGTTGATACCCTTAAAGCCCGTCAGGGAATCAAGGTATTAGCCCAAAGAAATGACGGCACTACGGTTGAATTTGACACGTTATGCCGTATTGATACCCCTGTAGAGGTTGACTATTACCGAAATGGTGGTATTTTACAGACAGTACTTAGAAAACGACTGGGTACTGAGTCCTAAATCGCAAATAAATGTAGTTATCACTACTTGCACATAAGCCCGGAGCAGTTCATGTTCCGGGCTTTTTATTTAGGTGATCGGCTATTGTTGGGTGCCGATTGAAACTTCATTGAATTCCCAGCTGATCAGAAACATAACGACCCCCAGTTCTCTTGCATTAACATCTTCATCATATTCAAGTAACTTTGAAGAGGCTTCCTGAAAATCAGTATCGCTGGTATACTTGTAGAATGCAGCAGGAGCGTTATAGCCAAAACCAATCGTTGAGTCAGGATAAGGTGTATAACCTTCATCTGAGAAAGTGAATTCTTCCATGTTCATTTCATTCAGAATTGCTTGGAAATTATCACATGGTTCCTGTGATCCGTTAACTGTACCGCATAAATACGCTAAGGAGTTCTTAGGAAATCGCCATGATACTTCAAAAGGATTATTGGTAAAGCTTTGTTCCTCTGCTATTATGGCAATAGAGTCAACGGCAATGGTGATATTATAAAGATCGGTATTTTCTTCATAATTGATCTCCAATAAATATTTTCCATCCTGTAGATCTGTGAATTTAGTCGAAGTAGCCGGACCTTGTGAACCCTGGCAAAGAGAAGGTTCCAGTATACCCTCAAAATCACTTATAATCATTCCGCTCTCGATAGAAAATTCATTTTGAATTTCAAAATTAGAACAGGGGTGTCTGGCTTGCGTTTCAAAATGAACCACGATCATAGGCGGGCCAACCTCCATGTGTGTTTCAGCAACGAGTACTTGTACCGTGCCTTCAATTGGTCTTAGTTCATTTTCGAGATCCCGATCGCATGTTAAAACCATCATAGCTATGACGGATAGAAGGCCTATCTTTAGTTTTTTCATATTAGATATATAGTTATAAAGCTAATTATGCTTAAGTTACTTATTTATAGTCTAAACTCTTATGAAATATCGAAGTTTTGGATTAATCTTTTTTAAAGATACACTATACACAAAAATGATATAATATTAGTTTAAACCTCTCATGGTGAATCTATTAGCTATTGCTCTATTGAAAGGGTAACGTAGTAACCTTTTTATGGTTAGGCCTCTCAATCGGGGCCAGTTGCTCTTTTGACCTAATGCCATATTAAACTCAGCTCGTTTAATGGCTTTTTCTGCAGATTTCATTCTTTGTTTCTCCCAGGTTTTAAAAATAATATCTCCAGACATTTCATTTTTTCTAGCAATTGCCATTGCATTAGCCAAATGCCAGGCATTCAACCAGCCTAAATTCATGCCTTGACCACCAATAGGACTAACTATATGGGCAGAATCACCTGCAAGAAATACTCTCCCAAAATAAAACCGGCTTGCCAGAAAGTGTTCTGCGATGAAGGTTGAATACGTTGAATTGTTTAATGGATTAGGGTTATACCCTGTTCTCTCTTGAATAATTTGAAGGAATTTTTCCTGAGCGCATTCTTTGTAACCGGATTGAAGTTCAGTAACCCAACGGCGTTTGTTACCCGGCAGAGGAAAGGATTCTACGAGTCCATCTCCACTCAAAAAGATTGCAGCCCGGCTCCCGAATTGGGTATCATCTTTATAGTCCCCCATAGCGTAATGATAAGGATAAATATCACCCTGAAAGGTAATGCCGGCTTTCTTCCTGACAGTACTATTTTTCCCGTCACAACCTACCAGGTAGGATGCTTCCACACTTTGAGTGCTATTGAATTCATCCTTAAAATCAATTTGTATGGAATGATCATACTGATTAAAGGTTATGATCTCGAAGCCTTTTTTTAATGCTTTGTGGTCGGGCAAGGCATTTTCCAGGATGGATTCAGTTTGGTGTTGGGGAATAGACAATACGTAACAGTGAGGCTTTGGACATAATTTGAAGTTAAGAGTCCCAAGAACAGTATGTTGATCCTGATATGCATGACCTTCTTCTATGCGAACACCTTGCTTAATTAGTTGATCACTAATATTTAACTGATCAAGCATTTCAAGTGACGGAGGATGAATCCCAATGGAACGGGAATGGGTGAAACGCACATGTCTTTTTTCGAGAATCAGATAATTAAGACCAAGCTGTGAAAGCCTGAGTGCCATGAATAAACCAACAGGTCCAGCCCCGGCAATAACAACGTCATAATGTTGTTGCCCTAACATGATATGATTTAGGTATTTAGTCTGAAATTAACACCAGCCGAAAAGGGAAAACTTTGATTATCCTCCACTTGGGCGGTACAGTCTTTTCAAGTTCTCGTTTTGTATAGCTGCGTTTTATTGATATGAGCCCATCAGGCCGTGCATAAGAATTTCTGAGGAAAGGGCCGATAAACAAAAGAAATCCCAGATAGGCAAAATCAGCACGTTCAATATCATTAAATATAACCCGCTTTTTTGCTATTTCAGACAAGTCACCGAGCATTATTGAAAGATACTGAGTATCCAAATGATGCAAAAGGTGATTGGATATCACGAAATCATATTTTTCATTGGCCGCTCTGACCGATTTGAGGCTAGCCAGTCTAAAATCAATATCGGGATCGTTTGGTAATGTGTGTACATATTTTAATGCCCTCTCTGCGATATCAATCCCAGTTATCTTTAGCTTAAAGCCATCTTTTTTTGCCCATTTTGAAATGCTGAAGAGGATATCACCGCCACCAAAACCTATATCCAGCATGGTATTAATTTTATTTGCGTCCAGTTCTGGTTTAATGAAACGTGCATAAATTAACTTCCAGCGGGAGATTAGGGGGTTCATACGGCGAAATTGCTTATATGTATTTTTAAGCATTTCGTGATCACAATCCGCTTCATCCATTTGTTCAGATAAATTTGTTGCCCTTTTCCTAAGTACCAGTGGCATATAAAAAGTGGATAGAATAATGGTTAAGATATCACTGAACGGGCAGTGTCATTCTGGTGAATACTTCTTTTCGGATTTAAGGACGGTGATAATTCGAATAGGCCTGTTTCGATTGTCAGGCCGGGTCCGAAAGCTATGGCCATAACATTTTTGTCTTTTTTGTTAACCGAATTTTCAATTACGTCTTTTAATACAAATAATATGGTTGCACTGCTCATGTTTCCATATTCTTTCAATGTTTTTCTCGAAGAGGCGACTTGCACGTCTGACAATTCCATACTTTGCTGAATTTTATCCAAAATGGCTCTTCCTCCAGGGTGTATAGCCCAGTAATCAATATTACCTTTATCCAAATTAGCTGAGTTCAGCTGGTTAGATATGATCTGCCCAATATTGGATTTTATGATATCAGGAACATAAGTTGAAAGGGTCATATCAAAGCCAAAATCTCCTATAGTCCAAGCCATGTCATCCTCCCCATTAGGAGTAATATCACTGCCAAGTTGCTTGATGATCAGACTTTGAGAATTTTCATGAGGTTGACGTGCGCTTATTAATAACGAGGCTGCCCCGTCAGCAAATACAGACGCCGAAATGATAAAATCCAGCTCTTCACGAAGCTGCAGATGCAGAGTACACAGTTCAAGGCAAACTATAAGGACGACAGCATCAGGATCGGCTTCACAAAAGGCGGCTGCCATTTTTATAGCGGGAAAAGCAGCGTAACACCCCATAAAACCGATATGATAACGCTGAGTTGAAGGATCTAATCCAAGCTCTTTAACAATATGAAAATCAGGGCCGGGAGCAAAGAAACCGGTACATGAGACCGTGATTAGATGTGTGATATCTTCCTTTTCGATGCCCTGACAATTTTTTATGGTTTTTTCTGCAACATGGCTAAAGAGGGGCTTTGCCTTTCTGATATAAGTATCATTACGGGCTTTGGTCCTGGCAGCCGGTAAAGCCTTTCCATTTGATTCAAAAAAAAGTGGTGGATAACTGTTCAAATTGAAGTCGGTGATCACACTATGACGTTGATCTATGCCAGAATTGTTATATACCCGGTGGATGATGCTCTGTACTCCTCGTTTAGTACTGACATTAGCTTTCATTAGATCACGAATGAACTCTTGTTTATAACTGGTTTCGGGTACCTCGGTATCGATGTGATGGATATATACAGACATATTATATGTTAAATGTACATTGCTAACCTATTAACCTAATGAAACCTAAAAAGATATTCTTGAGTTCAGCCATCATATTATAAAATAAGATATAATGTTATTCCTGAATATATGAAGATAGTTATTTTGTCAATACATTAAAGCGGATATTATGCAATAAAGCAGCCACACTTAAGCCCGAAATTAGACCAATCCATAGTCCCTGAGGACCAAATTTCAAATAAATACCCAGGATGTAACCTAGAGGCAGGCCAATTATCCAGTAAGCCAGGAGATTTACATACATGGGAATTTTGGTATCTTTCAACCCTCTTAATGCTCCATATCCACTAACCTGTAGTCCATCGGAGATTTGAAAAATGGCTGCCATATAAATCAGTCCAATAGCTATAGACTGAACATCAGGATCATTCGTATAAATACTGGTTATGTGACCAGGAAATGTGAACATTAATATAGCAGTACAAGTCATGATCATTACCGATAAGGTGATTCCCACGAAACCTGCAAATCGTGCATTTGTCAAAGAGCCTCGCCCCAGGGCATGCCCCACTCTCACGGTAATAGCGGAAGACAAGCCAAACGGTATCATAAATGTAAGCGCTGCGATATTAATGGCAACCTGATGACCCGCAACTGCCAATGTTCCCAAAGATCCCATCAGTAGGGCAGTAAGGGCAAACATAGTCACCTCCATTGTGGAGCTGATCCCAATAGGAATGCCTAATCTTAATATCTCACCTAAATATTGTTTTTCAGGCCATCTAAGATTTTGGAATAAATTAAATCGTTTATAATTTTTCTTTGACCAGGTATATATAAGAAGGCTTATAAACATAGCCCATAATACAATGGCACTTGCCCATCCCGTACCCACTGCACCGAGTTCAGGAAAACCAAAACGGCCATAAATCAATGCATTGTTACCGGCAATATTAAAGGCCAAACCTATTAAGGCTACATACATTATGGGTCTGGAATTACCTAAGGATTCATTGAAATAACGTAATGCCATAAAACCAAAAGCCCCTGGCAATCCCCATGCAATAGCGTTAACATAACCACTGGTAATGGCTTGGGTATCTGTAGGTATACCCATTAATATCAAAATAAAATCAAGGTTGCGTAGGGCAAGAATTGCAGGAATTGATAATATTAAAGCCAACCATAAGCCCTGGCGGACGTTTTTTCCTATGAGAGCAAATTTGCGAGCTCCATAAAGATGAGAAATAATGGGGCTCATTGCCATCAGGATACCGCCGTTTAAAGCATATATAGGATAAAATAAACTGGATCCCAATGCTACTGCAGCCAGATCTAGTGTGCCATAGTTCCCTGACATGACAGTATCCACAAAGCTCATCGACATATGCAGCAATTGAGCAGCAATGATAGGTAATCCCAATCTCAGAGTCAGATAGGCCTCTTTCCTGATTAACTGAAACCGTGGTGGATTCTGCAGGCTCTTTTGAGATTCATATTTCATAGAAAAACTCTAAAAATATGAAATTATCCTGTGGATAATGTAGTTCCGATAAAAAGAAGAATATAAAGCCGGAGAATAAGATAGATTAGTTATTCGGAATCTAGTCGAGGTCTGAATTTAGTTCAGTTTTTATTCCCTCAATAACGTAATAATCAATTTGTTCTAGAACGTCTTTTTTTATTTTGTCGCTGATATGGATAAATTCAACCAAAGCCTGGGTACATAAAGCATCATCTGGACGCCAGCTCTTAAGGTCTAGATGAAGTTCATTCTGATCTATGGTATAATTTATATCATACAGTTGGCTGCAACCATCAGGAAGCATTCCGGTGATTTGAAGTTGAGTTTTACCTTTGTGTTTTATTTTAGCAACTTGATTTATGTATACAGGACCAGTGCTAAAATCAGAATCTGAGGGTTGAGTAATGGAGATACTGTCGGGCTGCTGAGTTGAATTCTCTGAAGTACTAAGATCTCGATTGTTTTCTGTCCTGGATGAACCACAGGCTATCATCAGCAAAGTGATCCCGGTTAATATGTACCAGTGAACCATTCAGTTATCTTTAATACTAGTAATTTGGGCATCGTTCCACATACGTTCGAGTCCGTAATGCTCACGTGATTCTTTATTGAATATGTGGACTACAACGTTTACATAATCCAGTACGACCCAGCGTTTAGCATCGAGGCCTTCTCTTCTCCATTCCCTCTCTTCCAATACCTCCATAGTTTTTTCGGTAACATTGGAGCTAATCGCTTTTATTTGAGTCTCGGACCCCCCATGACAAACGATGAAATAGTCAGTTAAAGTTGTAAGTTTCGTCACATCCAAAAGGACAATATCTTCAGCTTTTTTTTCCAGTAAAGCTGAACTAATTACATCAACAAGATGCTTTGAGTTACTAAAATTATTACGTGTATTGCTTTGGGCCGTTTTTACTTTAGAGTTTGATGTCATGCATTAATATAGGTTTAGTTTATTATAGTCAGTTCCAATGACGATAGTTGCATCCAGGTAAAAATCAGGGGAGGTTTCTCGGATGATGTTCTTTTCACTGACTCCCAAGGCTGCTGCTAATTTTTTTGCATTTTGAAGATTACCTGATCGGTCAATGATTAACGTTTCAGGAATATCAAAAGTGTCAAAATTACCTGTTTCCACTACATCGAATCCATTTTGACGAAGTTTAGCAGTGAAGACTGTTGCAATGCCACTTACACCACAACCATTCAAAACTTCTAATTGGATAATATTACCAATTAGCCGGGTATTGACCTCTGAACGTTCGGAATCAATCCGTGGATGATATATTCGACTGATCAATGAAAACAAGAGTACAACGAGGAGAATACTGAGAAAACCAAGAATAGCATTAAGCGTATAACCGGCTTTGATATTATTGATCATTCAGTAGGATTGAGATCGTTGTTTACCATCCATCTAGAAAGGGATTGTAACTCCTGTGATAGCCTTGATTATATCTGTTATAATAACCTCGTCCATAACCATAGCCTGCTGGTTGCTGCTGGAAGGATAAGCGAAAACGAGTGTTGTCATTTAACTTATAATTCAACTCTGCATTGCGGACGAGAATTTGTGTAGACTGGTCATTACCCATCATGCTATTACCAAATGGTGAATGAGCTAAACCTAAATCCACACGACCATACAGATTATTATTAAAATCGAAGTGCATAGTATTGGTGTAGAAGTTTTGATTATAAGTATTCCCGCCAACACTACTCATTGACATTTCATAAGAATGGTCCATTTGGAAATTAAACAGGCCTAGAAATTTGTCATCACCAACAGGTTCGGTCTCCATGGTAACGGCACCTGTTCTGTCAAGAGAGGATGGCGCATCGGCCTTAAATTGAGCGAGTACGGTATTTTGAATACCTAAAAGGAAAACACTAACCAGAATAGAGAGAAAAATATTCTTTGTATTGCACATAAAAATGGGAATGATTTTAAGGAAAACAAGTTCTATATGATTAACGTAAATAATTTACTGTAATTATACCAATAAAAATAACATGAATTAAATCAAGTCAAGTGCATCAAGTTTCAAATATAACTCTATTAAGCAATTAGCTCAATACTAGGAATACGTCTCATCAAAATTAGATGCGGAGGTGGAGGGATTCGAACCCCCGGTGCCTGAAAGACACAACGGTTTTCGAGACCGGCCCGTTCGACCACTCCGGCACACCTCCGTTTAGATTTGTAATAAGTGCTTATTTCTCTTATTTTAATAAACTTTACATTATTTTCCAGATATCCCGATATACCAACAATGAAGTTAACAGATTTTAAGTTCAAGTTTGATAAAATGATCATCCCTGAATACCCTTCAGAGCCCAGGGATTCCGCTAAGTTAATGGTCTTAAATCGCAAAGAAAAGACTATCACTCATGAAAAATTTTCAGACATCCATAAGTACTTCAAAAAGGGTGACTGTATGGTTTATAATAATACAAAAGTTTTTCCTGCGAGGCTTAAGGGTAGAAAAGAAAAGACGGATGCTGATATTGAAGTATTTCTTTTACGAGAACTCCAACCCGAAAATAAACTTTGGGATGTTCTTGTAGAACCCGCCAGGAAAATTCGTATTGGTAATAAACTCTACTTTGGTGATGAAGTTGTCGCAGAAGTAGTGGATAATACTACTTCAAGGGGTCGTACTATACGTTTTCTGTTTGATAAGTCGAATGAAGAGCTCTACAATATTTTGGATAAAATCGGAGAGATGCCACTTCCTCCTTACATCAAGAGAAAACCGGAAGAGGCTGATAAAGAACGATATCAAACAGTTTTTGCATCCGAAAGAGGAGCTGTAGCAGCACCCGCAGCAGGTATGCATTTCACTCCTGAGCTTTTAAAAAAGTTGGAAAAGAAAGGTGTAGATCTTGTCCCGGTTACTTTGCATATAGGGTGGGGTACTTTCAGGCCTGTGGAGGTTGAAGATTTGACTAAACACCGCACTGATTCTGAAAACTATTTTATCTCTCAGCAAAGCACAGATATTATCAATAATGCGCTGTCAAATAAAGGGAGTAAGGTGATTTGTTGTGGAGGAACTGCAAGTCGAACCGTAGAAACGAGTATTACGGCTAGTAGTAAGGTTAAACCAGCCTTTGGCTGGACAGATAAATTTATTTATCCACCTTATGATTTTAAAATAACAGAGGGGTTAATTACTAATTTTCACAGGCCCGAATCAACTATATTGATGCTTGCCGCGGCTTTCGCTGATTATGACTTCCTCATGCAGGCTTACGAAGAAGCTATTAAAAAGAAATATGGCTTTTATGCATTTGGTGATGCCATGCTCATTATTTAATCATCTACTCGTAACATTTTGAATGCCAAGGGAAGAACCAATCAGGATTATGTCTAGCCTTTCTGTAATCATCCCGGCAGCGGGTTCAGGAACCAGGATGAAAAGTGAGGTTCCTAAATCGTTTATTAAGTTAGGCCAGAAAACGGTACTGGAACATACGGTTTGTGCCTTTTTAAGTATTCCCATTGTTCAACGTATTATTATTGCCACATCAGATTCGAATCTTGAAAGGGTTCGCACTATATTTTCCGGTTACAAATCTAAGCCTGAGATAATTTGTGGAAAGGGTGGCGCACTAAGAAGAGACTCCGTAAATATGGCTATGAGATGGGTAGGTGATGTAGAACTTGTTGCAGTTCATGATGCTGCACGGCCTTTTGTTACCCAAAGAGACATAATGGCCTGTTGTGAAGCAGCTTTAACGACAGGGGCTGCCATTTTAGCAGTAAAAGCCAGTGATACCATAAAGAAGGTTGATGAATCCGGTAACATTATATCAACCCTGGATCGAAATGGTATTTGGCTGGCTCAAACTCCTCAGATATTCAGAAAAGAAATTTTGGTTGACGCTTACCTAAAAGGTCAGCAATCTGATAATGTATTTACCGATGATGCTTCTTTGGTGGAATTTGCAGGATACCCAGTTAAAATTATACCGGGTGATGTTCGAAATATCAAATTAACATACCCTGATGATCTAAAGCGGGCTCAATATATTATGAAAGAGGTATGGAAAAGCTGAGAGTTGGATTTGGATATGATGTTCATCGTCTTGTCAAGAATCGTAAACTGATTCTTGGTGGAGTTGAAGTACCTCATCATTCGGGCCTTAAAGGTCATTCTGATGCTGACGTGCTAATTCATGCCATAATAGATGCTCTATTGGGTGCCGCAGCGTTAGGTGACATTGGGAAACATTTTCCGGACAACATGCCCGAATATAAAAATATTGATAGCCGAAATTTACTTTTAAAGACTAAAGAACTGTTACTTAAGCATCAATATAATATTGTTAATATTGACGCTACTATTGTGGCACAGGAACCAAAATTACTTGAATTTATTCCTGAAATGATTGAAAATATTGCCAGTGATTTAGATATGCCTGAAGGAGATATCTCCATAAAAGCTACAACCGGCGAACAAATCGGCTCAATGGGACGCCGTGAGGGTATTAATGCCACTGCCATTACTCTGTTACGATCTATAGAAGCATGATAGAGCAATTAACGCATGAGTTCTCAGATTGGCTGTTTCACCTTTCTGCATTAAATATATACCTGATGCTATTTGTAATAGCTTATCTGGAAAACGTATTACCTCCTATCCCAGGTGATTTGTTTGTTGTGCTGGCTGGTTATCTCGCTGCGGAAGGAATTGTTGATTTCTGGTCTGTTCTTAGTATTACCACTCTGGGGTCTGTGTTGGGTTTTATGTCGGTATTTACTTTGGGCTGGGTATGGGGAGACGAAATAAAATTAAAGAGAAGCAAATTTTGGCTATTTAAGTACGTTCATTTGAAGTATTACGCCAAGGTTAAGTCATGGATGCACAGATGGGGACAAGGTGTTATTCTTGCCAATAGATTTCTTGCCGGTGCACGTACGATAATATCATTGACCTCCGGAATTGCTCAAACGCGTGTAGATCTGACATTGGCAAGTTCTATCATAAGTGCACTGTTATGGAATGCCCTGCTCATATTGATAGGGTGGATCATCAAGGAAAATTGGGATCGAATCGGCAGCTATTTTGACATTTATGGGGTTATTATAACCATATTACTTATGGTTATAATAGCATTTAAGGTGTTTTGGATGAAACGCAGAAAGAAAGCCAATTAAAGCTGATTATGTTCATAAAGAAGAAGTGTTTGTTATTTAGCCAGGTTATTATAAATAAGCCTTGACAACATTAATCCTAGTCCTTAATTTAAAGGTCTTTCGGAATTTGCTGGTGTAGCTCAGTTGGTAGAGCAACGGTCTTGTAAACCGTCGGTCG
>JBBDQY010000071.1:0-21907 GCA_040905745.1 Balneolales bacterium
ATACCAAACTATCCTGAAAAATTATTAGGGTGCTGCATTGCGGAAAACAGGAGTTGAAACGTAAATTAGCAAATACTAATACGTTCAACATAGGATATAACATAAAATATAATTAACTATTTGCCTTATATTCAGAGTCATGCTTAGCTAATATATTAAAAAGGAGAAGCTACTTTTCATGGAACAACCACCAAAAGTTATTGGCATAGGAGAGGTATTATGGGATATATTTCCAGACTATCAAAGGCCTGGCGGTGCTCCCGCCAATGTTGCCTATCATGCAAATGCACTTGGTAATCAGGGGATCATAGCAAGCAGATCCGGTAATGATGATTTAGGTAAATCATTACACCGTTTCTTTATTGGCAAACAGATTGATACCGATTATTTACAGTTGGATGACAAATACCCGACGGGTACCGTCCAGGTTGATATGAAAGGAGATGAAGCTACCTATACCATTAAAGAACCTGTCGCCTGGGATTTTCTGGAATTTGAAGAATCCTGGCAACGTCTTTCCAGATTGGCCAATGCTGTTTGTTTTGGTACACTAGCTCAACGTTCTGCAATGAGCCGTTCCACCATTTTAAGTTTCCTGGATGCCGTTTCACCAGAATGTCTAAAAATTTTAGACTTGAATCTTCGTGAACCTTTTTACAGTAAAGATGTAATTGAAAAATCTATTCAAAGAGCAGACGTAATTAAATTGAACGAAGATGAATTTCATCTTATAGGAGATATGTTCGGTACAAACAACTTGCAACAGTGGCTGTTTGAGAGACACAAAGTAGAGGTAATTTGCCTTACAAAGGGGAAAAAAGGCAGCGAACTCATCACAAGGGATGCTCATTTTATAGAACCTCGATTTAAAATTGATACCGGCAAGGGTGATTCAGTTGGTGTGGGCGATGCATTCACTGCAGCATTAACCCACCAAATCCTCAGGAAGAAACCATTGGATCAGACCCTTAACAGCGCCAACAGATATGCTGCCCATATAGCTGCGAAAACGGGTGCAATGCCTGAAGTACCTGAATTGATCACCCAATCGGTTTTTCACGATTAATTACATCACCATTGTAAAAGCACCATTAAGCATGCCTAAAGATACGACTTCAAAAAAAACAGAAGAGAACATTCAAGGGACTGATATTTCAATGGATAACCGCACCAATGGTGATTGCGGCTATATGAAAAGTATGATCATAAAACGTTATGAAAAGCATTACAAAAAATATCCTTTTCTGAAAGATCGTATAGAAAAATGGTTCGAAGACTTTTGGAAGAATTACGTTAAGGTCTATAAAGATCAGCCAGGACAAGAGAAAGCCATCACCGAAATTTTTGATTCTATTCTGGATTCTCTGAACGATCGTCCCGCCCGTTTGCATAAACTCGATAAAGAAAGAGAACTGGAACCTGATTGGTTTAAAAGCCATAAATTAGTAGGGGGTATGTTATATGTTGATCTTTTCGCAGGGAATCTGAAAAACCTGTACAAGATCATACCCTATTTAAACGAATTGGGAATCAATTACCTTCATTTAATGCCCATGCTAAAGCCCCGTGAAGGTTTGAATGACGGTGGCTATGCTGTTCAGGATTTCCGCAATGTTGATCCACGCCTTGGCACATATGACGAATTGCGTAAACTTTCAAGAATGCTGCATGATGCAGGCATCAACCTGGTATTTGATTTTGTAATGAATCATACCGCTAAAGAACATAGGTGGGCACAATTAGCCATGGCTGGAGACGAACGCTATCAGTTGTATTACCACATGTATGATGACCGCAATTTACCCAATGAATATGAAAAACACCTGGTTGAGGTTTTTCCGGATTTCTCACCCGGCAACTTCAGTTACTTTCCGCAAATCGATAAATGGGTCTGGACTACTTTCTATGAATTTCAATGGGACTTAAACTACAGTAATCCTCAATTATTTCAGGCTATGCTAGAGGAGATGATGCATCTGGCTAATATGGGTGTTGACTTCTTTCGACTAGATGCTGTACCGTATATATGGAAAAGATTGGGAACTCATTGTCAAAATCAAGAAGAGGCTCATTTTATTATTCGAGCCTATAGGGCATTAATGAGAATTGCAGCACCTAGCGTATTGTTTAAGGCGGAAGCTATAGTTGGACCTGAAGAAATTATAAAGTACTTAGGTACCGGGGGTTATGAGGGTAAAGAATGTGAAATTGCCTACAATGCTACTTTGATGAATCACCTCTGGCATGCTTTAGCCTGTAATAATACTCATCTATTGCGAACAACCTTGTACAATCTTCCCCGAGCCCCTCAGCATACAGCCTGGGTCAATTATTTAAGAAGTCACGATGATATCGGCTGGGGAATCACTGAAGAAAATGCGGCAAAGGTTTTACAAAATGGGCATAATACGCGCATGTTCTGTACCAACTTTTATACAGGCAAAATACATGGCAGTTTTGCAGAAGGTTATCCTTTTCAGCGTGATTACTGGTCAGGTGAGGCTCGGGTATCTGGAACACTTGCAGCTCTGGCCGGTTTGCAGAAAGCTATGGTCGAAGCAGAGGAGCTAGAAATTGAAGATTCTGTAAGGCGCATTCTGCTGCTTCAGAATGTGGTTTTTACATGGAAAGGTATTCCCCTGATTTACATGGGTGATGAGCTGGGACAGATGAATGATCTTTCATATCTGGGAGATTTTACCAAGAGAGGCGATAATCGCTGGGTCCATCGGCCCACTATGAACTGGAACAAAGCCGAGTTGCGTAAAATGGAAGGGACCATGGAAAACAAGCTTTTCCGTGGAATGCAGAAACTAGTAGATGCAAGAAAAGATATCCCAACGCTTAACGGAAATTCAGTTGACCGCATTTTCCTCATTAACCGTGACTCAGCCTTCGTCTTTGAAAGGGAGTATGAAGGTGAACGCATTCTGTTTATTTCTAATTTCCTAAACGAACCTATTCATATACCCAAGCATATGCTGCCTGAGTCCTGGCGATTACCATATTACCGGGAACTATTTAAAAATCGTGTAATGAATTTCAGTTTTGAAGAAATCGTTTTGGAACCATATGGATTTATCTGGCTCACTCCCACAGAACTGAAAACTTCTGATCGGGCCGAACTTACTATCATTGATGTTCTTGCTGAAACCGAATATGGCGAGGAAATACATATACTGGGGAACCTGCCTCAACTTGGAGGGTGGGATCCTGAAAAAACTGTTGGTCCTCTAAGTGCCGAATCATACCCCAATTGGGAATTACAAATTGCTCTTCCAGCCAATACCTATTTCGAGTTCCAGTGGATAAAAAAACGCAATGGGCAAATCATCGAATGGTCACCTGATAAATATTGGATGAAAAGTGGGGATGAAGTATCCTACCATTAATGCGATTACCAGCCCTATAATTTTTATCCACTCTTATGGTAATTATCCTAATAAAAATAGAGCTAATGCTTACCTTATGGATTCTCATGAACCCTTGGCTATAATCCCAGCTATAAAATGACCTATTGTCTTTAATGAAAACTGCCTTTTTTAACATACACCAACAGCTAAATGCCAGGATTATAGATTTTGGTGGGTTTGACATGCCCGTTCAATATGCCGGAATCCAAAAGGAACATCTGGCAGTGAGGAGTTCGGTAGGTTTATTCGACGTCTCACATATGGGTGAAATTTACATCCGTGGTGAAAATGCATTAAAAACGGTACAATACCTCACGGTAAATGATGCCTCTAAATTATATCCTGGCAAAGCTCAATATTCATGCATGTGCTATGAAGATGGAGGTATTGTGGACGATCTTCTGGTATACATGATCGCTAAAAACGATTATCTATTGGTGGTGAATGCCTCCAATATCGATAAAGATTATGATTGGATGGTCAGGAACAACAAATACAATGCCGAGATCACCAATGCATCCCATGACATCTGCCTGTTAGCTGTCCAAGGTCCAAAGGCAGTCAATACCCTACAAAAACTTACTGAGACTGATATAAACGCTATTCCTTTCTATTCATTTCAAACGGGTACACTGGCCGGCTATACAAACATAATCATCTCTGCAACTGGGTATACAGGAGAAAAAGGTTTTGAATTGTACTTTAATAAAAACACAACCTCACCCGAGAAGATATGGAATGCTATCATGGATGCGGGTAGTGAATTTGGTATTCAACCTGCAGGCCTCGGCGCACGAGACACTCTTCGCCTGGAAATGGGATACCCGCTATATGGTAATGATATTAGCGCCTCTACTAATCCAATTGAAGCAAAACTAGGATGGATCACCAAATTAAACAAGGCGGAGTTTATAGGAAAGCAAGCCATAGAAGCTTACAAAGAAAAATTACCCGAAAGGAAACTTATAGGCTTTAAAATGAAGGAAGCCAGAAAATTCCCGCGTAAGGGTTATCCTATTCATTCGGAAAGCGGTGAGGCTGTGGGAGAGGTTACCAGCGGAGGACTCTCAATAACCCTTGGTGTGGGTATAGGAATGGGATATGTAATGGCTGATTTTGCCCATGAAGGCAATACAGTTAATCTGATGATCAGAAATAAGCCGGAAACGGCAGCTATAACAAAAACACCTTTTATAAATAATGAACAATGAAGCAGACTATCGATGTATTTTCAACAGCCATCGCATTCCAGGAAGAAGAGGTACAAGGCAGAACGGTTGTTGTTATTGATGTTCTCCGTGCCTGCTCGACCATTGTGACGGCTTTGGAAAATGGAGCAAAATCAATTATCCCAATAGAAGATATGGGAACCGGCGGGCAAATAGCGATGAACCTGGACCCTACCTCTTACCTGATGTGCGGTGAACGTGATGGGGTTAAAATTGAAGGCTATCAGTTAGGTAACTCGCCCCTTGAATACCCAAGTGATGTGGTAAAGGGGAAAACCCTCATTCTCAATACCACCAACGGGACACGTGCCATTGCCAAATGCAGTCAGGCAAAATCCGTGATTATTGGCTGTTTCCTCAACTTGAAAGCCGTTGTAAAAGAGCTTAAATCATCAAATAATGATTTTATCCTGATTTGTGCCGGATGGAAAAACAGAATATCTTTGGAAGACATGCTGTGTGCCGGGGCTATAATTGATGGAGTGACAAATGGTAAACTGGGTTTGCAATCTACTGATGGTGCCAAAGTGGCTTTCGGGCTTTTTGAGAAATATGGCCATGATATTCCTGAAGTAGTAGAGACCTCTAATCACTCTATGAGGCTGCAAAAGTTAAATGATGGTGCTGATATTGCTTATTGTACTCAAATTAATAAGATTAACAGAACACCCGTTTTTACCGATGGTATCATAACCTGATCGATGGCAAAGAAAACAAAAACCAATACCGCTTCAAAAAAAAGTAAGTTTCTGACCTCTGAACGTAAAGTTGAGATTCTTGGCGTAATCATCATGGCCATTGCTATACTGTTAACGATCAGTATAGTCACCCATGAAAGTGAAGATTACACAGTCATTAGCAGTGTAAGTTTTGAAACTTTTTTTGAAATTGACCGGGGTCCCGCTTTAAGGATACAAAATGGCCTTGGCCCAATGGGAGCATATATTTCCCACTTCTTTTCTTATATGATGTTTGGTTATACGAGTCTGGTGTTAGCCATTATCATCATGATTTACGGATGGTATACTTTTCGTCATAAAAGTTTTAGCCCCTTACATCCCTATGCTGTTTTTTCAATCTGTGTTATGGTTTTGTTCTCTACCATTATGGGTTATTTCCACATGGAGGAATTAGGGGAAACCCTAGCATGGAGTGGCTCATCAGGGCTTGCAATGGCAGAGTATCTACGGGCTGTTTCAGGGACCTACGGACCTATTGTGATTTTAAGCTCCTTAACCATTATATGCCTGCTCTTTGCTCTGGGCCGACGTACACAATCAACCATTGATGGTGTTAAAGAACGATTTGGTGACCTGATGGATGAGCGTAAAAAGAATGGTGAAGCTAAATCGGAAGAAATCGAGGAATCAGATCATCTTAAAAACACCCAGCCTACTTTTAAAACAGAAAAAGACTGGGTTGATGATAAAACAAAAGATCTCAAAAATAATGCCGCCGAAACTCCGGAAAAAATTATTGAACGATCTGACATGAATGATGCCAAGCGCCGGGAAGAACAAAAAAAGGAGGATTCTTTTGGCGATAACCAGCTACCTAAAGTCAGCCTGGAAAAAAAGAAAAGCCTGGAAGATGATGATCTTGAAATCTCCGTGTATGTAGGTAAACCTGATGAAGAAGCAGGTGATAAAGATTTAGAACGAAAAAATAACGATCAGGCCCTACCTGTCATCCAATACAAATTTCCTACGCTGGATCTCTTAGATTCCCCACCTAACGAAGGTAATGAAATAGACTTTGAGGAAATTAAATCTAATAAACTGATCATTCTCGATAAGCTAAGAAGACATGGTATTGAAATTACAGCCATTGAAGCTATAGTGGGTCCAACAGTCACTTTATATGAACTTCAACCTGCCCCTGATGTCAAAATAAGTAAGATTGAGAGCTACGCAAACGATCTGAAGATGGCTATGGCCACTCATGGACTTAGGATTATTGCACCTATCCCCGGAAAGTCCAAAGTGGGTATTGAAGTGCCTAACCGTAAGAGGGAAATGGTATATATTAAATCACTCATTAGGACTAAGAGGTTTGTAGAGACTGACATGTCTTTACCAATTGCATTTGGGCGTACTATTGAGAATGAAGTATTCATGCTCGATTTGGCTACACTTCCCCACCTTCTAATGGCAGGGGCTACAGGATCGGGTAAATCAGTTGGAATCAATACTATTCTAACCTGCCTCTTGTATAAGTGCCATCCGGAAAACCTGAAGTTTGTGTTAATTGATCCTAAGAAGATCGAACTCGCCTTATATCGTAATATTCAAAATCATTTTCTGGCCACATTACCCGGTGCTGAAGAACCCATCATTACCGATACCAGCAAAGTGCTTGAAGTTCTTAACAGCGTCTGTAAGGAAATGGATAACCGCTATGAGCTGCTTAAAATGGGAGGTGTGCGTGATATTCGTGCTTACAATACAAAGTTCAAAAATAAGGAAGTGGATGAAGAATTAGGCCACCGTCACTTACCCTATATTGTCTTGATTATCGATGAACTGGCCGATTTGATGATGACGGCCGGTAAAGCTATTGAAGAACCTATAGCCAGAATAGCACAACTTGCACGGGCTGTAGGCATCCATCTGGTTGTGGCAACTCAGCGTCCGTCAGTGAACGTAATAACCGGGACGATTAAAGCTAACTTTCCGGCACGAATCGCCTATCAGGTTGCCTCTAGAATTGATTCCAGAACCATTCTTGACACTATGGGTGCTGATCAGCTTGTTGGTAAAGGTGACATGCTTTTTTCAGGAGGGGGGAAAATGATTCGCATCCAAAATGCTTTTGTCTCGACCGAAGAAGTTGAAAGATTAAATGCATTTGTTGGAAATCAGGTTGGCTATAACCATCCATACCATTTACCACCACCAGAAACAGAAGACGGACAGGATGTGAACCCTCTTGAAAAAGGTGAACGCGATGATCTATTTGAAGAGGCTGCCAAAGTAGTGGTTTTACATCAGCAAGGCTCAGTTTCATTGCTCCAGCGCAAACTGAAACTCGGTTACAATCGTGCCGGCCGCCTTATCGATCAATTATATGCAGCCGGTGTTGTTGGTCCTTATCAGGGCAGCACCGCAAGGGATGTTTTAATCCAAACAGATGACGAACTAGAGGATGTGTTCCGTGAACTTGATGCATAAAGTTCTTATGGGTTCAGAACTTCAAGATACTCATGTAAAAAAGTATTCGTAAGTTACGGTACTGAGTTACGTTATCATTAAGTTCGTACGTTATTTTTTTCCCTACATAAATTTTATGCTGATATATTTCCCAAATTGCAGGATCCTGCCTGTTATATTATTAATACTTATTTCTCCATTTCAAGGTTTTGCTCAGGATTCATTTGAAAAATTAAAAGAGAAGTTTCAGGATGGTCAGGTACTTGAAGCACAAATGAGCCATACATTTGTTGATGCTTACACTGGAGATATCATAGAATCATCAGGTAACATCTGGATAGGTGAGAATCAATACAAGATAGAAGTTGACGATCAGGTCGTGGTTGTTGATGGAGATATATCCCGTGTTTATAACAAAAGGCAGAATAAAGTTATCATTAGCGAATACATACCCGAAGATGATGATTTTGCTCCATCCCGCTTCCTGGCCGGCGATGATCATACCTATGAAATACAAGAAACCGACTCTGAAATAGCGGCTACTCAGTTAACCCTAAGTTCCACTGACCCTTTTGATGTCTTTTCGAGTGTAGAAATTCATCTTACTCAGAATCTCATTCCGGTTAAAATAACCGCCATCGATCAAACCGATAATAGGTTTACAACCGCTTTCTATGAGGCTCGGTTTATAGCTCCAACTGATTCAACTTTTTCTTTTCCCCATCCTGATGATGCCGACCTCATCGACCTAAGACAATAATCGAAATGCGAAGCACCGTTCGTAACATTCTGTTAAGCCTCCTGGTAGGCGGGTTCTTCCTTTGGCTGGCAATCAGGAATGTCCCTATCGATACCCTATTAGGCTATTTAGATGGAATCTCTTACGGATGGATAATCCCTTATTTCATAATTTCAATGACAGCAAATTATCTAAGGGCTGAACGATGGAGATTGTTAATCTACCAGGGGAAAAAACCCTCCCGAGGCACATTGTTCGCAGGGGTTATGCTAGGTTATGTAGTTAATTATGCGGTACCTCGTTTGGGAGAAATAACCCGCTGTGTGTACGTAGCAAAAAAGGAAGATTTAAGCGGAACGAACCTTGTTGGCACCGTTATCCTGGAACGTGTGATTGATCTTTTGGTAATGCTGATCCTGGTCTCCACAGTCGCTGTTGTCATCATTTCTGATGTAAGTATCCTGACCAACTTGTTTGGAGATGAAACCTGGAATTATATTAAGTCTTTGATACAATTACAGACTTTGCTTATAGTTGGAGGTTCGCTCATTGTTATCCTGGGCCTGGGTTATCTAACAGTAAGAATCATTCGGCAATCTGCACCTAACAGACCCTGGATGAATAACATGATAAAAAAAGCCCGTCATGTGTTTCATACATTCGTTGATGGCCTGTTCTCTATTCGTCATCTTCGGTATTGGCCGTACTTTATAGGCCTAACTTTATTGATTTGGCTGGGTTATGTACTGTTAGCTTATATCCCTTTCTACGTTTTTAACTTGCAAAATGAATATGGATTAGGTCTTATTGACGCTCTGGTCATCATGTCAATTGCATCTATTGGGGTTGCATTACCCTCTCCCGGTGGCATAGGAACCTACCATTGGTTCGTCAGCCAGGGCTTATTGTTACTTTACGGGGTACCCCTTGCAGTTGGGTTGGCTTATGCTTTTGTGTCTCATGCGGTAATGATGGGGATAACCATACTCTTTACTCCGATTCTACTGATATGGAATAATTGGCTCCAAAGAAAAATGTTTTAAATATTCATGTGAAGCATTTTTTTTTGGTTTCTTATTTAATCAGAAACTATTTATCGATTGCTCATTGGGCAAACAGCATTTATGAATTGGCATCCACAAATAATTACTTTTTTTACACACTAAACGTTGAAATTCTTTAACTTCCCTCTGAATAAACCTGTGATTCTTTTATGATTAGATATGCTTTGCTCCTGGGCTTTTTAGCCTTCCCCATTCTCATGCTAGGTCAGGAACGTGACGAACGTTCTACCTTATTGCCAGACATAGATCCTCAGGATATTGAAATCCGTGGGGATTTCAGGGCGAGATTCCCAGGATTGTCCAGACAACCTATATTAGGCTTCAACCCGAAGCCTCGTGTATTCCAAATGGATCCTGACCGCATGCCATACGTTGAATCTGAAGAAGATATCGTAGCTAGTTTTTCTCCTGAAGACCTTGAACAACCCTATAGTCCGAAAGTTAATCGTATTAATTATGCAGATCAATCAAGGATCTTCAGCAGACTTGGGGTTGGAACCTATGTAAGCCCGGAGGCACGCATTTACGGAGAGATTCCAACAGGTGAACACTCCGTTGTTTCAGGAGATTTCAATCTACATTCTACCAAAGGCCATTTAGCTGATGAATTTTCCTCCTTTCGTTATCTTGATGGGCGCGCTGATTATATACTACGTAAAAGTACATCAAGGCTGCAGTTTGGCCTCAACGGACGATCCGATTTCAACTATGCCATAACAGACCCTCAGGGCAATGACATGTTCCGCAAAAACTACAAGAAAATTGGGGCGCATTCGTCTTATCGTCATTTGAATAATGCCTATAACGGCTGGGATCTGAGAACTGGTTACCATTATTTCCAAACAGATGACCATACAGGACAAGATTATAGTGATGAGCATTACGGCCGGTTAAGCATAAATCGATTTTGGGATGGCCGTCGAATGGAGGAAGTTTACAGCCTAGAGTTATCTGGTGAAGGTAGCATCTATAACACCTTTGAAGAACAGAATCTGTCCTGGTATATAACCAGGTTGAATGCTTTTTATAAACGAGAACTTATATCGAGTAGTTTTAAGGCAGGCCTCGATGCCTATCATTCTCATGATGAAGTAGCTGATCCTGTTAACCTCTATATTTTTCCTAATGTAAGTTTTAAATATACCGGATTTCGAAAAGGAGAAGTTGAAGCAAGCTTAAAAAGCTTTGTTGAAAATAAAGGGTTAGAAGGCGTGCACCTGGAGAACAGGCAACTGCTAATCGATCCTATGATTCACAATCAGCAAGGTCTGAGGGCTGAGCTTACCGCTCAATTTGATGTATTCAGGGGAGCACAGCTTTTTACTGACTTAAAATTCGATGGTTACGGTAATTATGCTTACTATATGCTTGAAGACGATGGTTATAGTATTCATTACGATGACGATACGGATATTTTTGAGGCTACTTTGGGAGTTAATTATGATCTTATTCCACAGAAAATAACGCTGACTTCTGATGTTATCCTAATTAACTCCAGCACATCAGAAAATGAGCCGGTACCTTTTCTGGAGAAATTCAGAACCAGTACGAGCCTTTACTCTAACCCAATCTCAAATCTCTATCTTCGGGCATGGACCGAATACATCGGAAGCCGACCTGTCAACTTCGATGATGATAATATGGAAAGCTTGGACGGTTATTTTCTTCTTGGTGTACAGATCGACTATAAAATTAACAATACTTTTGGTGCTTATATTAAAGGTTTAAATCTGCTGGATCAGAATTATGAAGTTTGGCGGGGTTATCAGGAACGGCCTGCCCAGATATACGGTGGAATCACCCTACATTTTTAGATTATGGACCAACAATTAGCAAAAGCGATAGGTAAAGAACTAAAAACCCAACTGCTCAATGGAAACACAGTGACTATTAAGCAGTTGGGCACTTTTTCAGTAGTTCATGAGGCTCAGAAACAACAACAGGATCAGGCAGGACGCGTTATGCTATTGCCCCCTGCTGATAAGATCAAGTTCACCCCGGATAGCTAGTTATGAAAAAATTAAGTCACGAGGAATTTACTTCTGCTCTTGCTGAACGATTAAAAGCTGATCCGATCTTCATTGAAGACCGACTTGAGGATTTTATAGAATCCTTTTTAGCCACTTTAAAAAAAGAAAATGAAGTCGTTATTGACGGATTGGGTACCTTCGTACTTGACAAAGGTACCCTCAGCCTTAAGCCTGATGAGACCCTGGCTTTAGAGGTAAACTTTAAATATGCAGGGATGGATGCTATTGAAATCATGCCGGCGTATGTCAGAAAAATTCAGCATGAGAAGAAATCTGATACTGACCTTGATATTAATAAAGATACTCCCCTCACTCCCCTACAAATTAGCAAAGAAGAAGAATCTGAGTCTCAGGATTCTGTATCAGACAAACTACAGGATGTTACACCCATAAAACCAGAACCACAAAAAGAAAAGGACACTGAAGAGAATTCAGCCAGCTTAGAAGATCCTTTTAATCTGGAAGAGCCTATTGAGGGTAAATCAAATACGGAAGTAGCAAATGCTAAAAAAGAACCCGTAAACCTCAATAAGCGATCAGAAAAAGAGAAAAAACAACCTGTGTTTCAGGCTGATCTAGAAAAAGAGCAATCGAAACCGTCAAGTAATAAACTCTTATATGCCCTGGCCGCAATGGCCGCTGTTATGCTAGTGACGATGTATATTTATCAGTCAGGTTACATGATCCCGTTTGATCTTCCGGGAAATAATACAACGAATATAACTCATCAGAACATTCAGTCTGACACTCAACTTCCGGCGTCAAGACATGAACTTCGTCAGGGAAATGAACCCAAAGAAAATATAAGTGATACTGAAAATAAAGATCAGGCTTCAGTATCTTCTGCAACCATTAAAGCTAGCCTGGAGATTGCCGACCCAGATAAGCCTGAATTTGGTATCCGGGGAGAAATGGCAGAATTAGCAGGTCGAACATTCACCATCGTTGTCCATTCTCTTCCTAATTACCGAATGGGAAGCAGAGAACGAGATAAAATACGGGAGAATGGTTACCGGGCCACTCTCTATAGCGTTACCCTGGATAATGGTGATGAAACCTGGCGTGTTGGTATTGGCCAATTTGAAACCATAGAGGATGCCACAGAAGCTATTCAGAAACTTGACGAACCTTATAAAAGCAGCAATTTTGTAGCCAGGATCAGATAATTAAAACATCAATCAATGGCAAACCTATCTAACCCCTAATCATAATAGTAATTTTTCATGTTGACTCAACTTCTGCTTTTCCTTCAAAACACCGATACGTTAGCCCAGGATAGTCTTGCAGTCCTGGCTGAAGAAGAAACCGTATCCGTTCTCGAAATCATCCTGCAGGGTGGTTTTCTGATGATTCCCATCGCACTTCTTTCGATTATAGCTATCTATGTGATCGCTGAACGTTGGCGTGTGCTCAGTAATTCCCAATTGGATAGCCGATATTTCTTAGGCACCGTAGAGGGCATGCTCAAAGGTGGCGACAACCGACGAGCCATGGATTATTGCGATGAAATAGATAAACCTTTATCCCGAATCTTGAAACAGGGTATTAAGCGCCTGGGCAGACCCTTGCATGATATTGAAGATGCTATTCGCAATGCCGGAAAGAGGGAGATATTCATGCTTGAGAAAAAAATGGACTGGCTGGCCACGATTGCGGGTGTTGCTCCCCTCGTTGGATTTTTGGGTACTGTTACCGGTATGATTCAGGCATTTATGCAGATTCAGTCTCTGGAAGGCAACGTAAATCCTTCTGTTTTAGCTGGTGGTATCTGGGAAGCACTTATAACGACCGCATCAGGTCTTGCAGTTGGTATCCTGGCTTATGGTTTCTATAACCTGCTCTTGGGTAAAATCAACCGCATGATCTTCGATCTGCAGTCTTCATCCACTGAGTTTATTGACGTGCTTCAAAAACCAGCCCCTAAAAAGAAAATTGAGGTATAAACCATGACATTCAGAGAAGAAGGGGAGGTTAGAGCCCCCCTGTCCATTTTTTCGGCGTCTTCGCTGACAGATATTGTGTTGTTGTTGCTGATATTCTTTTTACTCACATCATCCTTTGTCACCAACTTCGCTATTAAAGTAGATATGCCCAGGGCGGAAACAGGCGCAGCGACCGAACAACAATTTGTTAATGTTACCATCACCGATGATGGGCGATTTTATGTAATGGGTGAACCCGTAAGTTCAGCCAACCTCGCTTCCTCAATACGTACGGAATATCAAAAAAACCCGAATGCCTCAATGGTATTGAGAGCTGATAAAAATGCAATAATAGACGACGCCGTTAACGTTATGAACATAGGCAAAGCCCTGAATATGAACATCATGATGGCCACGGAACGCGCTAGCAGACAATGAGTATTACCCAACTCTCTAAAGAAGACCGGTTTGGATTGACGGTGACCCTTGTGGCTCACCTTATCGTCTTTCTTATCGCTTTATTCATCTACACTCAACCTCCTGCACAGGATAGGAATGCCTATATTGACATTACCCTGGGTGAGTTCAGCGATGGCACCATGGCTGAGTTCTCACGTGAAAGGGAGCCTGAAGTGGCTACCAGTCCTGAGCCCGTAGAAGTTGAAACTGAAGAACATACACCTGAACAAACAGAGGTTACTGAAGAAATACAACCTGAAGCGGAAGAACCTACAAAAGATGTGGATCTAGCTGATCAGGAAGAGGAAGTCGTCACTGAAGAAGTCATAGAAACACCTGAAACCGATATTATAGAACCTGAAGAAGCGGTCGAGGAAGAAGAAGAGCAGGAAGAGGAAATGTCCGAACAGCCCAAACTGGAAGATGAAATAGTATCTGAAGGAGAAAGAGAAAGTGGTGATATCCGCGGCATCCGTGGACGGGCTAATGCCGACCAGGGTACATCCACAGACAACGACAGGGCTTCACCATTCGATCTGGAATGGGAAGGCGATATCAACCGCTCGCCTGTCATGCAGCCTATGCCCTCTTACACTGTTGATGTTGAGGCCGTGATCACCATTCGTTTTCAGGTTAATCCTGATGGAACGGTGGGCCGTCTGCAACCAATTATGAGAATGAACCCCGAATTGGAACGTGAAGTATTCAACACCATCCGTCGCTGGCGTTTCTCGCGACTGCCGGCAGGAGTCCCCCAGGAACCTCAATGGGGAACCGTGACCTTCCGGTTTGTATTGGATTGATCTTGACTCTTCAACATCTCCTTTAACGTATTACATTCCAAAAATAATGAGGTTCAAATACCTGTTTATTTTTATTTAGTACTATCCCAACGCTGAAAAAAACATTCTGAATTGTGGTCCTGGAAATGAATACACCTAAATAAGGTATAACACTGTTTATAAAGTTTCGCTTAGGAACAATCCTGTGGGTAAGTTTCACAATAGCGCAGGAGTGCAGGAATAGTCTGAGATGGTATCTTTAATTTTGTGGTGGGCGGACCTAAGGCAGGCCAGCTAATAGCCCGACTAAAAAAAGTAGGTTTATGACGGTGATAATAAGAGATATCTTTTAGAAGGTGTTGATTCAAACCATCTGAATTACCGTTATGAGTATATTTCTGAATAGTTATGCGATTTTCTACTTGAGTTGAAGTAGTTCCCAAATGATCTACAATCTCTTCTGAATTTTTTATTTTATAAATGAAGCCATCATTACCAATTATATTGAATCGATTACTACTTTCAATCAATATATCCTTCGATTTTACGAAATTTCTTAATAAGGTATTAATTGGACCGTTTGCCGAGTGATAATCATCAGCCCAGATTCGATCTACATAATTCCCTTCGAAAAGATTGGCATATGGATAATAACCATGTATACTTAGATCCGCTACATTAGTCCCAGAGGTAAATGTTACTTCTCGCGAATAATTATATCCAAAGACATTCCTGTTTGCCCCTCTGGATACTACCAAAGAATGTCTTAATCGTCTAAAAATATTGTTTTCAACAAGGCTATATGTAGTGAAATTGGATAAGTCAACCCCATAACCCTGGCCGCCTCCAAAGCCATCATGGTTCTGTGCACCATCAAAGTAATTGTTAATGATTTCCAGATGGGATGAGAACTGGCTGTTTATGTGGATGCTCACGGGGTTATGACTGTGAACATTACGTACGATGCTTTCTGTCGCATACTTGAAATGTATATTTACACCGGGGGTTTCATTATGATCAAGAGAATACATGCCTCTCCTCAGAATGCTCAGGTTTTCAATGATGATATTAGATACTCCATTTATGAGAGTTATCATGAAATCCGTGTCATTTCGATCTTCCCAAGTCAGTGTAAAATCATCCGTTAGAGTTATCTCGCCATCTGTAACCTGATGTATATTAGTCATTTGACCAAGAAACTTATTTTTTTTAATAGCAATTGGATGTATTAATAAGAGCTGCCCTGGTATTAGACGATTGGTAGATCCATTTACTTTAATAGTATTAAAATTTCTATCGTACCCTGTTAACGGACCAATATCAGATGAAATCCAGCCGGAAACCCGAATCAGGCTGGTAATGTTATCTGAATCATTAGAGAAGTCTCCCATAGAGTCATCAAAGACAAGGGTGGTACCATAGGGTAAAGCTCCCGGACCGGTATTAGGTCCCGCACCTGTTATAGATAAATTGCTTTGCCCGTGAATGTTAATGGTCTTAGTGAGCAGATACTCTCCCGGAGGAAAATAGATTTGTACGCGTCCTATAAGTTCTTTCGCTTTTTCTAAAGCCTTTAAAACAGCCTGTGTATCATTCGTTTGACCATCGCCGACTGCTCCGAAATCTGTTACCATTAATCGGTGTGAATAACTCAGGTCAATCCTTTTGTCATTTCGGATACCCGCATTTTCCCAATCGACCATTCTATTTGAAGGCAAAACCGAGCTAGATTGTGAAAAAGCCACAGATGTCATTACTAGTAAAAAGCCCAGGGTTAGCTTCATGGGGTAAGTAAGATTTTTATAAATAATTTATTCCCAAGGGTAACGTGATTCATTGACTTACCGTTTAATTTAAATCCTTCAGAAGCCTTTTATCCAAATAAAAGTTACCTTTGTCAATTATTACCCAAATGTGAAAAGGCAAGCTTGCATAATTTGAAACCTCTGACCAAAAGTACTACCCCTGAGAATGAAAGCCGGCTCAAGATTGCCATCGTGTCACATTTATACCCCAGCGAAAGACAACCTTCCAAAGGCCCATTTATTCAAGATGTTTTTTCATTGCTAAAAGATAATATTGACGTTCAGGTTTTTGTTCCTACCCCCCGCTCTATACCCTTAACCAGTCGATGGATTTTTAATCACTCTGCATTGCTTGATTCTGGATTTACACAAAGAGTACCCTATCTGTCCATTCCACTAAGAAAAGCACCCGGTATTGTAAACAAAACCTTATGTCATGCATTCGATAAAATTATCAAAAAAGACGATTTTGATCTTATTCATATTAACTGGTCATACCCAGATTCTTTTCTCATCCCGTTGCTGGAATCAAAAGGCATTCCCACTGTTCTTACTATTCATGGTTACTTATGGTATGAAGTGAGATACCAGCAAAATATCATGAAATATGTATGGCCGGCTCTTGAACAAACACAGAAAATATTTGTAGTGGGTAATCAATTAAAATCAGACATCCTTAAGCAATTTCCATTGCTTAAGGATAAAGTGCATACGCTTTTCAACAGCGTTGATGGTAACTTTTTTACGCTAGGCAGTGATAAAATTAAACACAGAGAGCAATTAGGGTGGAATGCAAATACCCGACATGTATTGACTGTGGCAAACATCGGCCAGGAAAAAGGAATAGATGTATTACTTCGATCCATAATCGATCATGATGATTTACGGAAGTATAACTTTCACTTAATTGGTCGTGTACTTAACGATTCCTATTTAAGGAACCTGCAACATATCATTGATACCCATCAATTAAGTAACGTCGAATTTCATGATGCTGTTTCACGTGAAGAACTTGTTAGTTATTATCACGCATCAGATCTATTTGTCCTTCCTAGCCGCCATGAAGGATTTGGTTTATCAATAGTAGAGGCGGCAGCTACTGGATTACCTGTGATCTCTACACGCAGCGGTGGACCAGAAGATATTATCAATTCTGAAATCGGCATGCTGGTAGATGTGGATTCACCGAAAATACTCGCATCAGCTATTGCTCAGACCATGAAACAAACTTTCAATCCATCAACAATACGAACTAATGTTCTTCAACGGTTTGACCAATCAATCATCAGAGATGGATTAATCAGCCATTATCTTAATGTTCTAAAGTAATCGGCACTCTACAATCTCATATCATATGCTGGCCGGATTGAAAAAGAAATTATTCTCCAAAGATACTTTTACCGGACAGGTAGCAATTCTTAGCTCAGGATCAATGGCTGCTCAGGCCATTCCTTTGCTTCTTACACCGTTACTCACAAGGTTATATACACCTGAACAATTCGGGTTACTGGCCCTCTTTACCTCAATTAGTGTTGTATTTGCAATATTGGCAGCGGGTAAATATGAAATAGCCATCGTTATCCCTAAAAAAAACCAGTCCGCTCTAAACTTATTAGCCCTGTCTTTGACTTTGGCTTTGATCACACTTCTGTTTTGGGTTGTTATTTTCATCCCTTTCAATACTCAAATTGCAGGATTTATCAACAATCCAGATCTATCTTTTTGGCTTTATCTGATGCCGTTGGCAATTTTAGCAATCATTGTTTATGAAATATTTTTTAGCTGGTTAAACCGAACATCTGATTATAAGGAGCTATCGTACGGTAAAGTACTTCATTCAGGGTCTATGACTGTGATTCAAACTTTTTTAGGTTTCCTTGGTTTCGGTACCGGTGGTTTGATTATTGGAGACCTGATTGGAAGAATAAACGGTGCGATTTATTATGGCTGGAAGACGGTAACAGGTAACCTTTTTGATCGGAATTTAATAAGCAAAAAGGAAATAAAGAAGGAAGCATCTATCCATCAGGATTTTCCAAAATACACGATGGGATCAACGCTTATTGCAAGAATTGGTGAAGAAGCACCAATTATAATGATTACTACCTTTTTTGAAGCGGCTTTCGTTGGTTTCTTTGCAATTGCAACCAGAATAATGAGAATGCCAATGGCCCTCCTGGGACAAGCCATAACCAGAGTCTTCTTCCGTAAAGTTTCGGAAAACTATAATAATAAGATTAAATCACGAAACTTAATCGTTAAAATGTGGCTGATTTTGGCTGCGATAGGGCTCCCCCCTACCTTGATTGTCTTCATATTTGGCGGAAATCTCTTTCAATTTGTATTGGGCCCTGAGTGGTTTGAAGCAGGGGTAATGGCGGCTTATTTAACCCCTATGATCCTTGCTGAGTTTATCAGCACCCCTACTAGTATGGGTTATATTGTTTACAAAAGACAAGACCTATCTCCATGGTTTGCTTTATCTGTTGTCATCTATCGTCCTTTAGCTCTATACATTGGCTATTTAAGGGAAGATATTTATCTGGGTATAGCCTTACTCGTTTTTACACATATTTTCCAGATCATACTATACAACCTAATTATATATCGCATCATGAAAAAACAGGAGGAAAATTTTCAAGATCAATCTTTGGTCTAATACCCCCCATTACTATCAATACCATTGAAACATTATTTTAAAGTATTAATGAACCCAACATATACAATTTATACATTGGTTTGACAGAAATAGTTTATATCTATGAATATCCTTCAAATTTCCCCACGAATTCCTGCTCCTTTACGCGATGGGGGTGCCGTTTATATATACAATATCACCAAAAACCTATCTGAAATAGGACATACTGTTTCGATGGCCTCATTCGAATCCAATAATCATGAGCAAGATGCCCTGATGATGGAGCCTTATTGCACACTTTACAGTGTTCCCGGCCAATTCAAACCTTATACTCCCTCCGCTGTTTTAACCTCGACCTTATTAAGACAACCTATTTCCATTTATCATAGAATGAATAGGAAAATTATGAGGAAAATCTTAACTAAAATTACCCAACCAATTGATGTCATCTTACTGGAAGGCATTCACTGCGCTTGGTTTGTTGATGATATCCGCAAGATGTTTCCCGGGAGAAAAATTGTACTTCGCCAGTCAAATGTTGAACATTTGATTTTGTCACGGAACGGAGATGCTTCAAGAAATCCCCTGATTAAATTATTTTACAAAGATCAGTCCCGTTTGATGAGAAGTTTCGAAAAGAAGGCCATGCAACAAGTTGATGCCGTGACGGCAATATCACACAGCGATGAAGCCTGGTACTTTAAAGATGTCCCGGGTCTGAAGAGTGCCGTGGTACCGCCAGGGGCCGAATTGCCGAAAATAACCTATAGCCGAACATCCGAGGATGTTTTACTGGCGATCTCCAATTGGAGGTGGCAGCCGAATATGGATGGATTGATATGGTTCATGAATGATATTTGGCCTGAATTGAAAAAGGATTTTACAAATCTGCGATTTCAGGTTATTGGAGATGGTATACCGGAACATTTAAAAAAACATAAACATGCTCGCCAAATTGAATTTCTGGGTTTTGTAGATGATGTGGAACCATATCGCCAACAAGCAACCGTATTGGTGGCACCTTTACTGAGTGGTTCAGGCGTAAAACTTAAGGTTATTGAGGGGCTTGCCTCCGGCTTACCATTGGTTACAACTCCTTTTGGGTCAGAAGGCATTGAGATGAATGATAAAGAACATTATCTATTAGCTACAGACAGAACTGAATTTATTAAACACACAAAAGAACTATTAACTAATCCCGAACTAAGGAAAACTTTGAGTCAAAACGGGCGCCAGCTCATCAGGGAAAAATACAGCTGGAAAGCTCAGGCTGAGAAGTTGGAAAGGTTATTGGAAGAGGTTGTTTCTGAAAGTATCCGGATTTGACTTGAAAAACAGATCAAATCTTTGAAAGATCAGATTCTGCAATTTTAATTTTTTAAGTAATCTTTGCTTTTTCCCTTACTCAAGCACAAATGAAAATCCTCCTGAAGTGCATAGAATATTGCCTCTTTAAGATTATTTTACTTCCTAAAGCAAACTCTTTATCTATTATTTTTGGGAGACCAAGTCCAGACCTCGTCCCAGGCAAGTCTTACTCAAGCCTGGTGCAAAGCCCCCGGGTATGGGACATGTATAAAGCCAGGTATGGAGTTGGTAGGTCAGGATGGGAGGAGGAATATTGAATAAATGCCTAACTTTTTAATTTAAGTCAGAATGGCCAACAACTTAAATTAAATAAAAAAGGATTAGAATCTTATCCTCCAGGTAATCGAAAAATGCATTCATTTAATTCGCTTTAGGTGTATTTAATATCCTACTCTTCCTATGTAGCAGGGGTCATGATTTAACCTGGCACCAAAGGTGGCCTTCAGTGGCTTCGCTGGCATTGTCAGTCGCGATCGATTGTTCTGATTCAACATGATATATTAAATATCCATACCCTATTAGAAAATCCACAACACTTTTGGCATTTTTGATTTTTTCTGAAGTTGAGCTGCCATGGATTTCGATGTATAAATCAGGTTTATGCAATTTCAGTGTCTCCTGCATTCCATTCAAAACATCCAGCTCCAGGCCCTCTACATCAATCTTAACGAAATCAGGTTTTGGAAGATCATTAATGGAAATTTGGTTATCCAACGTATCAATTTCTACTTCGATCACCGTTGAATTGGCCTCATTAAGTATATCTGATTTAATGTTTTCCTGAAGGCTACCTGTAGCTGTACCTCTTCCCCGAAAAGCAAGGTTAGCGGTATCCTTTTTAGCACCAAGGGCAATAGGGTACATAGCTGCGTTTTCAAAGCCATTAATCTGCAAGTTGTTTTTAACCTTATCAAGATTAATGGGATTGGGTTCATAAATGTAAACATGCCCTTTAGGGCCTACCGCTTTGGCAAAAAACATCGAAAAAATGCCAATATAGGCACCAATATCAAATACTATTTTCTCCCTTAGATCAAGCTGCTTGATGAATTGCTCTTCCCTTGTTAATGCTTTTTTCAGAAACCCAAATGCATACAAAGATATTCCTTGTATTTTTAACCCTTCCACAATCCCAAACCTGATTTTAAAAGTTCGCTTGCTTAACAGTTTTTTTAGGAATTGCTTTAGTTTCTCTTTCATAAGGTATGATTATTAAAATTGTTCAATTCACGTGAACAAGATACACATTCCTACTAACCTGAGTTCGATTTTAAATTAAGCTTAATTGATCAGTAAAAACAGGATCATA
>JBBDQY010000072.1:0-21874 GCA_040905745.1 Balneolales bacterium
TGGTTTCTCCCACCTGGACCATAAACTGGCTAATGATGTATGCGTAGGTTCTTTGGGTCTGAGCGGTTGTATTAGTTTTTTGTTTGAGGAACTGCTCTTTAAGCTCAAACAGCATTCTGTTCGGATTTACAGAAGTTGGTTGATTGGCATTCTTTTCATACTCCTTCAAGCTCCATCCTTTTGAAAAAGGGTCAATTTCACCCAATTCGTATAACTCCTGATAACGGTGCCTGATCTTATCAGCGATTTGTTTGGATTTCGTTCCCAAAGCGAACGATCTCGAGACCGGTTTACCATCGATGTGGGTTTTGAAAGTTAAGGAGTAATATTTATTTCTCTTTTTCAGGCTGGCCATGGTAGTACATATGGTAGTACATGAAGGTTAGCATCGGTGAATTCCTACCCCAAATGTACTACCATATGTACTACCAACCAAAGAAATATTGCCTATTTTGGGAAAACTATTCACTAATCCAGAAGGGCTGAATCGGTCTTAAACATAAAAAAACCCTGTTTAAAACGAATTAAACAGGGTTTTTATCAAGTACGCCCGGGAGGGCTCGAACCCCCAACCTTCTGATCCGAAGTCAGACGCTCTATCCAATTGAGCTACGGGCGCAGATTTGTTTTATAATATAAGAACTTATAGAACAGATATCACCTAATCATCTCATCGGCTCATAAATACCAGAATGCCGCTTCAAAGTGCTTGATCCGCTTATCCTTGCCTTTAGGTTCCAAAATGGATATGACATCAAACCGCACCGGCGCTCCTTCCATCTTGCGCTCGTGCAGCCAGGCTTCGGCTACTTTTTTTATCTGTACTTTTTTTTCCTCATTAACAGCCTCCTCCGGAGTACCGAACCGAAGGGAACTACGGGTCTTGACTTCCACGAACACAATCTCACGGCCAACATAGGCAATGATATCCACCTCGCCACGCATGAACTTGTAATTGCGGTCTAATATCACATAGCCTTTGTCTTCCAAAAACTCCGCGGCAAGATCTTCACCATTCTGGCCTGTATCCTGATTATGCCTGAAGGGTCTATTCATTCTCTTTATTATAGGGCGAAGGTGGAAAGTACTGATCATTGCTTTTCATGCGGGCAATCTTCGTTAGACGCCTGAGCGAAGCCACATTTTTCTCACTCACATAGGGCAGCATGGATTTTGTAAAATCCTCAAAGAGATCCAGGAATGCGACAAAACCCTCAATACGCTGGTGAAATATTTTCTCTGACTCACTGGATGGCTGCAGCCCTGCAAGCGTATCCAGACACTCTGTCAGGTTTTTTTTAATGGGATCAATCTCCCTTTGCTGACGTTCCCGGATGATGATAGCTGCCGTAGTCCACACATCTTTCTCGGCCGTGTAGTAATCTTTTCGATCACCCTTTATATTAACCTTGTGGACCAACCCCCATTGCTCGAGCTTGCGGATATTCATATTGGCATTGCCACGGCTAATGGTCAGCTCAGCCATGATCGTGTCTGTGTCCAGAGGGCGGCTTTCAGCATAGAGTAGGGCATGGATCTGCCCCATGGTTTTATTGATGCCCCAGGCGGATGCCATTTCTCCCCAGTAGACTATAAACTGTTTTAATGCTTTGGTGTGGGCAGCTGATTTCTGATCTTCCATGCGACTCCAATTATAATGTGCATGCCCAAACGACGGTTTATTCTTTGCTTTCGGCTTTTCCGTTTGTGACGGGAGCTGCCGGTTTTTCTTCTGTAGCCGCCGCTTTACCTTCTCCCGTTTTACCTTCACCGGAAGTAGAATCGTTAACTGCTGATGATTGCTTTTTATTTTTGTAGTCGGTGACGTACCAACCATCACCTTTGTAGACTACGCCACTTCCTCCGGTAATGACCCTCTTTACTTTTTGTCCGGTATCGGGGCAGGTTTTAAGTGCATCTTCTTTGATACTTTGCATAATCTCGAAAGTACTTCCATCTTCTCTTAAATACTGATATGTAGGCATTTGTCGTTAGTAAAATTGTTTTAATGAGACAGTAACCGTAAATAAACGTAATCTCAGGAAAATTGGTATAGCTTTAAAAATACAAAAAGACAGGGCAAAAGTGATCATTTAAAATCATCTGAATGCAGAACCTGTTCCCTTTATTCCAGCTCTTCAAGGCCTTGCTTTAATCTGTTCAATGCTTCCTGAAGATCATCCATTGAAGCAGCATAAGACAACCGCACTCCGTTGGGTTCCCCAAAGGCATCCCCCGGAACAAGGGCGACACCATATTCTTCAAGCAGGTGAATGCATAGTTTCGTTGATGTATCCATCACCGAACCTGTACTGGTTTTTTTACCCAGATAGGCTGATATATCCGGAAAGGCATAAAATGCACCCTGAGGCATAAAGCATTTTACCCCATCAATGTCATTCAATGCGGAAACCAGATAATCACGGCGTTTCTTGAATTGATCACGCATAGACCTGACGGTATCCAGAGAGTTTGTATAGGCTGCTTCACCGGCTTTCTGAGAGATTGAGGATGGGGCTGAAGTTTCCTGACTTTGAATTTTTGATACCGCTTTCACGACATCTGTCGGACCAGCCAGATAGCCCAGCCGCCAGCCTGTCATCGCAAAGCCTTTGGAGAAACCGTTGATCAACAGTACCTGTGGGAATAGTGCCGGTTCGACTTCTCCAATCCCCACATGTTCGGTTTCAAATACAATGTATTCATAGATCTCATCCGAAAGCACATATACCTCGGGGTGATTGACCAAAACGTCTGCCAGTGCCTTTAATTCATCCTTTGTGTAGCAACTCCCGGTGGGATTGGAGGGTGAACATAAGATCAGCATTCTTGTCTTAGGCGTAATGGCTTCCTCAAGCTGCTCTGCCGTTATTTTATACTCATTCTCAAATGCCGTACGCACTATAACAGGAGTACCCTCTGCAAGTTTAACCATTTCAGGATAAGATACCCAGTAAGGTGCCGGGATAATGACTTCATCTCCCGGATTGATGGTAGCCAGCAGGGTGAAGCCTATGGATTGCTTGGCACCATTAGATACGATGATTTGCGAAGGGTCGTATTCAAGTCCGTTATCATTTTTAATCTTGGCGGCGATAGCTTCACGGAGTTCAGGGGTTCCCGTGTTCATGGTGTACCCATGATGACCTTCGTGAATAGCCTTAATGGCCGCATCACAAATATAACCGGGGGTCTTGAAATCAGGCTCACCGGCACTTAATGATATTACGGACTTCCCTGCCCGTTTCATTTCCTTGGCAAGAGCAGTGATTTTTAATGTTTCGGATGGGGCAATGCGGAATATTCGGTCTGCTATCATAGTTTTTTGTAATAATCGATAATTAACTGCTTAAAATAACAAGGAAAACTGATTCTAAAAAGGGTAAATGGAAAGATATGTTATGGCAAATCGTCTTTATTAATCTGGGCATACTTTTGCTTCAAAGCATTGGCTACCTTATTTGGTACAAAAGCGGATAGGTCTCCGTTCCAGTAGGCCACTTCACGTACCATAGTAGCCGAAACAAAGGTAAGCTCTTCGCGCGGCATCAAGAATACGGTATCAATATCGCGACCCAGTTTACGGTTCATCAGAGCCATGCGGAACTCATATTCAAAATCAGAAACCTGACGCACCCCACGGATTAATGTGTGAACATGATGATGGTGGGCATGGTCTACAAGCAGACCCGAAAAATGGTCGACCTTAACTTTATCCGACCAGGGATATTCATTGATGACCTCATTTATCAGATCTACACGCTCTTCTGCAGTGAAAACGGATTTTTTTTGTTTATTCACCGCCACGGTAACAATAACCTGATCAAAAAGGTGAGTGGCCCTTTCCAATATATCAATATGTCCAAAGGTTATGGGATCGAATGTTCCCGGATAAAGTGCTTTCATCAGTTTAAGTTTCATCCCTGGTTACAGGTTCGGCGTAGAAAATTGATACGATTGTTCTGCCATAGGCTTTAGAGAAGCCGCAGTGAGGATGCTCTTTGAAGGTATGCCTTTTGTCATGTTCTAAAAGGAACCAACCCTTTTCTTTCAACCAGCCATCGTTTAGTATTCCACTAATCATCTCCCCGATAAAAGGAACGTCATAGGGGGGGTCAGTAAAAACGATATCGAAGGGTTGAGGCTGGCCTTGCAGAAATTTCTCTACCGACATATTCAACACCGTAATTTGACTATCAACTCCAAACTGTTCAGCTGTATTCTGGATATGCTTGACGGCTGCCGGGTTTAACTCCACAAAAAGCACTTCAGACGCACCCCTTGAAATAGCTTCAAAACCAAGGTTACCGCTCCCACCGAAAAGGTCAAGTACCTTGGCCCCACGAATTTCTTTATGAACATTTAGAACCCCGAACATGCTTTCTTTTGTTCGATCGGTAGTGGGTCTCACATCCAACCCATGAGGCAGTTTAATCTTCCTCCCTTTTAATTTACCGGTGATAATTCTCAATTTGATACCCTGGTTATCGTATCTGAAAGTTTTTCTAAGAAGGCTTTTTCTTTATCAGAGATGTATGGCTTGAAATTTCAGTCTTCGCTATTACTGCCCAATGCCAGCATGATTGCCGGAAAAGCTTCATCTAAGTTGAAACTGTACGTTTTTTCATTGGCTTTTACCTGCATTTTTTCCAATGAATCCATGGTGACGATTTCAGCGTTATCTTCCCAGAAGGGGTGAAGCATTTCAACCACTTTATATGATTCATAACCGTAGACCAGAATCTGATCGTACAACCCGTTAAGCCATGTTAAGTTATTGGTATTTTGGAGCCAAAAGTAAGGCAGATCATTGATATCCTGAAAATTTATATACGTTGCCGCTCTCAGTTTACCGAGAATAAACGAAGATATACTAATCAGGTTTTTATGGCAGGATACGGTCAGAAATGACCCTGTTGATTTGCTATGGTCGATCCACCGAGTTCCAATCTCAAAATCACTATAATAATGAACCTGTGAGGCATCATTGGTAAGCTTGTTTAAACTTTGCAGATAAATTTCGCTGCGAAAGGCCGCCATTTTATAGTCGCGGTTACTTAAGGTAAACCATTCAGGATCGGCCCTTTTATCTTCCATACCATGGGTGACCGCTGAAATATGAGCTTCAAGGTCTTCCTGGGCATCATAGACCGTCTTAGGAAAGATAGTCCAGCATTCTTCTTCCGGCAGAGTAAGTATGCGCATTTCGTGAATGTCATACTCATTCTTCAGACGGCCTATAGCATTATAGATGCCAGAAAACATTTCCGAATCCTGGTTGACGAAGGCCTCAAGCACATCAAAAGAATAATCAATACACCCTACTTGAAAGACCTCACCTACGTCAGCATCTGGTTTAGAGACGGCATAGAGCAGCCTTTTTCCGGAAAAGCATACACCAAGTATGGGGATATTATCGGCCATAAAAAGCCTCAATTCCAGCTCGTTGCATTCAGATTGGTTGTACGTTCCAAATCACCGATATGATCTTCTGTATTAGGATCTTCTAGCAGATATATATTCGGACGTATCGTATCAACAAGGGTATAGTTAAATCGTTCACCTGAACGAGGGGAATATATGATCGAATCAGGGTTATACGTATGAGGTGGCCTTTCCTGGAACAATTCAGGACCTTCATTACGCATTCTTTCGTTAGTTTTCAAAAATTCAACCAGGCTGTCCAGATTTTCAGGAAATGATTCATGAGTACGCTCATAAGCAATGAGAGCATCACGTACATTAATCATCCGTTGCCGGGTTTGTTCTGTTACTTCACGAACTTCCAATACCTCTTGATACGGCCCTCTTATGGATTCAACGAGAAACCAACTCAAAAAAACAATGACCACAGCCATGCCGATAGTCAGGATTTTATTTCTTTTATCATAGTTCATTGTAATAGGCTCTTAGGCTTGTTTGGTCATAGACCGAAAAAAAATGTGCTTTCGAAAATACATGCACAGTTTACAAGATGCAAGGTGTTGACAAAATTAGGTAATTACATCATACTTCGTCTTAATAAGATAACTAATCTCCCGGAATCCTGTTAAGCCTTTGTTTCTATATTTTTCTGATTTTTCAAGAACACTTATGCTGCCCAGCTCCGATAGGGTGCAGTCCTCCCCATATAATAGCTCAATTTCATGGGCCGGAACACTAAAAGGTGGTCCTGACATAGATTCTTGAGGATACGTATAGGAAATAAGCAGCATTTTAAATGGCCGGTTTGCAAGTTCTGATATCTTCTGAACGTAGGGTTGTCTTAGCCTCGGCGGCATAGCAACCAATGCTGCCCGGTCATATACAGCGTCTAATGGTGGAAATACTTTAGGCCTTATTTTAAAGAAATCGCCGCACCAGATTTCTATTAAACCGGAACGGTAAAGAATGAAATTCTCTTGGTTAGTAATCTCATATGCAAGCTCTGCCTCTTCAAAAAATCTCTTGCACGCTATTTCTGATAATTCCACCCCCACAACGTAATGCCCTTGCCCGGCTAACCATAACAAATCAAGTGAACGGCCACACAAGGGGACCAACACAGTTGAACCCCGGGGTAATTCTAATGCGGGCCAATATTTTTGCAGATGATCATTAACCTCAGTGGCATGAAAGCCTGTCATTCCCTTTTTCCAACGGCTTAGCCAATAATTAGTTTCCATTGCTAATTGATAACTGTTAATCCGGTTAATTGACTTATTCACTATAGGTGCCGGGAGCACCGAAGGTATTGGTTGCCCTGTACCTGTTTAAAACCGGGTCCCAATATATGGTGATATCATCACTGATTGGCAGACCTTGTTCATCCAATAACGTAATATTGAAAGCTTTGACTGTCTGATGATAAACATCCTGGTCTTCGTAATCATACATTTGAAAAGCATATCCATGTTTTGCCTCAACCTGGCTTAGAAGCAAATCCCCATTCTCGTTTCGCATGGCCTCAGGTGTCAAAGTAAAAACAGGAATAAGATTTTGATCGGCCTGACGATAAATAATCATACCCTTAATAACCTGATCATAACCGTCTTCGCTCAATGAACGATGCGGTTCAGGCAGGGAGGGGTCTTTTTGTGTGACCACATATTCCATCCAGACATCGGCATTGATATCCTCTTGATGGATCAAAAGTTCAAAGTTTTCTGCAAGATTTTCATTTATTTCAGACCTTGAATGTCCCTTCTGACTGTATGACAAAAGATCATCGGCTATGGAGTCAGATCCCTCATAAAACTCACTACTTAATTCATAGTTTCCAGAATCGCTATTATCATCTACCATGATCATATAACCCCAAATTGCCGTAATAATAATAAGTATCATTGCCGCAGCAAACATGATGTTATAATTCACCGTTTTACGTCTTGCCATATATGCTCCTGCCTTATAAAAGAAGTTGTCACATCTGTGACAACATACTATTTCCTGCCGCTACAGTAAACAGATCTTCCAGTTTATATTACCAGAAAACATTGGGTGAACTACGTGGGATAAGAGTTTAGAAACTTCACAGACAACTTTTTTTAGCTCCATATTTAGAAAAATTTAACAAAAGTTTCTGCCGACTTATGCACACCTTTATTGTTTTATGATCTTAAGCGTTAATATTCTAATACACTTTTGCAAAATAATTTAATATTTAAACAGTTACTATTCTTCTAAGTGATCATATTTCAAATAGAACTAATAATCCTAACAAATATATTATGCTTAAAAAAATATCCTTGAACGTTTTCGCTCTGCTTATTGCCATGAGTTTTACATGGGCCGCTCAAGCACAATTTCAACAGGAAATGCCGCAGCAGGAAAAAGTTGAATTAGACGATCAGGAACTTGACGTCTTTATTGAGGGCTTGGTTAAAGCTCAGGAAGTTCAGAACGAATCCCAAATGAAAATGATTGAAAAGGTAGAGGATGACGGTCTTGGCGTTGATAAGTTTAACGAAATCCACCAGGCTATGGGCATGGCTATGCAAACCGGGGAAGAACCGGAAATAGAAGCGACCCCTGAAGAGATGGCCAGCTATGAAGCTCTTTCCGAAGAAATTGAGCAAATTTCTATGGAAGCTGACGAAGAAATCACAATTGCTATCGAAGAAGAAGGTATGGAAATGCCAAGATTTCAGGAAATCTTAGCTGCTGTTCAAACTGATCCTCAGCTTCAGCAACAGATCCAGGAAAAAATGCAGCCTGAAGGGCAGGCGCAACCACCTGCAGGTCAGCCTGTACCACCTTCCGGCAATTAAGTAGAGTAATTTAGGGCACAATCTCTGAACGTTCGTTTAGGCCGCAGACCAAAGCATAAATGCTTGGTTCTGTGGCCTTTTTTATTTTGCGGGGCTGGTGTAAAGGCTTTCTTTTAACCGGAAACGCCAGGGTTGGTTAACATCTTCACCGGCATAGTTTATTCCAACTCTGCTTCCTGCTACTATAGATCCCGGATTAGCTCTCCCATCGTCTTCCAGCCAGATTACATCGCCAGTAAGCGTCACGGCATTATGCTCCATCCTGATCCCTAACGCCTGGCATACAAGTCCCGGTCCGCCGGCCGTGCTTCTTTTCAGCTTTGTTTGATTTCGCCGGGTTAGCATATGGCCTATTCCATGTACGGGTTCCACACCCCGGACGAGTATAGCATTTGGCATGCCCTCAGGACCCGTAACAATATTGAACATGTTGTGAATGCCGTAGCACAAATAGACATAACCCACACCACCAGACTGATACATCGTCTGAGTGCGAGGGGTAAAACGGCCACCATAAGCATGAGATGCTTTGTCAATCACCCCCGCATAGGCTTCCGTCTCAACAATTCTGCCACAGGTAACCACCCCTTGAATGTTTGTGTAAAGTAATTTTCCTATCAGATCACGTGCCAGGGCAACAACATCAGTGTTTTGATAGTAGTAGGATTTCAGCTTCATGGGATATTCTATTGTTAGCGTATTGGTGATTAAACCAGAAGTTCAAAAAAGTACTATTTCAAATGACGGTAAGTGAAATTACCAGTCCGAAACGGCATCGGATTCCTTAAGAATATGTTTGAAATAATAAACATCCTGATAAGCTTTAGCCACAATGCAGGATATGACAAATAATAGGGCGGAATAAAACATCCAGATGCTTAATATAATGAAGATGGCGTAGCTTTGATAAACATATTCATAGGTTTTCATGGCATAATCCATATACACTCCTACGCCTAGACGGGCCGTTTCAAAAAGGATGGTGTAACAAAAAGCCCCGATATATGATACCTTCAGACTGATCTTCTTTTCGCTTAGATATCGGAATATTGCAAAGAACAGAGCAAAGGTAAATAGGATAGGGATCACCTGGGTAATCAGGTCAAATAACCAGCCAAGATTAATGACAAAATCTGTAAACGGTATAGCCACTTCATTAAATGTAAAAATGGCAACCATAGAAAGACTCAGGGTGAAGAATATAAAAAGTCCGCCTACCAGGCCAAATACAAAGAAATTGTAGATGAATTCTTTAACTGGATGTACACGGTCTTCAATATCGAATACTTCAAATAATACATGCTTTAAACTTCCAAAAAGCGCAAGAGAAGTTAAAATCATGATACCGAATCCGTACATACCGAAAGTGCGTCGCCGTTCCACGATGGGTTGTAACAGCGTGTCAATGGTTTCCGAATGTTCGACGCCTGTCTCAACATTGTATCGTGTAGGGAAGAAATCCTGGGCATAACGGTTTATTTCGATCACAGCTTCATCATAGGATAACAAAAAACCTACAATAGAGATCAGGATCAGAACAAAAGGGATCAGGAAGACAAACAGATTGAACGTAATTGCCGAAGCATTTATAAATACATCCTTCTCATATACCAACCGAAAAAACAATTTCCAGAATGCCATGTATTTATGCTCTCCGTATAGAGGTTATTCTGTATCAAACAACTAAAAATGTTATTCTTCATTTACTCTGTAAAATAGTAACTTACCCCTGCATAATATCCCGTAATCAACCTAATATCAACAAAGGCACTTCTTTTCGAGTTCAGCATGAGTAAGAAAAAACTACAAACTCCTTTAATGGCTCAATATGAACAGATTAAGGGTCAGCATCCCGGCACCATTCTGTTATTCCGGGTAGGTGATTTCTACGAGACCTTCTCTGACGATGCCATTCTCGTCAGCAAGGAACTGGGCATTACACTGACCAAACGGAATAACGGAGGCGATCAAACACCTCTTGCAGGCTTTCCTTTTCATGCGCTGGAGAGTTATCTGCCCAAATTGATACGTAGAGGTCACCGCGTAGCGGTATGTGACCAGACGGAAGACCCGGCTCAGGCCAAAGCTGCAGGAAAGAAAATTGTGAACCGGGAAATTACGGAGATCGTCTCCCCGGGGGTGACCATGTCGGATAAGGTCCTGGAACAAAAGAGAAACAATTATATATGCGCCGTTTCTCTGGCAGGTAGTACGGCTGGTATAGCCTTCTCTGATGTCTCAACCGGTGAATTTGCTATCTGCCAGACCGATAAGTCTGAACTGGCGAGTTTATTAGCTTCTATCAATCCAGCTGAGATTTTGCTGCCCAAAAAGTTGAAAGGTAATTTACCCGATGATTTCCTCAACTATGTCATCACCCATCAGGATGACTGGATTTACGAAGGCGATTACGGTTATAAACTACTGCTGGACCATTTTCATACACATTCTCTTAAAGGTTTCGGGGTTGAAGAATTCTCTGTTGCCCACATTGCAGCAGGTTCTCTGTTGCATTATGTGAAGGAAAACCAAAAGGCTTCACTGGGCCAGCTTCGAAGGCTGCAGGCTTTCGAAAATACAGGGTATATGATGCTCGACCAGGCTACCAAGCGCAATCTGGAGCTTACTGCAAGCCTTCAGCAGGGCGGTACCGAAGGCACACTGATCAATATACTGGATGATACCTGCACCGCAATGGGGGGACGGCTGCTTCGAAATCAGATCATGCGGCCGTTGAAGAACCTACGCCACATTACGGCAAGGCTCAATGCCGTAGAAGTCTTAAATATCAATCACGACCTTCGACAGAAAATTCGTGAAGAACTCGAGAACGTAGGCGATATGGAGCGCCTTATATCCCGCATATGTATTGGCAGGGCAAATGCCCGTGATCTTGTGCACCTTAAACTGTCACTGGCCCAGATACCCCGTCTCAAACTGCTAATCTCCAACCAGGATGAACCTTTGCTGGTTAGCATCAATGAAAGGCTGAAATCACTTTTTGAGCTACAGGAGAGGATCGATAAAGCAATCATCGACGATCCTCCGGCAAGCATCCGGGATGGTGGTTTTATTCGGGAAGAGTACTCTGCCGACCTTGCCGAGATTAAAGATATCGCTCGAAATGGCAAGAAGTATATAGCTGGCATTCAAAAAGAACTGGTTGAACGGACCGGTATCAGCTCTTTAAAAATGGGCTATAACAGGGTGTTTGGATATTATATTGAGGTTACCCATACTCACAAAGACAAAGTGCCGGGTGATTTCATTCGGAAACAGACTCTGGTCAATGCGGAACGTTATATCACTCCTGAATTAAAAGAGATAGAGGAGAAGATTCTGTCTGCCGAAGAACGGATGCAAACCCTGGAAGCCGAGATATTTAATGAACTGCTCCTCTATACAGCCGAATATGCTGAAGAGGTACAGCAAAATGCCCAGGCTGTGGCCGAACTCGACTCTCTCCAAAGCCTGGCTGAAGTTGCTTTTCGGTACAACTACTGCAAGCCCAGGGTCACCGATGGCACCACCATCAATATAAAGGCAGGACGACATCCCGTTGTTGAAAGATCACTGCCTCAAGGCGAACCTTTCATTCCGAATGATATCTATCTGGACAATCAGGAACTGCAAATTATGGTTATTACCGGACCCAATATGGCCGGGAAAAGTATCATCCTGCGGCAGACAGGGCTGATCGTGCTGCTGGCTCAGGCAGGCAGTTTTGTGCCGGCTAAAGAAGCCGAGATCAGCATGGTCGATAAAATATTTACTCGAGTTGGCGCCTCCGATAATCTGGCGGCAGGGGAAAGTACCTTCCTCGTCGAAATGAACGAGGCGGCTAATATCCTGAACAATGCCAGTCCTCGTTCACTCATTCTGCTGGATGAGATTGGTCGGGGCACCAGCACCTTCGATGGACTCAGCATTGCATGGTCACTGGCTGAATATCTGCACAATCAACCAGGAGTGGCTGCCAAGACTCTATTCGCCACGCATTACCACGAACTCAATGAGTTGGAGAATCTATACGAACGCATCATCAATTATAATGTTCAGGTTAAGGAACACGATGATAAAATAATCTTCCTTCGCAAACTCGCTAAAGGCGGCGCGGATCACAGCTACGGCATACAGGTCGCCGGCATGGCTGGACTTCCTTTTCTGGTTATTGAACGTGCCAAGGAAATACTTGCCAATTTGGAATCACACAGCCTGGATATTACCAACTCAAATGGGAAGCTGGAAAATGGGGCCGCAAAAAAGAAACTGGCTACCAAAGAGACTACCATGTCCCTGCAAAAACAAGAAGAGATCACACAGATGTCATTATTCCAGTCTCAGCTAGACCCTAAAATTGAGACCATGAGGAATAAACTGGATGGGTGCGATCCCAACAGAATGACACCGATAGAATCCCTGCTTTTTCTGACGGAATTGAAGCGTTTAATGGGTAATTGAAATAGCCTTTCGTAACTTCAGTCTGGAACCGAATAACAAATCAACCCCTTTCCCTGAACATGACCGAACAAGAGATTCTTACGCATATTTCCCGCGACATGAACGTGGGCTTCAATCAGGTAAAACACACAGCCGCTCTATTTGATGAAGGGGCAACCATCCCCTTTATCGCCCGATACCGTCAGGAAATGACGGGAGGACTCGATGAAGTCCAGCTCAGGAAACTCCGTGAAGACCTTGAATTCCACCGCGCAATAGAGCAGCGAAAGGAATTCATCCTCAAGACCATTGAAAGCCAGGATAAACTAACCGATGAGCTTCGTAAGGCTATCGTGAACTGTAAAGATTTAACCACCCTCGAAGATCTGTATCTGCCATATAAGCCTAAACGGAAAACCCGCGCTTCAATGGCTATTGAAAAAGGACTGGAACCTCTGGCTGATCTGATCTGGGAACAAAAAACTACAGAAGGCGAACCTGAAGATACTGCGGCAGAATATATAAGCGAAGAAAAAGAAGTAGCCACAGCAGAAGAGGCGTTGGCCGGAGCTCGGGATATCGTGGCCGAACGGGTGAGCCAACACCTGGAGGTGCGTGACAAGCTAAGGAAGCAACTCCGTAACTTTGGCACCCTCGACTGTAAATTAGGCAGCGAAAAAGCTAAAGAGCGTGATGAGAAAGGGGTCTATGAAACTTATTATGATTTCTCCGGCAAGATTAAGTACCTCAAGCCCTATCAGGTGCTGGCAATTGACCGGGGGGAACGGGAAGGCATCCTGATTGCCGATATTAAAGTCTGGGAAGAAAAGGTTCTTGAAGAAATTGATCAGATCATCATTACGAATGATCATAGTATCTTTGTCCAGGAGCTGGAAGATGCTATAGCTGATTCCTGGAACCGGCTGCTTTACCCATCCCTTGAGCGGGAACTGCGGACGGAGCTAACCGAAACAGCCGGTGAACATGCCATTGGGATGTTTGCCGAGAACGTCCGGAACCTGCTCCTTCAACCCCCATTAAATGCTAAAGTGGTTTTGGGGATTGACCCAGCCTACCGTACCGGTTGTAAGGTTGCTATTGTTAATGATGCCGGCGTATTCCAGGAATCAGGCACGATCTATCCCACCAAGCCGCATAATAAAATAGACGAGTCGAAGGCGACCCTGAAGAAACTAATTGCTCAATACTCTGTTGACCTAATTGCCATCGGGAACGGAACGGGAAGCAGGGAAACGGAGCAGGTGGTGGCTGAATTAATCAGTGAGTTAAAAGAAAAACAACCCCATCTTAACCTTTCCTACCTGATTGTCAATGAAGCAGGAGCATCGGTTTATTCAGCCTCCCAGATGGCAGGGGAGGAATTCCCTGAACTAGATGCGGCTCATCGTGGGACCATATCTATCGCCCGCAGGGTTCAGGATCCCCTGGCTGAACTTGTTAAAATTGATCCTAAATCTATTGGCGTTGGGCTTTATCAGCATGACGTGAATCAGGTTAAATTGAATAGCTCACTGGATGATGTGGTTGAAAGCTGCGTGAATCATGTGGGAGTTAACCTGAAATCAGCCAGCGCCGCTTTGCTTAATTATGTCTCCGGCCTCAGCAAGATTACCGCTAAACATATTGTCAAACACCGTGATGCCATTGGAGGCTTTACAAGCCGGGAGCAATTGATGGAAGTTGAGGGAGTGGGACCCTTTCGCTATGAGCAGGCTGCCGGATTCCTGCGTATTCCCGGCGCTGCCAACCCCCTTGACAATACCGCCATCCACCCGGAAAGTTATGAAGCGGCAGAGAAACTGTGCAATCACCTTGGGATTGATATGAACAAATTATCCGGGAATAATGGTGAGGTCGGCAAAAAACTGCGGGGCGTTAAAGTAAAGGAACTGGCCAATAAGATCAGTATAGGGGAACCTACTCTGGAACTTATAATTGAAAACCTGCTCAAACCGGGACGGGATCCCCGTGAAGATATGCCCAAGCCTATCCTCAGACAGGATGTTCTGAAAATTGAAGACCTTTCCCAAGGTACACGCCTTCAGGGTACCGTTCGGAACGTAGTTGACTTCGGGGCTTTTGTTGATATTGGCGTTAAGGTTGACGGGCTGCTGCATGTAAGTCAGATGCGCACCGATAAAAAGCGGGTTGAAAACGTAATGGACGAAATGAGTGTGGGGGACGTGATCGATGTTGAAGTACTCACGGTTGATGAGAAACGTCAGCGTATAAGCCTCAAGCGTGTATAGAGTTTACTTGTCTTTTTGAGCTGATAATCCGGCCAGCCGGCCACTTACCCAAGCCCAGTAGAAGTTAAATCCGCCGATCCGCCCGAATACATCAAGGATTTCCCCACACAGATACAAGCCCAGGGCTATCTGTGATTCCATTGTGGCCGTATTGATTTCTTCAAGGGGAACACCGCCGCCGGTCACTTCCGCTTTCTTGAAACCAAGATGTCCGGTGGCATGTAAAGGGTAGGCTGTCAGGTCAGTTATTAATCGTTTCCTCTGATCTTTATTTAGCTGAGCGACTTTTATACCTCCCAGGCCGTTTTCTTCCAGCAAATTATCGGCCAGGCGTTTGGGCAGATTGTGTCTTAACAAAGATGTAGTGTCCAGTTTACCCTCAAGCTGGGACTGCCACCATACCGGCGCTTTCCCTGTCCAGTTCACATGTAATCCGTTCGACGTCCCTTCATTCTCAATTTGCTTGACGATGACATGGGAAACATCCAATATGGCCGGTCCGCTGTATCCGTGATGAGTAAAAACAAAACCACTGCGTTTTGTTTTGAAGGGCTGATCATTGGAATGTGCAGGCACGATATCAACATCCAGTGATACACCGGGCAAGGGTTCTTTTCCCGGATGCTGCCCCTTGAGAGGTGTAAGAGCAGGATAGGGAGGATGAAGCGTATGTCCGCATTTTCTAACAATAGAGTGGCCTTTACCGTCGGTACCTGTGCTGGGCACCGACATTCCACCAGATGCCATAATCACGGCCGGTGCATAGTATAGTTCTCCTGATTCAGTAGTTACAGTCCAGTTCTTATCAATTTTTTTTATTGAGGCTACTGAAGCTTTAAGTGATATTTTTACGCCTCTGGCCTCAGCCTTTCTTACAAGTAAATCGCGAACCTCCTGAGCTGAGTTGCTTGTTGGGAACCATTTATTGGATTCCTCCTCACAGGCCATTTCCAAACCAATATCTTCTTCAAACCAGCGGTGGCAACGTTCAACCGACCAGGATTTAAATATATTCCGCATCCTGTTGCGGGATGACTCCGTGACGTAATCATCCAAAGTTACCTTTACAGGAAGAACATTGCAGCGAGTGCCCCCTGACATCAGGATTTTTCTTCCTGCCTGTGGTGTCCTTTCCAGCACCATGACCTTCTTTCCGGATCCTGCAGCAAAAATCGCAGCTGTAAGCCCTGCGGCCCCCGCACCTACAATGATAATATCAGAGTAAATCACAGGTAACCTTCATATAAAAGTTTAAAATTAAAGCCACCTTCGTACTCTCTGTTTGTAATCCTTATAATCCTGATTAAACCGGTCTTCCAGTGACTTTTCTTCTGGCTCAATTTGATACCGATTCATGTACATGATGAAACCAATAACGACTGGAATGGTGAACACACTAGATAGAAATATTCCCCAGGCGATCAGCAATAGAACGAGGCCCAGGTACATGGGGTTACGTGAATATCGGTAGATACCAAAAACTACCAGCGTAGAAGCCCTGTCCGGTGCATGAGGATTAACGGTGGTCCCTGAAAACCGTAAAGCCCCGCCGCCAAGCGCGCCAATAATAATTCCAATAATCACCAGAGTCAGGGCTATAGCATTCGAAGCGGCCCATTCCGGATGCAAGCCCGGGGCTAACTCGCTGATCACCCAGATCAACATGGCTGCCAGAAAGTACAAGACAACAGGCGGTACTTTAAGGGCCATCGTGTTTGAAATTCTTATCCATTTTGTTCAGCATGCTGTTATATATCTTATTCCGAGGCTAATTACTCAACGTCGTTAACTTAATAAAGAATAATCTAAATATAATAATTATATTGCCGTGCATGTTATAACTTACTGCAGCCATATAATATAATCGAATCTTGTGGCTAATATGCATTTTAAATAAGCACTAGTCTCCAAATATGTCAAAAGCCATAAAATATGCTCTCATAATCCTGATTGTTCTCCTGATTGCCGGATTTTTTATCCTAACATTTATGCTGGATTCTATCGTCAAATCAAATATGGAGCAAATTGGAAGTGAAATGACCGGTACCCCGGTAACCATAGATAATGTATCCATATCTCCATTTACAGGCCAGGGAACCATCACCGGATTCCGGGTGGCCAATCCGGAGGGATACAGCACAGAGCATGCGGTGGAAGTAGATGACTTTTTTATCCAACTGGATGTTTATTCATTATGGTCTGACCTGATCGTTGTTGAGGAAGTCATCATAACGAGTCCGTCAGTATATGTAGAACAGAAACTGCCTGAAAATAACCTCAGAACGATATTAAATAATATAAATGAAGCTTTATCCACCGGGACCTCAATGGAAGCTGATGTGGTTATTGACCATTTTTTAATGGAGGATGGTTCAGCCGACCTTTACACTGAGATTGGCGGTGAGCGTTCGGCAAGGGTTGAAATGTCAAATATTGAATTACATGATTTGGGCCGAGGAGGCGGACAACAGGCTATTGAAGAGATCGTCAAAGAAATTGCTGAAAGGGTCATTGAACAAGCCCTTCAGGCTGCCGGACGCAGTGGCACGGAACAATTGAGAGACGCTTTTGAGGATATCTTTAACTAAATCATTAACTAAACCTGATGTAACCCGCAATAATCAGTCCTCTTCACCTTTGTAACTGCTGCTCGTCAAATACAGCCTTCTGTTGCAGGGCTTTCCTCAGCCTTACTTTATATTCTTTATCGGTAATTTGAATACTGCCAAATTGGGCAAGGTGATCGGTATAAAACTGCACATCCCATAATTCATAACCCTGATTTACCAAATGCCGTTGACAGTGGTACAATGCTATTTTTGAGGCTTCTTTGACACTTTGGAACATGGATTCCGCAAAAAAGGCTCCTCCAATCGCTACGCCGTATAACCCTCCTGCAAGCTTATCCTCTTCATATACCTCCACGGAATGGGCAAATCCAAGTTCATGCAGGTTTACAAAAGAATCAATGATGATTTGTGATATCCAGGTATTTTCACGGTGGGCACAGGCTTCCATCACACCTTTGAAATCCCGGTTAATAGCCGTACTGAACCGGGCCTGGCGGCTGAGCCTTTTCACCTTACTGGATACACGAAACCCCTCCAGGGGTATAATGCCCCGTAGCTTTGCTGTATACCACTGCACATCTTCATCCTCCCGCGATTCTGACATAGGGAAGATGCCTTGAATATATCCTTCCAGTAAATGCTGTGCTGGGATAATAGATGCTGCCATCTTGGAAGTCTGGATAAGGGTTTTATATTGGCATTAATATGTTCCCTAAGTTATTATACCCGTCTCTCTGAATCTAATTAAAATAAACGTAATGCATAATTCCAGACGATCTTTCCTAAAATCACTAGGCTTGTCATCTTTAGCGGCCTGTACAGGAGTTACTCCGGTATTGGCCGCTCATTCAGTCCAACACCAGATTATCAAACCCTCCAGGCTAAAAATAGGAGATACCGTCGGACTCATTAGTCCGGCAGGGATTGTTTATTATTCGGATCAGTTCACTGTGGTCCGTGAATCGATGGAAGCACTTGGCCTCAAAGTAAAGGAGGGTGAACATATGAGGAACCGTTACGGTTATCTGGCTGGAACCGACCAGGAACGGGCTGCCGATGTAAACGCCATGTTTGCCGATCCGGAGGTAGATGCCATCGTCTGCGTTCGCGGGGGTTGGGGTTGCAACCGCATTTTGCCTTTGCTTGATTACAATATGATACGGCAAAATCCAAAGATCCTTATTGGCTACAGTGATATCACCTCACTTCTGAATGCCATCTATGCCCGTACTGGCTTGATCACATTTCACGGCCCTTTAGGCCGATCCATCTGGAATTCCTTCACTCTGGAATCAATTCGGTCCATCCTGTTCGAAGGCGAGACAATCACACTCGAAAACCCAACTATTATTGGAGACAACCTCACCCAAGTCCGTGACCGGGTCATTACGATCACTCCGGGCAAGGCAAAGGGCAGAATGCTTGGCGGAAACCTGACGGTACTTTCGGCCATGATGGGCTCGCAATACTTGCCGGAATGGAAAGGCTCCATCTTGTTCCTCGAAGATGTGGATGAAGATATCTACCGCATAGACCGCATGCTCACCCAGCTTAAGCTGAGTGGGGTACTCGATAGCCTCTCCGGTTTTGTTTTCGGCAAATGCACCGGATGCGGGCCCGGAGAATCTTACAGCAGCCTGACACTTGAAGAGGTATTCAACGATCATATTAAACCCCTTAACATACCTGCCTGGCATGGTTCCATGATCGGCCATATTAATGACATGTTCACCATTCCAGTAGGGCTTCCAGCCGAAATCGACGCAAACAAAGGCAGCATCAAAATGCTGGAAAGCGGTGTGATTTAGATAAGGAAGTGATGCGTTGTGCCATATCGTAAATGATGCTTGGTGACAACTTAGTATACTTTCTGTTATTATTAACAGTATAATGGTATCATGATATAAACCAACATCAACCTGTCTTATATGAAGCGTTTTATACTCATTGTCTTTTCCATCATAGTTTTATACTCAACAACCCAGGCACAGTTTGCCGGGGGCTCGGGCACTGAGGCGGACCCTTATCAGGTGGCAACGATTGAGCAGCTACAGGAGATACAAAATCACCTTGATCAACACTTCATTCAGACGGCGGATATTGAAGCCGATGATTCCAAATACTGGCAACCCATTGGAAATTCAGAATCTGAATTCAAGGGAAGTTATGATGGGGATGGGTATATAATCTTGGGTATTACGGTACGTGGCACCCAGGAGCAAGTGTACAACTATCAAGGTTTGTTTGGTTATACAGAGGGGGCAGTTTTGAAAAATATAACAATGAATACTCTTAGGATTTCCATTGAACGATGGTCTTCCCATACAGGAGGTCTGGTTGGATACAATGGTATTAACAGTAGCATATATAATGTTCGTGTTACCGGCTCTTTAAATCATAATTATGAAGTTTCCCCCACTGGAGCATCTCATTGGGGTGGTGTTGTCGGAACCAATAGCGGAACAATACATAAAGCTAGTTTTCATGGTGCGGTGAAGGCTATAGATACCGGAAGTTCATTTGGAGGATTAGTGGGTACTAATCATGGAGTTATTTTTGAATCATATGCAGGGGGTTTAGTTTTCCCCAGTGTTAGGAGTGGTGGGCTGGTTGGAACCAATCATGGGGTCGTTCAATCATCATTTGTAAGTGAGGATACTGAGGTGAGAGCAAGAAGTGGCTCTGGCGGTTTGGTGGGAATCAATCACGGTGATATATTTGATTCTTTTTCGAGGGCATCTGCATATTGTTTTGATTCATCAGGTGGTGGTCTGGTTGGATATAATGTTGGTGGTGTGTACAGGGCCTATGCCACGGGGGAGGTAACGTACGGAGACAATAGGGGTGGCTTGGTAGGCATCAATGCAGGGTATTTGGAACAAGTTTATGCTATCGGGTCGGTGGATGATTACAACACCTCCGGTGGATTGGTGGGTAGCAACACAGTGACCGGGACTATTAAATACGGCTACTGGAACCTGGAAACCACAGGTAAAGAAGACGGAATCGGAGAGGGTAAAGGTGCTGATGACTACCTTAGCGGCCTGACAACCTCACAAATGACCGGGGAAAACGCCTATTTTCACATGAACCATTTAAATTTCAACCAGTACTGGTACTTAACAGAAGGCTATCCCGCTTTACGCTGGGAGCAGCCTGAAGATACGCTGGCGGTCCCAATGGGAAACGTTGCTTTGCTATATATGAAAGTCCCTGATAAACAGGGTACGAGATTAATATCACCGGGCAACGAAATTGATTTCGGGGAAGTTGACGGCCTCGCCATTTGGGAGCGGAATAGACGCGGATTATACGAAAAACAAGAATTTATATTAAGGAGCAGAGATTCTAATACCATATCGGGTGATATACGGGTAGATATGGTCACTGAACAAAAAGGAAATCCTTTCGAACTAACTAAAGGCGGAGGTCTTTTTACATTAGAACCGGATAGTAGCTTAATCATCGAAGTTAAATTTAGTCCATTAACTCCTAATTTACTGATAGGGAAACTTATAATAGATCATGATGCCTTATATGAAGACGAGGAACCATTGTATATCATTTTAAGTGGTAAAGGCATTGGCAATTTAAATGCAGTAAATGTATTACTAAATCAGAACTATCCTAATCCGTTTAATCCTAGTACGAACATACGCTTTTCAATCCCTGAACAATCTCATGTTAATTTGGAAGTGTATAATGTGCTTGGCCAGCGTGTTGCCATCCTGTTGAACGAGAATAAAGAGGCAGGATGGTATGTCATCAACTTCGACTCAGCAAACCTGTCAAGCGGAACATACATTTACCGCCTCCGTACCAACACCCAGGTTGTTGAACGACAGATGATGTTAATTAAATAAGGGACTTTTCCCGGTAAGTCTTGCATATTATACCGAACAGAAATATTCTATCAGGTGTAATTTACATACTTAGGCCAATTTCTGATTTTGCCTTACTTAATTAATCCTACCTGTAAATCCTCATATCTCAAATTACTCTCTACCCCACCTTCCGGACTAGGCTTAGACCTGTCTTATGCACGGGGGCTTTGGTTGAGGGTTTCATGGGACTTGTATAGGACCAGGTACGGCCTTGTACTCATTCAAAACATGATCACAATTGGGATTTGCAGGACTGTAAATTGGCATGAATTGCCGTCAATTTCCTGAAATACCAAAAAAGGAAAATCGGGCTTTTTGCCTTAATAAATTAATTGGTGTCGAATTACAGGTATGGTTCTTCCACCTTTTAATAGGGAAATAAACCGGTGTTTTTTATCCTAATTTTCACAACTATCCGGAAGTTTAAAAAATAGGAACAGAACCCATATTTTTGGTTATCG
>JBBDQY010000073.1:0-44877 GCA_040905745.1 Balneolales bacterium
GGAAGCTATATCCACAAAACTTCAAATCCAACACGTAGTTGGTCGGGTGGATACGTTTATTGGATCGAAGGATGTTGAAGAAATGATCAAAGGTCTGATAATTTGATCAAATTATGTTACTTTAACATGGAAATACGTGACAACCTGCTGATTACATGATTGACTAAATAAGAGCACATTGATAAGAACCTTGGCCATTGGTCCACCTTCACTGGAACGGACAGCTATTGAAAAAGTACTAACACATCGTAAACATGTTTTTTTTGTATACGAGAAGTTTGAACAGGCCATAAACGGATTTGAAACCGTGATGCCCGAACTTGTGTTACTCACCGATACGAGTGAAAAAGCTCTGCAATTTTGTAAGTTTGCCAAATCCTCAGCTCAGGGGAAAAGTCTTACAATTTTAGTCGTGCTTCAACCTAAAGATTTAGGCCAAATACACGAATTGATAGATGCTGAAGTTGATGAATGTATCATTGAATCCATTTTCCATGAAGATCGTCTTGATGCCAGGATAGCCTTTGCCGAACGGCAGGTAATGGGTAAAAGCCAACGAAGGAATGCAGAGAATAAATTACGTTTAAGCGAAGCTCATGCCCGGAGTATACTTGAAACAACCGTTGACGCTATTATCACTATAGATAAAGTAGGTACCATACGTTCCTTTAATCCTGCTGCAGAAAGACTCTTTGGTTATTCGGCTGATGAGGTAATTGGCAGTAATGTTAAAATATTAATGCCCGACCCCTATAGAAAAGAGCATGATGATTATCTGAGAAACTACATGAATACAGGGTATAAAAAAATTATTGGTCTTGGCCGTGAAGTTTCGGGTAAAAGGAAGGATGGAACAGTTTTTCCTATGTATCTGGCCGTGAGTGAAGTCAAATTAAGCGATCAAAGGATATTTACAGGTATAGTACGTGATATATCAGACCAACGCCGGCTGGAACAGGAAATACTACGCATTAGTGAACATGAACGTCAGCGGATAGGTCAGGATTTGCATGATGGATTAGGTCAGATGTTAACTGGCATTGGTCTTATCAGCCAGAATATAGCCAGGGAACTTCAAAAAGAGAATAGTTCACAGACTTCGGAGACTGAAGAGATAACCAAATTGATTAGGGAGGCCGATCAATATGCCCGAAACTTAGCACGGGGGTTAATTCCGGTAGAATTTGACAGTCATGGTTTATCGGCGGCCTTGAAGAGACTCTCTGTGAATGCTCAGAAATTATTTAATATTACTTGCAATTTTACTGAAATAAACGAAGTTTATTTTGAAGATACTGCTACTATAACACACTTATTCCGAATTGCTCAGGAAGCAGTGAGTAACGCCGTAAAACATGGTAAGGCTGATACTATTGAGATATTTTTGGATGGAAGCAAAGATCATCTTTATCTGCAAGTTACTGATAATGGCACCGGTTTTCCTGAAAAATGGGAGAAAGATAAAGGGCTCGGGGTTCGAATCATGCAGTTTCGTGCCCGATTGATAGGCGCTGATCTGGATATAAAGAGTAAGAAAAATGGGGGTACGGTTATTTCCTGTAAGTTGCTGGATATGGCTTATCCTGAAAATTATGCTTAAATAAATATCATGCTCAATGTAATCGTTGTTGATGATCATCCCCTTATGCGCAAGGGTATCGCGCTCACGATATCATCCGAAATGGATATCGAGGTGGTTGCACAGGCCTCCAGCGCAGAAGAAGCACTGGATATGCTGAAAACATTGAAGCCTGATATCGCTGTTGTCGATATATCTCTTCCAGGGATGAATGGCATTGACCTAATTAAACATCTGCAAACCTTCAGGCCAGAGATAAAAATACTTGTGGTTTCCCGACACGATGAGGAATTATATGCCGAGCGTGCTATCAGAGCAGGAGCAAAAGGATATTTGATGAAGTTGGAGGCTGGAGATGTAATTGTCAAAGCCCTCCGTAGGATAGCCAGCGGTGGAATCTTTATTAGTGAAGAAGTCAATCATCGCCTTCTTATGAATATGGCCACAGGGAAATCAGCGAATAGACAATCACCTCTTGAAATATTAAGTGACCGGGAGCTAGAAGTATTTGGTTTGATTGGCAAAGGTAAAAGTACCCGTGAAATTGCGGATAAGTTATTTGTATCAATAAAAACGGTTGAAACCTATCGGTCAAGGATCAAAGAGAAGCTTAATATGAGTTCAGCCTCCGAACTCATGCAGCAAGCTGTACAATGGGTCACAACTGGCAACTAACATACGGTTACTCGTGCTATAGGATGTAAGGAAAACTCCTACAAAGCATTTCTTTATACCTTACAATCCTTTCAGGATTTGCATGTCAATTTATGCACCTCTTTCTGTTGATATTTATATCAAAGGTATTTATCACACAAAAAGAAAAAACTATGAAAAAGATCATTTATATTTTCCCCCTACTTCTCAGCATGATGTTCGCCCATGCTCTGGCACAAAACACTTCCTACAAACTAGCCAAAAATAGCCAGATAATTGTTGAAGGTACATCTACTGTACATGACTGGGCAGTTGAAATTAATGACATACAGTCAAATCTCGCAGCTAATATCAATGAGAATGACATCTCCTTCATGAATACATCCCTTGACATTAAGGTTGATGACATGAAATCTGGAAAAGGGCGTATGGATCGTCTTATGCATGATGCATTGAAAAAAGATAAGCACCCCATAATCACCTTCCGGCTTGACCCTGCTCAGACTAAAACGAATGGTGCAAATGGTAACCTAATGGTTGCAGCCACAGGAACAATGAAAATAGCTGGAATTGAGCGTGTTATTTCTGTAGATCTGGAGGGTAAAAAAAATGGGAATAATGAGATAGAATTCACAGGTGCAACAGAACTACAGATGTCAGATTATGAAGTTGATCCTCCAACAGCTATGCTAGGAACTATTCGTTCAGGTAATGATATCACAGTTCGTTTTGACCTTAAGTACTCACCTGTTAACTAAAAGATGAGAAGCTTTTTTCTATATATAATCCTTTTAATCGGGCTTTTGCATAATACAGCTGTAGCCCAAAGTGAGATTTATCACCTTGATAAGAATAGTGTTATAACCATAGAAGGAACTTCTACCGTGCATGACTGGACCGTAACCGTAGATGATTTCCATTCAAGCATGACTATTCAAACAAATGGAAGTGGATCAATTCTTACCAATACTTCTATTGAACTTCTGGTTCATAATATGAAATCCCGAATTCCACGAATGGATGAAATCATGCACGGTACGATGAAAAAAGATATTTATCCAGTAATTAGTTTTGTGCTGGATTCTACCCAATCCAGGATTCAGGGTGATCTGAACAACCTGAATATAACAACAACAGGGAACCTGACAATAGCAGGAACAGAGAGACGAATTTCTGTAGAATTGGATGGGTCAAATAAAAAAGGTATGTACCATCTTACAGGATCGAAAAATATGAAGATGACCGACTATTCCATAGAACCACCAAGTTTTATGGGTGGCTCAATTCGGACCGGTGATGAGATTACGGTTTCTTTTAATCTCTTATACTCACCAGAACCCAAATAAAGCAATCATGTTACCTTTTCAAATAATATTGTTGTTCATTTCTATGACTTCATTGGGAATAACCGACACGGGAGATGATAAGGTAATTTTTACACCTGTAAGCGAGAGTCAGATTTGGATAGAAGGCACAACCACGATTAATGATTTCCAATGTGAAGCTGGGAGCTTTGATGGTAAGGGTGTTCTTGAAAAAGGGAACTCAATTTCTGGTCAGCAGGCAAAAGTTAAACGGGAAGAACTAACTATATGGGCAAAAATACCTGTAGAGAGCTTTGATTGTGGTAAGAATAGAATGAATCGTGATCTATATAATGCTTTGAAAGGTGATGAATTTCCGCACATAATATTTGAATTTAAGGAAGCCATCCCAACCAACGATTCAAACGGGGATATGTTTAAAGTTACTGGCGATTTGACCATAGCTGGGGTTACTAAAGAAGTCATGTTTGATGTAAAGGGGGATCAAAAAAACGAGAAGTATTGGAGGGCTGTTGGCAATACCGATATTTCAATGAATGACTTCAATATAGATTTACCCTCACCTATGCTAGGTATGATAAAGGTTAGGGATCAAATGACGGTTAATTTTGTCTTGATAGTTGAACCACAAAATGCATTTATCACCAGCGAGATCCATGAATAGTCTGTTAGAAGCTAAGTTCCCTAAAACCGGAACAAAGACGCAGAAGCTAATCAGTCTGATAGAAATAGCTATGAATGCGCCCAGTCTGTTGCCAGGTATTTCTCTGAAATATAGAATATCTGGTGATGTAATTGAACTCCATATTGAAAATACCGGCATCTTCAATGAAGATTATCGCCTGGCGCTCATATCGTGCGGATTGGTATTATCCTATATCCAAAGGGCAATAGAAGAAAATAATTATATTCCTTTCATTCAAAGCTTTCCGAGCGTAGAAGAACCTCGACTTGTGGCTTTTATCAGAATTGAAAAGCCTCAAAATCAGGTGAACTCTAAAAGGATGAATCAATACAATGTATCAGATGGTTTACCCTTATTAAGACAGATATTGACAGAAAGTAATGCAAGGATCCTGGAAATAGATGAGAACAATGAAACTCGCTTAATTGAGCATTGTCGTGAAATGAAAATTGAGACCACCCTGCAATATATAAAGTCACAACATTTATGGAACCTTACCTTGCAATGTGATAATGAAAGGTCACACAAACCAACGGACAAAAGTCAGGTATGGCTTATCAGTACCTCCATGAACAACTCTATATCCTGGTTGGGAATAGGAAAAATATTGGGGAATTTTTTACGGTTATGTAAAGAAGGACGTTTCCAATACAATGTCGACATTAATTTGTTGGAAAATGGAGACTTTAGAAATCATCTGAATAGTGAATATTCTGTATCCGGATACACTCAATTCATGATTAAAGTAACAAACTACAATTAATGCGTACTATTTATCTCATTTCTGTATTTATCCATTTGTTGTCCTTAACTGTATGGATGGGTGGTATGGCTTTTTTTGCAATGATTGTGATCCCGATTACTCGTGAAAAGATGTTTAATGTCATGAATATCGATCTGATTCGAAGAACAGGTGAAAGGTTTCGAACCATCGCCTGGGTCTGCCTTATTCTCTTGCTCATTACTGGAATTTTGATATTAGGTGATCGAGGTTACAGTTGGCAAGACTTATGGTCAGGACAGCTATTTCAAGGTACTTTTGGATTAATATTAGCCCATAAACTCGTCTTATTTGGGATTGTACTAGGAATTAGTGGTTTCCATGATTTTTATCTAGGTCCAAAAGCGGCTAAACTGCTTTCCGAATCTTTAGGTCATCCTGTTACTGATAAATTCAGAAAATTATCAAGCTGGGCTGGCAGGATCAATATGTTACTTGGGTTAGTAATTATCTTTTTGGGTGTGTTGCTGGTAAGAGGGGGATTTTGATAAATCGAAAAACAATTTGCATCGAAAGAATACAGGAGTTATTATAAGACAAAAGAGTCTTATTTTAATAAAAAGAACATGGTATTATCTAAAGCTTGTACGTACGGAATGTTGGCATCACTTTATGTAGCCAAAGAAACCACTCGGGAAAACGAATATGTTTCAATTCGGTTGATGAGCGATGAGCTCAATATATCATTCCATTTTCTAACAAAAATTCTGCAAAAACTAACCAAAGCAGGTATACTAATATCATTGAAAGGGCCTAATGGTGGGGTGGCGTTATCCAGAGCACCTAAATTAATAACTATGCTGGATATAGTTATTGCCATTGATGGTCCAAATTTGTTTACGGAATGTTTATTAGGTTTACCTGGATGTGGGTCTCAGAAACCTTGTCCTGTTCATGAAAAATGGGCTTCTGCACGGGAAGATTTGAGAATTATGTTTCAGGGTAAAACTCTGGCTGATACTTCTCATGACGTTGAAGCATTGAACTTGCGATTAAGTCTGCCAAAGGCAGATAGTTAATAGTCATAAATAGAATATATCTATTGAATAATAATAATTTTAATTGTATTATAAGACATAATAGTCTTATATCTTTAATAAAGTGCCTGTATGTTACTGTCATCTTCATGCCGTTATGCTCTCCGAGCTTCTATTTATCTCGCTCAACAACCCGAGGGTAAATTTGTTGCTACAAAAGAAATGTGTGCAAGTTTAGGCATCTCTTTTCATTATTTGATTAAGATTATGCAAAAATTAAACAAACATAATTTAATTCAATCAGAACGGGGAACAAAAGGAGGGATCAGATTAGCTAGAGCTGCCAATTCCATTTTTATCAAAGACATCATTGAAACCATTGAAGGTGAAAGTTTTTTTACAAAATGTGTCCTTGGTTTTCCTAATTGTGGTGCACCAGACGAATGTGCTTTGCATAAAGAATGGGTTGCTGTAAAAGGCAATCTTATTGTTTTTTTTAGTGAAACTTCACTAGCCTATTTTTCTGATAATGACAGAATGAATGACATGAATCAAGAATTTGTATCTGCTTTACTCAACAAATAAGACATAATACACCTAAATCTTAAATATCCATGAAGCTATATCTCTCTTTAATCACCACTTTATTATTTATCATTTTTAGCACCACGGCTTGTGGTGGCGGTGAAGCTGACCAAAATGAACAGCCTGAAGTTCAACAAAACACAGCTGAATCCGATGAGCTTTCCCAATTTGAACTTGACAATGGTATTGGTCCAATAACTGAAGAGATTGAAATCAGTGATGAAATTGACCGGGAAAAAGCCAAGCGAGGTTTTGAAACTTATGATATGAAGTGCGCAGCCTGTCATAGAATGGAAACCAGGCTTGTAGGGCCGCCACTTGCTGATATAACAGAAAGAAGGAGTCCTGAATTTATTATGAATTTCATTCTCAATCCGGTTGAAAATACCCGAAAGCATCCGGTTGGGCAGGAATTGCTACAAGAATATATGATGCAAATGACTTTTCAAGATGTATCTGAAGAAGAAGCCAGGGAGATCCTGGAATATTTTCGTCATGTAAACGAAACAGGGCAAGAAGTCCTCTAAAACCCATCAATAAATAATTAATATAACAATGAAGTCAAATAAAATACGCCTAGTAACAGGGAGCATCTTGTTGATGTTAACCGTTATGATCCTGTATAGTTGCTCCACACAAACTGATGTTATGGGTACGCAGAATGCAGCGTCAAAAGTTTATGTAGCCCCAGGTGAGTATGATGAATATTATGCTTTTCTCTCAGGCGGTTATAATGGCCAAATGAGTGTATGGGGATTACCCTCAGGCAGGATGTTTAAAAATATATCGGTATTTTCACAGTACCCGGAAACTGGTTATGGATATTCGGAAGAAACCAAACCGTTGTTACAAAGTAGCTATGGTTTCATCCCCTGGGATGATTCTCATCATCCTAATTTCTCCAGAACTAATAGTACGCCTGATGGACGATGGATTTTTATCAATGCTAATAATACACCAAGGGTAGCCAGAATTGATCTTACGTCATTTGAAACGCAAGAGATCATTGAATTACCAAATACGGGGGGCAATCACGCATCCTCATTTGTAACCGAAAATACTGAGTACATTATTGGAGCAACACGGTTTAGTATTCCTTATGATGCTGATTTGGATGTGCCTATTGATTCCTACAAAGAGAATTTTGATGGCGCCTTTACCTTTATTGGGGTAGATCCGGAAAGTGGAAGAATGAGTATCGATTTTCAGATCAAAATGCCTCCGTATCATTATGATATTGGTAAAGCAGGTATGGGTGTATCCAGTGACTGGGTATTTTTTACTACCTACAACACAGAGCAGGCTCATTCTCTTCTTGAGGTTACCGCTTCCGAGTTTGATAAAGATTATATAGTGGCGGTTAACTGGAAAAAGGCGGAAGAATATGTTAATGCGGGTAATGGTGAAATAATTGACACAGAGTATTATCATAATTACCGTACCGAGCATAATCCTATGGCTGTCTCTGATATAATAAATAAAGTCAAACTGATTGATCCGGCTGATGTACCCGGCATGATTTACTTACTCCCTACTCCAAAATCTCCTCATGGAGTAGATGTTGATCCAACAGGCGAATATTTGGTCGCCGGAGGCAAATTAGCTACCACTATTCCTGTTCACTCTTTTAGTAAAATGCTAGATGCTATTGAAAATGAAAGATTTGCAGATTATGATAGTGGTATTCCTATTCTGGAGTATGAATCAACGATCGCCGGCGAGGTTGAGAACCCGGGTTTAGGGCCTCTTCATACAGAATTTGATAATGAAGGGAATGCCTATACTTCGGTATATATATCATCCGAGATCGTCAAATGGTCCTTATCTGATTTTACCGTCTCAGACCGTATTGACTCTTACTATTCAATTGGTCATTTATTGATCACCGGGGGTGACACACCGAACCCTGACAAGAAATATATGCTTGGTCTGACTAAAACAGCGCGTGATCGTTTCCTTCCGGTAGGTCCAAAGCAATTACACCCGGCTCAGCTTTATGATATTTCGGGTGATAAAATGGAATTAATACTGGATTTCCCGACATACGGGGAGCCGCATTATGCGCAAGCAATCGCAGCAAATAAACTTAATCTAAATGCCAAACAGATTTATTCCTTGAGTGATAATGAGCATCCTCAGGCCACAAAGCGTCCTCGTGATGTTCGGATTGAGCGTGATGGCAACGAAGTGCGTGTATACATGACTTCTATTCGCAGCCACTTTACGCCTGACAATATTGAAGGTATAAAAGTAGGCGATACCGTTTATTTCCACATTACCAACGTAGAACAAGACTGGGATATGGTTCACGGTTTCGCCATCAAAGGAATGGAGAATTCAGAAATTCTTTTTGCTCCCGGCGAAACTAAAACTATTAAATGGGAACCTAAGCGTACTGGAATTTACCCATTCTATTGTACCGCCTTCTGCTCAGCATTACACCAGGAAATGCAGGGATATGTAAGGGTATCCGCGGCAGATTCAGATGTACAATTAACCTGGGGTACAGGCGAATAGATCATACTAGATGAGCGATGGAATGCTCTATCGCTCTTTCTTAATAAGTTGAAAGAATAATGAGTCTTAAATCTAAATTATTAATGGTACTGGCCTCATTGTTGCTGGTAACCTTGTATTTCACACCCATCTGGACCATTACACTGACTGCGCCACAATACCCTACTGGCCTTGGTATGTATATTTCAGTTGATGATATAACAGGCCATGAACAACATGATTTGCAGAATATTAATATTTTGAATCATTATGTGGGAATGAAGCCTATTGTTCCGGAAGAAATACCTGAACTTGATTTCATGCCCTGGATGATCGCCGGTCTTATCTTTATGGGTCTCATGGTAGCCGTAATAGGCAAACCAAGTCTTATAATCGCATGGCTGGTATTATTCTTGATATGTGGCGTCGCAGGTCTTGTGGATTTTTATATGTGGGGTTATGATTATGGTCATAACCTTAACCCTAAAGCAGCTATAAAAATCCCTGGTGAAAGCTATCAGCCCCCGCTTTTTGGTACTAAGCAAATGCTTAATATTAAAGCATCTTCTTATCCATACTGCGGCAGTTTATTTATGGGCATTTCACTTCTGCTAGGTTGCATTGCAAGCTGGCTGGAATTTAAACCTCATAAAAGTATGGATGATAATGTATAGACTTTCTGTTTTATTTATAATTTTTAGTTGGATAGCCATCGGCTGCTCTGATGATGTAAAGGTCAGTAGTGATGTTGAAATTAAATCGATTTCTAAAGACAATCAGAGTTGTGATTTTTGCCAAAAGAAAATAAAAAATGCCCGTTATGGAGGTATTATTACAACTTCCACTGGTGAAGAACTTCAATTCCGCTCGATTGAATGTGTTGCAGGATACATTGTAAGTAAAGAATTGAAATCCACAGACGATGTTCGTGTAGTAAACTTCATTGACGCCAAAACGCTTTTGAAGGTTGAGGATGCTATTTACCTGCAAAGCCCGAACCTTGGCAGTCCAAATGGGTTGGATTTTGCAGCTATTGAACGGAAAAATGTTGCTATGCAGGAAAAGATCGAAAGGGTTTATCCAGGTCAGTATCTGGATTGGAATGAAGTTATGAACAGGGTAATCCATTCGGGTTACGCCTTAAATCACTAAAATAGTATGAAGACTATTCTTCTTTTACTAACATTTGGTACGCTGGTATTTTTATATGGCTGCGAACCTGAACGTCAGGATATATTTTATGGCGAAGAGGAGTGTACTCATTGTAATATGATCATCAGCGAGCCAAAGTTTTCGAGTCAGCTACTCACTAATAAAGGAAAGTATTATAATTTTGACTCAATAGAATGTCTGGCAGGTTTTATAACATCAAAATCTCTACCAACAGAAGATATTCATAGCGCATGGGTTATATCATTTAATTCAGAAAACTGGGTGCTTGCGCAGGATGCTCATTATCTAAAAAGCGGAAACCTTCAAAGTCCGATGAGCCTGAATCTGAGTGCCTATTCGAATCTTGAAGTAGCAAAAGAATACCAAAGAAATTACACCGGTGAAATCCTCAGCTGGAACGATATTCAAAATTTTGTTCATAAGGAATGGAATAACTAACAGTAAGATGTATACCTTTTCAATCAATAAAACATGGTTCGCATTTCTGGGGTTCAGCTTGGTTCTGATCAGATTATCGTTTGCCCAGCCAATATTTGTGGGGCCCGATCAGGAGCTTACTTCTTTGAAAATGGCAATTGAACAGGCATCCGATGGTGATACTATTATTGTAAAAGGTGGGACGTACCGTGAGTCACCACTTTTTATTGACAAAGACATCGTTCTGTTGGGTTATGATCAACCTGAAATTGATGGTGAAAGTAAGCATCAGATATTGTTTGTTAAGACGGATCATGTAGTCATAAATGGTTTCCTGTTCTCTAATGCCGGATTGAGCCATACCAGTGACAATGCAGCTATACGCCTGGATGGGGTAAAGGGTGGTGAGATCCGAAACAACACTCTTAATAATAATTTCTTTGGAATTTATCTCGCCAGAACAGAAGGTGTCCAGATAATAGATAATACCATTCGTTCTAATGCCCAAAGGGAATCTACTTCAGCTAATGGTATCCATCTATGGAATTCTAAAGAGATTCTCGTGAGTAATAATCAGGTAATTGGTCACCGTGATGGTATTTATCTGGAAAACGTCGATAACAGTGAAGTAACTAATAATTTCACTGAAGGAAATTTGCGCTACGGATTGCATTTCATGTTCTCAAATGATTGCCTGTACCTGGAGAATACCTTCAGTAAAAATGGTGCAGGGGTTGCGGTAATGTATTCTGATCGTGTATTAATGGGAAATAACCGATTTGTAAATAATTGGGGATCATCATCTTATGGATTACTTCTAAAAGATATAAACGAGAGTAAAATTTATAATAACCATTTTGAAAATAACACCACTGCTATCAGAATGGAAGGCACTAACAGAACAGTCATTAAAAACAATCGTTTTATCAGGAATGGTTCAGCTGTCAGGATAATGGCCAACAGCATCAACAACCGAATTGAACAGAATAATTTTATTGACAACAGCTTTGATGTTTCAACCAACAGCCGGAGAACTAACAGTTCTTTTAGACAAAATTACTGGAGTTCTTATACTGGATATGACCTTACAGGTGACGGTTTCGGTGATGTCCCTTTTCATCCAGTCCGTTTGTTTTCTCTGCTTATTGAGCGCAATGAAAATGCTATGATTCTTATGCGCAGTCTGTTTGTTGATATACTTGATATTGCTGAACGCGTTTTTCCGGTATTGACACCTGAGGCTCTCGTTGACGAACAACCAAGAATGAGAGAATGGAAATTATGATACATATTGAAAAATTGACAAAATGTTTTGGCCAAATGAAGGCTCTCGATTGCCTTGATTTGAGCATTAAGAAAGGACAAGTAACGGCTATACTCGGTCCTAATGGAGCTGGAAAGACTACTCTGATCAAGAGCATTTTAGGTTTAGTAAAACCTGATCAAGGTATCATTAAGGTCAAAGGTGAAAAAGTAAATGGTAATTGCAATTACCGTGAAGATATAGGCTATATGCCACAACTTGTTCGATATCCTGAAAATCTATCGGTGAATGAAATTCTGGATATGATTAAAGATTTGCGAGGTCGTCCGAATGATATAGATCTGGAGCTTCAGGAACAGTTTAGCCTCGATAAAGAACTGAAGAAGCCATTCAGGCATTTGTCAGGCGGTAATAAGCAAAAGATGAGTGCCGTACTGGCTTTTATGTTTTATCCTGAAATTATGTTTTTAGATGAACCAACGGCAGGGCTGGATCCGATATCCAGCAGCATATTAAAAGACAAAATACAAAAAGAAAAAGTCCGGCATACGACAACTATCCTGACCTCTCATATCATGAGTGAGGTACAGGAATTGGCAGACCGAATCATTTACCTGATTGATGGCAAAATTCATTTTGACTCAACAGTGAAGTCATTAATGGGTGAAACCAATGAACCTACCCTGGAACGTGCTATCGCCAGTTTAATAAAGGGAATTGCCGCATGATGATTTTAAAGATTTTAAAATACCAATTAAGGGATGCTATGCGCAGTAAATGGATCATCCTGCATACTTTGTTTTTTTTCCTGATTACTGATTCCCTGTTTCGATTTACAGGGGAAGGAGATCAGGTGATAACCAGTATGATGAACGTGGTACTTCTTGTGATACCTTTATTCAGCATAGTTTTAGGGGTTATGTATCTGTATAATTCCCGAGAATATATAGAGTTGTTGTTGTGCCAGCCAGTAAAACGAGATCATCTTTTTTGGGGTTTGTATGGTGGGATATCCATACCAATGGTTTTATCATTCACGTTGGGGGTCATTATACCGTTTATTATGCATAATGGCTTGGCCTGGCAACCATTACAGCTGGCCATTATGCTCATTGTTACCGGTGTCTTGTTGACTGTAGTTTTTGTAGCCATTGCCTGCTTTCTCGCACTGACATTTGAAGATAAAATTACAGGATTGGGTATTGCCCTGGCTATTTGCCTTTTCTTTACGGTAATCTATGACGGGTTAATCCTGCTCTTTATTTATGGGCTCGCAGATTATCCTCTCCAACAGCCCGTCATCATTATATCTATGCTTAATCCTATTGATTTAGGGCGTATCATCCTTCTTTTAAATATTGATGTATCCGCTCTAATGGGCTTTACCGGTGCCGTATTCCAAAGGTTCTTTGGCAGCGCCTTAGGTCAGCTAACCAGTATTTCTGCTATGCTTATGTGGGTTGCCATACCTTGCTGGCTAGGTAGAAGAGCCTTTCTCAAAAAAGATTTTTAACACTACACAACCAATATTATGGAATATTTGACAGAATGCAATCTTAACGAAAAACTTTTAAAAGAGCTGCCCGATAGAGGGATATTCAGTAAAACCCTGATGAAGAATGAACACACCAGTGTGGTTCTCATGCAACTGGCAGCGGGGGAGGATCTCAATGAACACACTTCCAAATATGCTGTTTTGCTACAAGTACTGGATGGCAAAGGTATATTAGAATTAGGTGACAGGAAGCTTGATTTGAAGCCAGGTGAACTTGTTTATATGGATCCAAATGCTCCACACTCTGTATTGGCCATAGAGAACCTGAACTTCGTATTGTATTTGCTTAAATAAAGAACGATGCAAAAAGGTAGCAAACAAAACGATCGTATTGTAGCCCTATGGCTGTATTCAGGCTGTTTTATGTTGGCTGTCATATTAATTGTAGGTGGACTCACGCGATTAAATCAAGCCGGATTATCCATAACCGAATGGGAGGTGATTGGTGGTGTCATTCCACCGGTGAATAGTGGTCAGTGGCAATCAGCGTTTGATCAATATCGTCAGTTTCCTGAGTACCAGCAGTTGAACAAAGGTATGAGTCTAGTCGATTTTAAATACATCTATTGGTGGGAGTATTCTCACCGTTTGCTGGGAAGAATCCTTGGTTTATTATTCGTCATCCCGTTTATTATTTTCCTGTGGAAGCGAAAAATTAACTTAAATCTTGCAAGTAAAGTATCGGGTATTTTTATATTAGGAGGCCTGCAAGGTCTACTGGGGTGGTATATGGTTCAAAGTGGATTGATGGGTGAGCCTTACGTGAGCCATCTTCGCCTCACTCTGCATCTTGGCTTGGCTGTACTGATCTTTGGCCTGCTTTTCCGATTAGCCTTATCAACCTGGTATGAAAATGAAACAAAGATTGTTTCTCAGACAATTCCGCATTATTTACGTACCATGGTCTTGATACTGATAGCATTAGTTTTTATTCAGATTCTTTATGGTGGACTAGTGGCGGGCTTAAAAGCTGGCTTTGTCTACAATACATTTCCTAGAATGGGCGCTTATTGGATTCCCCTTGAAATTGGATCGTTTGGCCCATGGTGGAGTGATGTTGTAAACAATTCAGTTACCGTTCAGTTCATCCATCGAATGTTGGCATATTCACTATCAATATTGGTATTTTGGATTTGGTTGACCATCAAAAGGATGAATGTGAATCCTAAAGTAACTTTTGCCTCTCATTTGCTATTAGCACTTATCATCATTCAGATCACCGTCGGGGTAAGTGTTCTCCTGACCTATGTTCCCGTATGGCTGTCTGCATTACATCAATCATTAGCCCTTTTGGTTTTCTCTGCAGCTCTATGGGTGGAGAAACTCATGCAGAAAGAACCTGGCGAATTTGAAACGCAGGTTTTACATAAAAAAGATAACTCTAAAGAATTTGCTTAGTATGAAAAATACATCACAACACACCTTTCATATTCCTGTTATGGGACTCGCTTTCACCATTGATACACCGGTTAAAGTTGCCCGATATGGAATTTCTTCCGTTATCTCTATTGTGGATGATGCCCTTACCGAGTTGATGCGTAAATACTATTGTGAGCAAATCGGTGAAGTCTACGATCCTATTTCAGAGAAAGATGATGATCATCGGGCCAAAAGAATTAAAAGCTATCTGAACCTGGTTAATCAGATGGTCAATAATCAAATCACCCAACTTAAAGAGGAAGGTTTCAGTACCGATTCTGACCTGACGAGATACTTTGAGCTTCTTCCAGACTCTTCGTCTGTAAAGCAAATCTATGATGAAATGCTGATAACCAGTGATCCTGTTGAGGCTGCACAGTTGCAGTCTGTTCTGATCGAGGAAGTTAGGGCAGGTAGTATTGATGTAAATATTATGACTAAGGTGGATAAAACAAATTATGATAAAGCAGGGAATGCAATGCCCGTGGAATTCACCGATGCCATTGCAGCGCTCCGTGGTTTTGCTGATAGTGATTTGTCTTCCTCGGTTATCTTTTCAGCGGGAATGAACCCACGGCTTTATGCATATCTGGAAAACCTGCAGGGGTTTTATCCCGACGGAGATGGTAATCTGAAGAAAAAGGTTATTTTAAAAGTCAGTGATTATCGCTCAGCCTTAATTCAGGGTAAATTTCTTGCAAAAAAAGGGATCTGGATATCTGAGTTTCGTATTGAATCCGGTCTGAATTGTGGTGGACATGCCTTTGCAACCGATGGTTTTCTATTAGGTCCTATTCTGGATGAATTCAAACAAAATAGAGTGCAACTACTGGATGATCTTAATGATTTATATCAGAAAGCTCTGTTGTCTAAAGGATATGAACCATTCGAGGTGCCTGAGCAAAAAATTACTGTGCAAGGGGGCATTGGTACCGCAGAAGAAGATCAGTTTTTGATGAATTATTATGAATTGGATGGCACTGGCTGGGGTACACCTTTTCTTCTTTGCCCTGAAGCTACCAATGTTGAAGATTATACGATACAACAGTTGGCTAATGCCGGTGAAAATGATTTGTATCTCAGTGGAATTTCCCCTTTGGGTGTGCCTTTTAATTCACTGCGCGGAAATGAAGCCGATCAGGAGCGGGAGGCAAGAATTAAAAAGAAAAAACCTGGAAGTCCGTGTGTTCGTAAATTCTTGGTTTCCAATACGGAATTTACCGATCAACCTATTTGCACTGCCTCTACAAAATATCAGAGGTTGAAAATTAAAGAATTGGATGGCCTTGGTTTATCGAATGGTGAATATGATAAACACTATCGTGAGATAACCGATAAAACCTGTCTCTGCGAAGGTTTGGAAACGGCAGTAATCAAGAAAAATGGCATCTCAGTTAACAAAACCAATAATTCTACAGCAGTTTGCCCCGGTCCCAATATGGCCTATTTTACAAGAGTTTATTCGTTGAGTGAAATGGCAGGGCATATATATGGGCGATTAAATATTATGAACATAACAGATCGTCCAAATATGTTCATAAAGGAACTTGGACTTTATGTAGACTATTTTCGAAATGAAATTATCAAATCTCTTCCTGAAATGAGTCAAAAACAGATAAAGTATTTTGACAAGTTTAAAGTAAATATGTTGGAAGGAATTGCATACTATAGAGATAAAGCGAATGTTATCGCAAATAACTCTGATGCTACAATGAGCCAACTGAAACAGCAACTTTCTGAAATGGAAGAACAATTGATGGGGTTATACCATACCTCTTCAGAGAGTGTCTAGGTATAAGATAAAGACAGGCCACACCAGGCCTGTCATTATTTGTAGAATGCGTTAATGGCATATAGAATTGATCTAACTTACAGTTTTAGCCTTCCGGAATCAGATGCGGATTCCATACCGTTTCCCATAGATGCTGATCGGGATCCTGGAAATAACCTGCATAGCCACCCCAGAAGGTATCATGAGCCTCCTTTACAATTTTTGCACCCGCTTTTTTTGCTTGTTCCATAACTTTATCAACTTCTTGCCTGGAAAAAACATTATGACCCAGAGTGAATTCAGTAGGGCTGGGGCTATTTAAGGCTAGCCCTGTATCATTTGATATACTCTCCCTTAACCAGATGCCCAGTTTTAATCCATGTTGAAGATCAAAGAAAGCGACGGCTCCATGTTCAAACTCTTTACCAATAATTCCCTTGGTTGGTAAACCAAGACCGTCACGGTAGAAGCGAAGTGATCGTTCCAGATCTGTAACGCCAATCGTAATCACACTGATTCTGGGTTTCATAATTATTATAATTATTAAGGATATAAGGTAAAAAATCTTAACTAATCTAAGTAAACCAAAATAAACAAAAAGCTCGTTGGGAAATTGATACCCCGCCCATAGCAAGCCTTGTACATGTCTTACTCACGTAACAGTATTCAGGTAGTAGTATGGGACATGTATAGGACTTGGTACGGTGTTGACCTATGTTGTAAACAAGATTTAAATGCCAGAAAATTACTTGAAAGTTATGGCTACCGGATAAAATTTAGTATAAAGTGGTGGGAGGCCCTAAAAGGCAAAAGCCGAAATAAACCTAATAAATTTAAATGGCAGATCGTTCACCATTTGCTTTTAAATAATCCCTCAGTACATAATTAAGAATGCCACCATGTTCATAATATTTGATTTCAATGGCTGAATCAAGCCTGCATTTTACCTCAAATTCTTTTTTCGTTTCGTTCATTGCACTAATTATTAAATTCATACCAGGTTTCAAACCGTCAGAAATGCCTTTGATGGTAAATGTTTCCTTCCCATTTAACTCCAGGGAATCAGCGGAATCACCGGATTGGAATTCCAGGGGAAGAACACCCATTTGAACGAGGTTGCTGCGGTGAATACGTTCATAACTAACAGCAATTACTGCTTTAATCCCCAGAAGAGAAGTTCCTTTAGCTGCCCAGTCTCTAGATGATCCACTGCCATATTCTTTTCCAGCTAGGACGATTAAGGGTACTTGATTTTGTTTATAGGCTTCAGCGGCTTCATAAACTGACATCTCCTCACCCGAAGGGAATAATGTAGTGTAACCACCTTCTTTGGTTGCAATTTGATTTCTTATTCGAACATTAGCGAAAGTTCCACGAATCATGACCTCATGATTGCCTCGTCGTGAACCATAAGAATTGAAGGCTTCAGGCATCACTCCTTGCTGGATCAGGTAATCACCAGCAGCTGATTTCTTACTGAATCCACCGGCAGGGGAGATGTGATCAGTTGTCACAGAATCTCCTAGCTTAAGCAAAACGCGGGCATATTCAATGTCTTTGGCTTTTTCCGGTTTTTCAGGTAAATGTTTGAAAAAAGGAGCTTCTTTTATATAAGTTGAATCATCATCCCATTGATAATTGGTTCCTTTGGGAGCTTGCAGCTTCTGCCATTCTTCTTCGCCCTCGAAAATGACGTTGTAGGCACTCTCGAAGTCGCTTTCCCGAAGAGCACTGTTAATTGCATCATTAATCTGTTCCTGGGTGGGCCAAATATCTTTCATGTAGATAGGATTTCCTTTAGAATCAAGGCCTAACTGATCCGTGGTAAGATCAATATCTGCTCTGCCGGCAAGCGCATAAGCAACTACGAGCATGGGGGAAGCTAAAAAATTCATTTTAACCTGCGGGTGGATTCGTGCTTCAAAATTCCTGTTACCAGATAATACTGATGATACCACTAAATCGGCCTTTTCCACAGCTTCTGCTACGGCAGGAATTAGAGGGCCACTATTGCCTATACAGGTGGTACAACCATATCCAACTGTGTGGAAATTCAATGCTTCCAGGTATTCCAGTAATCCGGCCCTTTTTAAATAATCCGTAACAACTTTTGAACCGGGTGCCAGGCTGGTTTTTACCCATGGTTTAACCTGCAAACCCATTTCAACGGCTTTTTTTGCAATTAAACCCGCTCCGAGCATTACGCTGGGATTAGAAGTATTGGTGCAGCTTGTGATGGCAGCAATGACTATGGACCCATCACTTAACATATAATCCTCTTCATTAGTCTTGATACGGACGGTTTTTAATTGATCTTCCGTTATAACCACATCATCATCCGGTTCATCTTTATGTAATAAAAACTCTGCACCCGACCCTCCTTCACCTAACCAGGCAGTATCCTGTCGGTCAGTAAGTTCAACGTAATCACGATCATAATCCTCCTTTAGAAGTTCTCCAAATTTATCGCGAAGTTCACGGACCAGTATTTTATCCTGGGGCCGTTTTGGTCCTGCGACGGCAGGTTCCAGCGAGGATAAATCTACTTCCAGAAATTCAGAATAGTTAATCAGGCCTTCATTTTCCCGCCATATCATATTTTCCTTGCAGTATTCCCTCACGAAATCAATATGCTCCTGGGGTCTGTTTGTTCTCTTCATATAATCCAGGGTCTGGTCATCAATGGGGAAGTAGGTAACGGTACAACCAAATTCCGGTGACATATTGGCTATGGTTGCCCGGTCGGGTACGGTAAGGTAATCGAGACCATCACCATAGACTTCCACGAACTTATTAACCACGCCAAGTTTACGAAGCTGCTTAGTGATTTCCAGAACCATATCTGTTGCCGTAATGCCTTCTGAGAGTTTACCGGTTAGTTTTAAACCGACTACCTGTGGACAGGCAAAATAAATTGGCTGGCCGAGCAAGGCTGCTTCCGCTTCAATCCCTCCTACACCCCAGCCGAGAACGCCTATGCCGTTGACCATGGGTGTATGGCTATCAGTTCCCACCAAGGTATCAGGGAAAGCCCAGCCATCTCTTTCTACGACTCCTTTAGCAAGATATTCCAGATTCACCTGATGGCAGATACCCATGCCGGGTGGTACAACTGAAAGATTATTAAAGGCTTTTTGCGCCCATTTAAGCAGCTTGTATCTTTCACTATTACGTTTATACTCGAATTCGACATTTTTTACGTAGGCAGACTCAGTTCCAAAAAAATCAACCTGAACAGAATGGTCCACAATTAGATCTACTGGTACTGCGGGGTTGATATTACTGCCATCCTTTCCTTTTCTTTCTACTTCTGAACGAAGGGAGGCAAGATCAACGACGCCGGGAACACCGGTGAAATCCTGCATCAAAACCCTGGCCGGTTTAAAAGGAACTTCCTGATCACCACAATCTGGCTGCCAATTGATCAGGGTTTCGATATGGCCACCTGTTATGGCAAACCCGTCATGGTTCCGTAACGCATTCTCAAGCAGTATTCGGATAGAAAAAGGTAGTTTACTGATGTCATGTCCCTGAGCCACAAGCTCAGATAAGGAAGCAATCTTTTGTTTCATAGCAAATAAAAATTGAACAATTAAAAATGGATATAAATTACAACAACAATGAAGCTGTTCTCATTCAGTCTTGTTGTAAGCAGTTATTTTTATAAAAACATTACATTTTCATGATTTATAACGAAACAAATCGTCATATTCTATGAATAAGCTATGGAAAAATTAGATATAACTGTATATTCAAGGTTAATTATTTAAAGACCCTGATTGCGTAGATATTTGATCTGAAATATTATCAGAATAAATATTAAATTATTGTTCCCCAAAAATATAAGTTTAGTTCTAAATTAAAGGATGCACATAAAAAGTTTTTTTCGTTAATTAACTTTTTAATTAGTATTCCTTAAATGAATTTAATTTAGGGAAACTTTTCGGATAAAAGGATCACGAGATGTTTTACCTTTTAACAACAGATATGAAATTCAAATAATAAGATTATTATGGCTAAATACAATGTAGCAGAACGTCGTAACCATGCACTGAAAGCCCTTAGAGCTAAAGGGCAGGTGTCGGTAGGCGATCTTAGCAAAGCTCTGGAAGTTTCCGAAGTTACCATTCGAAAGGATTTAGAATACCTGGAAAAAAACAACCTTTTAATCCGGACTCATGGGGGGGCTATGCAAAAAGGCTACCTCATTTACGATCAGCATATTGAAGAAAAGGGTAAGCTTTATACCGATGAAAAAAGTTCGATTGGCAAAGCTGCAGCAAATTTGATTGAGGACGGTGATTCAATCATTATGGATGCTGGATCCACAATGGTGCAGGTTGCCCGTCATATAAACAGTCGCAATCTGACCATTCTAACAAGCGGTATTAACGTCGCCATGGAATTGCAGCGCTTGGTGGACGTAGAACTTATTATGCTTGGAGGTATGGTACGGTCAACTTCGGCTTGTGTTGTAGGTCCTTACGCCGAGCAAATGGTTCAGGAGCATTCTTGCAGGAAATATTTTCTCGGGGTAGACGGGTTTGATCTGGAACGGGGTCTTTCCACTACCAATACACTGGAGGCACATCTCAACCGTGTGATGATTGATGCATCACAGGAAACGATAGTCGTGACGGATTCATCTAAATTCGGCCGCCGGGGGTTAAGCAGAATTTGTGGAATAGAAGGTATCCATAAAATTATCACTGATGCCGGTATACCAGACTACATACGAAAGTCTCTTGAAGAACATAAAATTGAAATAATTATCGCCTGATAAGTTCTAAGATTATTAAGAGGGCATATTTTGATTGATTCAATATTTCATTACTATGTATTATTATTTTTTAACAAATTTCTGAGTTCTCATATATAGCTCTAATCAATAATTAGGTTGATCAGCAAAAAAGAGGTAACTACCAATCTGCCCTATTCACGCAGTAAGTCCATTTGTGTTGATTTAAGAGCATTAGCAGAAATTTTTGAAGAAAAAACTGACATTATATTCTGTTATGGATGATTTTCATTTAATACCCAAGATCGATGCACACATCCATTATAATTCTGAAAGACCCGCATTACTGCAACAGGCCAAAGATGATAACTTTTCCCTGATCACGATCAACACCAATATTCCGATTTTTCCTTCGGTTGACGATCAACATGCCATTGCAACGAGACTCAAAGATAGATCTCCGAATCTAATCAACCATATAGCCTCATTCTCCGTAGAGAATTTCAGCAGCAACGCCTGGGTAACCGAGACCATAACAAGCCTTCAACAAAAACTTAGCGAGGGTGCTATGGGAGTAAAAATTTGGAAGAATATCGGAATGGACCTTCTTGATGAAAAAGGCCGTATGGTGATGATAGATGATGAAAGGTTCGATCCTATCTTTGAATATCTTGAACAGAATAGTATTCCGGTGATTGGACATTTGGGTGAACCGAAGAATTGCTGGTTACCGCTGGAAGAGATGACTGTTGATTCTGATAAAGAATATTTTGCTGCCCATCCGGAGTACCATATGCATCTGCACCCTGATTTTCCATCTTATGAAGATCAGATTGAAGCACGAGACCGCATGCTGGCCAAATTTCCCAAGCTTAGGTTTACAGGAGCCCATTTAGCCAGTCTGGAATGGAATATCGATGAAGTTGGAAAGCGACTTGATCTCTACCCCAAAATGAGTGTGGATCTGGCAGAACGAATTTGTCACTTGCAGTATAAAGCCCTTACAGATCGTGATAAGGTTATTAGGTTTATCGAAACTTATCAGGACCGGATTATTTATGGTACAGACGTTATTGATGATGGGTCAAGAAATGTAGAAGATCTGAAGGAACATATTCATCAACTTTGGGTAGCCCATTGGGAGTTTTTTGCCACTGACAAAGAACTTATGGCACCTGAGTTTTCAGGTGCCTTTCAGGGACTTGATCTTCCAGCCTCGGTACTAGAAAAAATTTTCTACAAAAATGCAGTGAACTGGTTCCAATTATAAACACCTGATTACTTTAATATTACATTTATAAAATTATGCTATTAGAAACCATTGACTGGGCCATTATTGGCTGTTTTCTGCTGATCTCACTAGGAATCGGGCTTTACGTGTCTCGCCAGGCAGGCAAGGATTCCAAGCAGTTTTTTGCGGCTGGTAAAAACATGCCATGGTGGTTATTAGGTGTTTCTATGGTGGCTACCACCTTTTCTACGGATACTCCCAATTTAGTTACCAATATTGTCAGACAAGACGGTGTTGCCGGTAACTGGGTATGGTGGGCATTTTTACTTACCGGTATGTTGACGGTATTTGTTTATGCCCAACTATGGAAACGTTCGGGTGTGCTTACTGATGTCGAATTCTACGAACTGCGTTACAGTGGAGCCAAAGCTGCCTTCCTACGAGGGTTCCGGGCTGTATACTTGGGACTATTCTTCAATGTAGTGATCATGGCTACCGTTTCCCTTGCGGCCATCAAACTTGGTGGGGTACTTATGGGGCTGACCCCTTTGGAAACCATGCTCATTGCAGGGACCTTTACCGTGATTTATAGTTCACTGGGAGGGCTTAAAGGAGTTCTGATAACCGATTTCTTTCAGTTTTTTATGGCCCTTGCGGGTGCTTTCATAGCCGCTTATGTAGCCCTTCAGCATCCGGATGTAGGTGGATTGAGTGGTATGCTTGCTCATGAGAATGTACAGGGAAGCTTATCCATCATGCCGGATTTTTCCGATAGTTCACAAGTGCTGGCGATCTTCATGATTCCTATCATGGTTCAATGGTGGAGCGTCTATTATCCGGGAGCTGAACCTGGAGGGGGTGGCTATATTGCTCAGCGTATGTTTGCCGCTAAAGACGAGAATAATTCTTTAGGAGCAGTATTTTTCTTTAATGCCGCACATTATGCCTTGAGACCCTGGCCGTGGATCATCGTTGCTCTCTGTTCTATGATAGTTTTCCCTGACCTCCAATCTATGTCTGATGCATTTCCAGGCACAGAGGGCATTGCTCAGGATGATATGGCCTATCCGGCTATGCTTACCTTTATACCTACTGGTTTACTTGGGCTGGTTCTGGCTTCTCTGATTGCGGCTTATATGTCTACCATATCAACTCATCTGAATTGGGGATCATCTTACCTGGTCAATGATTTTTATAAACGTTTTCTTAAGCCGGAAAGCTCAGAGAAACAGCTGGTTTTTGCAGGACGAGTATCCACCTTTGTACTTATGATTCTGACCGGTGCTCTCGCCTTAATCATGGAAAGTGCACTGGAAAACTTTCAAATACTGCTACAGATAGGTGCAGGTACCGGGTTATTGTTTATCCTGAGATGGTTCTGGTGGCGCATTAATGCTTACAGTGAGATCACGGCCATGGTTATATCTTTCGTGATTGCCCTTTATTTTCAGTTCTTGCATTCCTACACCGGTTTAACAGAACTAACCGGTTGGCAAGAGCTTACTTTAGGGACTTTCCTCACCACAGCCACGTGGATTTTAGTCACTTTCCTGACCGAACCAACTGATTACAAAACTCTTGTAAACTTCTGCAAGGTAGCCAAACCAGGCGGACCCGGCTGGGCAAAAATCATGGAAAGGGCTAAAGAAGAAGGGGAAGATTTTACCCAAGTGGATGAAAAATGGAACTTACCCCAAGGAATCCTGTGCATGGTTTTAGGCTGTGTAAGTATATACAGTACATTGATCGGTACCGGATATTGGATTTATGGTAATTACTTCTGGGCAATTATAGTAACCGTAATCGGAATAACAGCAACCATACTGCTGATTTCTTCATGGCAGAAACTTATTGGTTATACAAAGCAAAAGGAAAAGAGCACAGGTGCATCAGTTTAGGTATCTTTAAAAATAACAATAGAACTTAACTTGTGGCAGTCCTGCTCAGCGTAGCGGTCATATCATCTAAAGATGAAAACTATGAAAAGTAATCGCAGAGATTTTCTAAAGCTCACCGGACTAACAGGGATTGGTATTGCCGGTGCCAGAGTTTTCGGATATTCACCTGATAATAGAAAACCATTTCCTTATAAACATAGCCAGAAATTTAATATGTCTGGTTACGCCGCACCAAAGCTGGATACGGTCCGCATAGGTGTTATCGGTATTGGTAGCCGTGGCTCTGGAGCCCTTAGACGATTGAGCCGAATAGATGGAGCAGATATTAAAGCCTTGTGTGATTTGGTTCCTGCCAAAGTAAATGAGGCTGTTGAATCCCTTCGCGATACCGCTCATAACCCGGATACTTATACTGGCGGTGAAAATGAATGGAAGAAGCTTTGTGAACGAGAAGATATTGATCTGGTTTATATTTGTACCCCCTGGCACCTGCATACTCCCATGGCCGTCTATGCTATGGAAAATGATAAGCATGCCGCTACGGAAATCCCCGCAGCAAAAACTATAGATGAATGCTGGCAGCTTGTTGAAACATCAGAGCGTACCCGCAAGCATTGCATGATGCTTGAGAATGTATGTTATGACTTTTTTGAAATGGTTACATTAAATATGGCGCGGCAGGGATTTTTTGGTGAGATCATTCACGGTGAGGGGGCTTACATTCATGATCTAATGCGTCATAATTTTGACAAAGATCAATACGAAGGAATGTGGCGGCTTAAAGAGAATGCCAGCAGAAACGGTAACCTTTATGCTCAACATGGATTGGGACCGATAGCTCAACTGATGAATTTGAATTATGGGGATCAAATGAATTTCATGGTTTCAGTTTCCAGTAATGATTTCATGATGAAAGACAGGGCTCAGGAACTTGCAGCTAAGGATGATTTTTATGAGCCTTTTGCAGAGGAGAACTTCCGAGGTAATATGAATACCAGTATCATCAAAACACAAAATGGACGTACTATTATGCTTCAGCATGATGTATCATCACCACGGCCATATAGTAGAATTCATCTCATAAGTGGCACCAAAGGCATAGCTCGAAAATATCCATCTCCGGCAAAGATAGCTACAGGACATGATGGCTGGTTATCAGATGAAGAGTTTAATTCTCTGGAAGAAAAATATACACCTGAAATTACCAAAAGAGTAGGCGAAATGGCCAGACAGGTTGGTGGCCATGGCGGCATGGATACATTAATGGATTGGAGGCTAATTGATTGCCTGAGAAATGGACTACCTCTGGATATGAATGTATATGATGCAGCTCTTTGGAGTTCTATTGGTCCATTGAGTGAATGGTCAGTTTCCAACAACTCTAATCCTATCGATGTACCGGATTTCACGGCAGGAGCTTGGAAGGCCAATCAACCGGGAATGGATTTGAATCTTCAGACGGGTGGTACCACTAAAATAATCTGATCATGTAATTAAGTTATGAAATTCTGCCCAGATGAAGTTAAACTGCACTTGAATACTAGGGATCTTACACCAAATAATTAATGACTATGAGCTGATTCACTGCTTTCATTAGCAATTGCCTGATGGATTGGTTTGACATAATGAATGTACTTCACATAGGCTTCAACAAATTCGCGTCCGCCTTGAACGTCATTAATATCGTAATTTTTAAGCTCCTGGGTTTTATCATAATGGTTATGTAAGCCACCTTCCAGTGCACTAACCAAATGGTCACGTAATTCCCTTAATGATCCTGATTCCAAAGCATGGTCTGATGCCTCTACAATAGGGTTTTTGTATACTCCTTCTGGTATCAACCCTGTGTACGGAGCACCTTCTCCTTCGCGGTGAATTCGAACGAGTGTTTCAAAGAAGTACCTATCTGCCAACTCTTTGACTTCTTCATTGATACCTCGGACCTTACGAGTTTTTGCAAATGCCTGACGAATTTCCTCGTCGTGTTCATCGAGCACCCAAACCAACACAAGGTTTACATTTCCGTTTTCCAGGGCTTTCTTAGCGGCGATTACTACAGGTCCGTCAATGGCATCGCAATGAGCATGGGCATAATTTGGCACGAAGATGCCAATTAGAAGTAATGCTGAAAACACCAGGGTAAAGTTTGTTAATTTTTTGATAAACATATCGTTCTCCACTTTTTAGAATTAATAAATTACTAACCTAAAGATAATGGAGTCTGGATCGTACCAAAATGAGGTGGATCAATTAAGTGTATAAAGAGTAAACATTCTAACGAATAACTTATCTAAAATAATTTCATTTGGATGACTACGAGATAATTTATCCTTCATCCATATGAGCAATATAGTCAGGGTTTAAAATAGTAACCCATTGTCGGCCAGTATCAATAATGTCATCCTTTTTTAATTGGCTCATAATCCTGCTGACAGTTTCTGTAGAAGTGCCCGCCATGTCAGCTAGATCTTTTCTGGTAAGGGGCATTTGTATGAGAATACCATTGCCATAAGGCTCACCGAACTTCTCTGAAAGTTTACATAGAATACGATAAATACGTTTATCAACAGGAAGGGTACTAAGTTCAAGAAAGTTTTCACGTGAGGATATAAGTCGGGCTGTTGTTATATCCAGTACATTTATAGCTACGGTTGCGTTTTCATTCATTATACTTCTAAAATCCGAAGAAATGATCGACAAAACACATGAGTTGGTCTGCGCTATTGCCGTTTCATTATAAGTATGATCACCCAGGTCAGAAAGAGTGCCAAAAATCTCGCCCGGCTTGAGGATATCGATCAGAACGTCTTTATCTTCATGTGCTTGGCGCGTCAATTTGATTTTACCATTTACAACAACTCTTAAACGGGTAGCGGGATCATTTTCAAAGTAAATTACTTCACCGGTCTCAAAATGTCTTGCATTGAAATACTTATTAACCATACCGAGCTTATCAGCGGAAAGCCCTTTAAAAAATGGAGCTTTTCCCAACATTTCTAATCTCAGGCCAATCGTACATTGATGTTTTTCAATATGGTCTTTTAAAAGAGGTGTTTCCCGACGTTTATTCATAGAATAGCTGGGTGAAATGACTTACTGTTCAGATATATTGTATTTCCCTTCCATTTCCATTCTAACAGAAAATGAAGAGGCAATCTTTCCTGCCATTTCTTTTGTATAGTCTGCTTTTTCACCTTCAAATAATTCGTCGACGGTATTCTCAAAAAGTCCGAACCAGAGTACAAAGTCTGAATGTTTAATAGGTAAAGGGAGATGCTTTCGAAACGGACGTCCGTTATATCTACCGGTTTGAAACAGCAAATTTGACCAAAAGTCTATCATATTGGGCAAGTGCTTATCCCAGTCTACGCTTGCAAAGTCATTAAAAATATAGCCTAGTCGTTCATCTTCCTGAACCTTGCCATAGAAAGTGTAAACCAACTTTTTAATGTCTGAGTCATCCTTGATATCTGTCATATAGTTCTGGTTCCTAGAGTATTTAGTGATTCCATATCACATGTTAATTTGAAATTAAGAAACTAAGAGATCAATTGGTACTAATAAAAAAGGTAAAAACCGTTTATATTGTTTTAACCAAAAAATCATAGTATCTTTTAAACAAGATAAATTAGATGCAATAGGTCATACTGATATATTACATGCATGGCCATAAAAATTAGCATCGAAATTAGAATTAAAGCGTAAGGATAGAATAAAAGTCCTTTTAAAGAAGACAGGCATGATAACCGGTATTAGAAAAGAAATATTAGATATGATCAAGAAAGAAGGAAAACTTTCTGTAGAAAAATTATCTAATGACATAAGTTTGGCAAAAACTACTTTACGGGAACATTTTCTTATTTTGGAACGGGAAGGACTTATAAAGCGTGAATATGTCCGGTCCGGACCTGGCAGGCCAAGCCTGCAGTTTCAGTTGACAGCCAAGGGTAACCGATATTATCCCTCTTCTGAATCAAGAATGATGAAGGAGTTTATCCGATATTTAAAACAGGAAAATAAAGAGGGGTTACTTGAAGAGTTCTTCAAATCATATTGGGAAAAAAGATATCAAAATGCCGTAAAGTTGATGGATATTTACCCTGAAAATAAACCAGAAAAACGATTGCAAGCTTTGACCAATCTTCTTGAGGAGGAAGGTTTCATGCCAATGGCTCATCTGGAAAATGATAAGCAGGATATTATTATACGGGAATGCAATTGTCCTTTTAGGGAGGTAATAAAAGAAACTCAGTTACCTTGCAAACTAGAAGCAGAATTTTATGCCAGATTATTTGAAAGAAATGTAGATCGAACATCTTATATCCCTAATGGAGATCACTCCTGTACCTATCAGGTTTCAAGAGTACAGGCAATAGTATAAAATTATTGTATCACATAATTCTCAGAAGAATAGCGCGTTTGGTAATAAGATATAAGACTACTTTATCTTAATATGGAAAATTATTAACTTTAAGCACATTACATGAAGCAGAAAATTAAAAAGAACATTTAGTATACTTGTAACTTAATTATTAAATAAAATTAAAAGGTTAGAATATGTTAGTTAAGCAAATTATCAATACGCTATTAGCAAGTTTGTTAGTATTTGGAGTCAGTCAGCAAATTATGGCACAGACGTCCGAATATGAAATGGACGGTATGATTTTCGGCATGCCTGAAGCCGAGGTATTTATCGAAGACTATGATGGTCCGCCTGTAGTAGGCGAGTATTTCACTCAACTACCAACATTGAAACCTCTGGATTATGAAGGTAATAAACACCATGAAGTTCGGCTAGATGCCATGGTCCAGGAAATAGAAGTGGCCAATGGGGTTCGGTATCGGGCATGGACGTTTGGTGGAACTGTGCCAGGACCAACACTTCATGTAAAAGAAGGAGACCGTATTACTTTCACGATGAAGAACCGGTCTAATGAAGAAGTTATGATTACTGAACCCGGTAAAGGAGGTTCACCCTTTATGGATCAGGTAGCAGAGAATAATTACATGGATGCAAAGCCGGGTGTAATGCCAATGCCACACTCTATGGATTTCCATTCAGGAACGGTGGCAAAAGATGATAAATGGAGAACGATCAGTCCTGGTGAATCTATTAAATTTGATTGGATAGCCAATTACCCTGGTACGTACATCTATCACTGTGGCACTCCTAGTGTGTTAATGCATACTGCCATGGGACAGCATGGCGTGGTGGTTGTCTCCCCGAAAGATGGATTCCCCACGGATGATAAAGTTGATAAAGAGTTTGTTGTAGTTCAATCAGAATATTATCTCTCCAAGGGATCACGTGATGATTTGTACCGCTATGACTTCGAGGCTGCACAAACTAAGCAACCTTCTCATGTTACCTTTAACGGCCATCAAACTATTCTTCATGATCAGCCCCTGGAAGCAAATGCAGGCGAAAGAGTTCGCATACACTTTTCAAATAATGGACCCAGTTTAACATCCAGTTTTCATGTTATTGGTGCCATATTTGACAGGGTATATTATGAAGGACATCCGTTGAATGAAATGCACGGTATGCAAACCGTTTTATTAGGTGCATCCAATTCGGCTGTCGTAGAGTTCATTGTGCCGGAGGAAGGAAGTTATATACTGATTGATCACGAATTCGCGGATGCTGAGAAGGGTGCTACAGGAACCCTTAAAGCTGGTCCCCGCAAAGAATAATAATTGGATCATGAGAATTAGAATCAATATAAATCAAGTACGATCTTTTCTGGCAGTTGCTTTGGGTTTTATAGTTGTTTGTACTACTGTCCAGGCTCAGCCGGCTCGTATCATGATCCCTCAGGGATCCTTCCATTCCGTACTACCGGAAGTGGTAGGAGAACCTGTGGGGGTTGATTCTTTTTACATTGACCAATTCCCGGTAACCAATGATCAATTTGCTGAATTTTTAAAAGAAAATCCCAGGTGGAGACGCTCACAAATACCAACTATATATGCTAATAATGGCTACCTAAAGCATTGGGAATCTGATCTTATACCAGGTCAGAATGTTGAGCCTAACCGTCCGGTAACCCACATTTCCTGGTTTGCGGCTAATGCTTACAGTGAATGGAATGGAGGAAGATTACCAACTGTAAAGGAATGGGAATTTGCAGCTCAGGCTATGGATTTTAATTCGAAAGCAGAGGAAGATCAATTCAGCTATGACCTTATTGGGTGGTATTCATCTGTAAATGCCATCAAACCACAGGAAGTGGGGTCAACCGGTATTGAAAATAAGTATGGTGTAAAGGATATGTTTGGCTTGATCATGGAATGGGCTGAAGATTTTAAACCACCTATAGGTACAGATATATCACTTGACTGCGGTACGATTGGCAGGATGCAGGAAAATAATAGCATCTATAGTTATGCACAATCATTACGTTATGTAACACGAATGAGTTTCAGCGCTTCGAGCACAACTGGATTGCTAGGGTTTCGTGTTGCATACGACCTGCCGGTATCAAATCATCTTAAATCAGGCTCTCTATGAAGACAACTGAATTTATTCTAACACTGCTTGTGGTGATGGGTTTCTATTCAGTGGGATGGGCACAGAATCATGGCCACGGTCATGATCACAACGCTATTAAAGCCACAGAAATACAAGATCATTCAATATATCATACGATGGCGGAATGGACTGATCACCGGGGTGATGTATACGAGCTGAATGATTTTAAAGGGAATCCATTAATTGTTGTGATGTTCTATGGCAACTGTGTTGATGTCTGTCCAATCCTGATCCAGGATGCATGGCGGTTGTTCCGTGAGATTGATCAATCAAATAAGGAACATGTACGCGTACTAGCTGTTACCTTTGATCCTGACAATGATTCTCCTGCTGTATTACATGCCTATGCTGATGCGCAGCAATTAAACATACCCGGGTGGCACTTCATGACTGGAAACCGCTCGGGCATAAGGGAACTAGCTATGATGCTAGGAGTAGAATTCAGACAAACAGGCAATGGAAATTTCGAACACTCAAATCTTGTAACCGTAATTGATACTGAGGGTGTTGTGGTAGAACGTATCGAAGGACTTGGACAACCTGTCGAAGAAGCTGGCAAGTTATTAAATGAACTAGTTAAAACAATGGAGATGCAATGAGATACACGACTCTGTTCCTTTCTATTCTTTGCCTTTTTTCCGAAACTAAAGCATTGGATTTAAGTAATAAAACGGTTAATCCTGGAGTGGATACTACCATTGTTATAATTAAAGGAAATACTGTCAACCCACGTTTTGAACCAGCTGTTGTGCATGTCCAGCCTGGTAATATTATTCGGTTCATAGTAGATGAAGGTTTACACACCGTAACAGCTTATCATCCGGATAACAGGCGTCCTTTGCGTATACCCAAAGAGGCAGAATCTTTTGATTCAGGGCCACTTCAAGCGGGCCAATTCTGGCATCTAAAAATTACCCATGAGGGTACTTATGACTACTTTTGTCTACCTCATGAATCAATGGGTCATGTTGGCAGAATAATCGCAGGAGATAAAAGTATCATTCCATCTTATAACGATGAACATTTGTCTGATATCGTTAAAGAGAAGTACTTAGAATTATCATCGCAGAAATAATTAAAAAAATAACAACAAAACAAAGGTAGAATTATGAGATATATAATTGAAAAAATTGCAATTGCTGCACTTACCATCATTCTTTTTTCCCCGCTGACTGGTTTAAGTCAGGATGATGTTCGCACCATTGAGATCCGAGGCCTAGATAATATGCGGTATGACATTGAAGAAATCGAAGCCAAACCAGGTGAACGAATCCGTATCGTATTAACAACCGTTAGTGATATGCCACCTCAAGGTATGCAGCATAATGTAGTTGTTATGAAACTAGACGTGGATGTAGACGATTTTGCCATGCAGTCCATGATGTCAGCTGATAATGGCTATATCGCACCGGACAGAGAAGATGATTTTATCGCCCGCACAGAAATGGTACCTGGCGGAGAAATAACTGAAGTTACATTCACGGTACCAGATGAAGTAGGAGACTACGAATATATCTGCACATTTCCAGGCCATTACATGGGCGGAATGTCTGGTATACTGCAAGTGAGAGAATAACTTTAAGCATTAGGGCACCGGTTTGAACTACCGGTGCTTATTTAATCAATCAACAATAAAACAATCAAATAATATTGTTATGAACCAAATAATAAACTTACCATTCAATCCAGAAACTACAACTGTAGGGGAAATAGTTACCGAAAACTATCATGCTGCTGGTGTATTTAAAAACTATAAGCTTGATTTCTGCTGTGGAGGTGACAAAACACTGGTACAGGCCTGTGAAAAGAAAAATATCAATGCTCAGGAAGTAATTGCAGAATTATCAGCATTACCTTGGGGACAAACCACCAGTAGTGAAAATTTTAAAGCCTGGGAACCTGGTTTTCTAGTAGATTATATCCAGAATACTCATCATAATTTTGTTCGCACCAAAACTGAGGAAATTACAGGTTATGCTAATCGTGTTGCAAAAGTTCATGGTGAACATTTTCCCGAGAATATTGAAGTTTACAAACAATTCGTAAACCTTTCATTAGAATTACTCAGACACCTCGATGATGAAGAAACACGTGTTTTCCCATTGATCAATAGGATTAGTGATTTACGCAAGGCTGGTCAGCCGGTAAGCTCAGAGATGATTTCCGAGTTAACAAAAGAGCTTAACAATATGGAAGATGATCATGAAGAAGCCGGTTCTGTAATGGCTGAGATACGGGAGCTTACGAACAGTTACCAACCACCTGAAGGTGCCTGCACAACGTATAGAGTATTATATCAAAATCTTGCCGGATTTGAAGAAGACCTTCACAAGCATGTACATCTTGAAAATAATATTCTATTCAAGAAAGCTCAGGCTCTTGTTTAATTAATGAAATAAACATGACTCTGCAGGGAAAGCTTCATCATATATCCCATTCTTCAGCCAATGTAAATTATGCGATTAAAGTGAGATTACTTTCATGCCAAAAATAGCCCGCTATTTCCTGAAGGCTGGCCTGCTGCATTTTTTATTAGCCATGGGTATTCTCGTTTGGCTGAGCTGGCCTAATGGCAATGCGCCAGTAGGCCTGCGTCCGGCGTTTTACCATGTTCTGATGGTGGGATGGATAAGCCAGGTTATCTTTGGGGTATCATTATGGATGTTTCCAAGATTTACGAAGGAGAAGCCCAGAGGGTTTGATTTGCTGAGCTGGTTCGCTTTTTGGACTATTAATGCAGGGCTTCTATTGCGATTGCTGTTTGAGCCTCTGCTTTACCAGTATGATGGATCATTCGCCGGTTATATGATTGTATTTTCTGCAGTGTTGCAATGGGCGGGAAGCTTAAGTTATACCGTGAATATCTGGAATCGGGTAAGAGGAAAGTAACATGCCGACATTAAGTATATTCTTCATCCGTGCTTCTCTCATATACTTTTTAATAGGTATTACAATTGGGGCAATTTTACTTGCTGAAAAAGGATTGTCAACCTATTCATCAATTTGGGTTCTACGATCAGCACATATTGAACTGGCATTGTTTGGCTGGATCATTCAACTTGTTATGGGCACCGCTTATTGGATTTTACCCAGACACCCCGAGGGTCCACCTCGCGGGAACCAGTATGTTGCCTGGTTAGCTTTTATACTTCTTAACTCAGGCATTATTTTAGGTGTGTCAGCTATATGGTTATTGAATAATCCTGATCTTGAAGCTATTGCACGTTTGGTTCAGTTTGTAGGAATTGGATGTTTTGCTTTTGTGATATGGCCTCGGGTGCTGACTTTTAGAAAAGAAAATTAGGCTATGTGGACATGGTTCTATATCCCGGCACTAGTTTACCTTATCATCGTCACTGCAACGGGTTCTATACTTAGGTTTCAATGGACCGCACCCGAATACACAGTATTCAATGCTCAATATTTAATTCATGCTCATTCTCATGTTGCCATTTTAGGATGGTTGTTCTTAATGGTGTGCGGTATTCTTTTGGAGTATGGCATGCAGAGGGATGTATTACGGACAAATAACAGAACGGCGTTTAGTGTTCTTGTGCAGATAACGGTGGTGGGTATGCTCATTTCCTTTGCCCTTGAGGGATATGCTTTTACATCTATTTTATTTTCTTCCCTCCACATCATACTGTCTTATTATTTTGCTGTGATCTATTTCCGCTATGAGCGAATGGACCTTCAACCAAATGTTCGGAATTTCTATAACGCAGCCGTTTTTTGGATGATACTGTCATCCTTTGGTCCATGGCTGATGGCAGCGGGGAGCAGTCTCACCCCATTCTGGATAGATTCAGCCATTAGCTTTTACCTGCATTTGCAATTCAATGGGTGGTTTATCTTTTTCCTTTTCGGTTTTGCTTATCAGTTTTTAATCAACAGGCACTATCATCACAAACCAAAATGGGGCAGCTGGCCATTTTGCCTGATATTTTTAGGTCTACTGCCGTCTTTACTCCCCATGCTGGATAGTTCCTCCCTGTCACCCTGGATTATTGTTGTGGGATCGGTCGGAACACTGGTTTATACAGTAGGCTCAGGTATGGTTTTATGGCTGATCTGGAAAAGCAGAGTTGTACTGGCTACCCATAAAAGCAGAAGCCTATTCTTGTTTGCTTTTTCAGCGAGTATAGTTAAAACCATCATGCAGGGTAGCTTGATTTCACCAATTGTTGTGAATCTATTTCTTGAGAGCCATTATGTGGTGATTGCCTTTATCCATCTTTTGCTGCTGGGTTTAATAAGCACTTCCTTTCTTTTCATCATCACGTTAAAGAATGAGTATGTGGTTGATACGAAAAGTTGGCTGGCCGGGTCAGTTATGTATCAACTAGGGGTTACCGGGATGCTTTTGTTATTATTTGGCATTGGCCTGATGCAGGTTCTCGGAAAGGTACTGTATTTCAATTTCCAGATGTGGCTATTTGTGACAGGATTAGTTGTTATGGTTGGAGTTTTATGGATGACAGGCTCATTATCTGTATGGCAAATACAGGATTCGATGTCAACCTCATCAAAGAAGGAAGCTATGATTGATGATCCAATCTGTAAATAAACAGGTATTTAAAAGCGTTAAAACACAATTGAAAACACCCTGTAAATTTGGCGTTGTGATTATTTATTATGGAAAGAAGTTAGCTTAGACAACTCTAAGTTAATCAATATCAAGCCTATCTTAAATCCAAGTAGTGTATTGTATTACAAATAAAATAGAATAAGCCTGTCAGCTATATTCAGAGATTCATGACATATTATTTGGTATGCAATTATGACTAAATAATGAATCATGTTTACCTTTAGATATACCCTTCTGCTTTTGTTATTTATAATTCCTATCTCAATAATGGCACAGAGTGAGGATAAGCAAGAGAGATCGGTTACAATAGGTGGATCCGATATTTCCGTTCGCCTCGGTGGAACTATTCAACCTCGGGTTGCTTATGCCTATGAAAAAGGCTCTAATGGAGAAAACTCTGAACGCTTCGGGTTCGGAGTACGCAGGATGCGATTAACCTTGTCTACAGAGATAGACAATACTATTCTAATTTTTACACAACTTGAAGGCGCATCTCCTACAGGAGCCAGTTTTGTAGACCTTCGTTTTGGCTACCGTTTTTCTGATTCTTTCTTGATTCAGGGGGGGAGGTTTATAGGTGCTGAACCCAGGTGCTTTGCTATTACTTTACAAAACGAGATGGATGCCATTGAACGGGCAGCCATCGCTGTTGCATGGTCAGCTCAAACTTTAGGGACTGATGGACGCAGTTACGGGATTGAAGCTGTGTTAAAAATGATGGATTGGGAACTGCGTTCTTTTTTACATAACGGTTATAATAAAGATAACTTTAGAACCTTTGTGGATGATGATTTATTCATATCATCTGGTAATACTAATTGGCCGGCTGCAGCATTTTCATTGGTTCATCGTCCACCCAGCTTATCTGGTGTGGAAGCAGGTATTTACGGAGGATATAATCCTTCAAAGAATCCTAATACCGAACTGGATGGAAGGGGACGCCGATATTTTGATTATTCTTCCTATCTGTATTGGGGAGCTATCCCAGGGAGTCAGTCTTTTCGTGTTAAAGCTGATTTTATTGGTATTCGTTATGAAAATATTGATCCCATAGTACCCGGTGATTCAGACAGAAAACAGGATTTCTTTGGATGGGCAGTTTTTGGTGCCTGGAGGCCATTTGTACCTTTTGAGTCATTCGTCAGAATAGAACGCTATGGTAATTATACTGAAGTGGATAACATTTTTAGGGAATTTGTAACAGCAGGTCTCACTTACAGCAGAAGTGCTTTATTGAATCAACCCTTCAAAAACCAACGTATCACGCTGGCTTACTCGAATCGTTTAAGTGAGTATACCAATGAAGATATAAGGCACAGCATAATTCTTCAGCTACAATTAGTTTTCTGATTTTAGATCAACAAACTTATTTCTAATAGTAGCAAGAGTTAACCTGATGTTGAATTATTAACCAGAGCCCGGGCAATAACATCTAAAATAGTGAAGTCCTGGATGTAACAAGCTGTCAATCTTGTGTCCATAAAATATAGCAGTTCCAGTCTGTGTTTTATAAGAAAAGATGGTAATAAACTGGCACTATAGTGTAAACACAAAGTAAAAAGTGGCTCAGTGCCTGTCCATCTTTTCACGCTCGATACGTTTCGCTCGTGTATGGAAAGTCAGATATTTAACCGATCTTAATTTTCTTTTATGTTGATCAAGATGAGGGGAACCACAATGCTCGTCAGAACCCTACGTGTGCAATACAAATCTTAACAGAATCTCGTGTTGGCCATCAAGCATTTTCAAGCTTGAAATGCACAGACATTGTATATTGAACCTTTACTGGACGGCCACGTTGTCGGCCCGGTGTGAATTTCGTTTTCTGTATTGCTGTTATTGCAGCCTCATCACAACCACCGCCAATGCCACGAAGAACTTCAGGTGACCTTACGATACCTTGTTCATCTATAACGAATTGAATGGTAACACGCCCCTGTATACCAGCTCTCTTGGCCACTTCAGGATATACCAAATAGGAATAGACACTTTCTAGTCCACCTACCATTTCTGGCATATCTTCAACAACAAAAAAGATCTCTTCATCTTCTTCAGAATCTTCTTCCGGTGGTGGTGGCGGAGGCATGTCCATAGGCGCATCAAAAATATAATCGTCGGTACCTAAGTCGAAAACATCGTCTTCAAGGATCATATCATTCGGTACTGAAACAGGGGCTGATGGTCTCGGTGGTGCCGGGGGTTTAACTATTTGTTCCGTCTGGATAATTTCCTCTAGTGAAACAACCTCCTGAGTTCTTTCCTTGATTTCAAAATTATTTGAAGGTTGCCAGTTTATTCGAAAAACTATAATCAGTATCAGCAATACACCAATTAAACTGATTTCCATCTGAAGCTTATAATTACTGTGAATGTCAGCGCCAGGATTTTTTCTATTTAAAAGTTTCATATCTACCTGCCTTACATCAATGATTATACATCTTATTTATTTTGCTTAAATAAAGATACCAATTACTTAGGCTTCTACAGATGATATTCATCATGGAAAAACATGATTCTTATCAGTGATAAAAAGCGCTATCCAAGTTTCATAAGAGTTAATCCTTGTCTCAATATTCATCTTTCTACTTTAAAAAGTAATTCGTATGTGAAGAATGACATTTATCACTTTATTGTGTGATCCTTATCATTTTTTCGTCTCAATAAAATCAATAAAATACAGGCATCGTATCAAGTATTCGATAACTAAATTAAATGACCATGTCTGTAACCTTATCTGATTATCTGAATCTTTACCTGACCCGATCCCGAATAAAAAATTTCTTTTCTCATGCAGAGATGAAAACTTTGGATGAAAGCAGCTCCATTATCAATCTTCAATCGGGTGAAAATATATATCAGCTATATGACAGCCCGGCTGCCGTCTTTTGTTTGGAAAGCGGTTCGATCTTTTTGGAAACTGCAAAAAACAAGCCTGTTATTATTAATCAAATAGGTACGGTATTGGGTTCTTATTCCCTTTTATTGGATGAATGTTATAAAAACACGGCTTTTACTCTGAGGCCAAGCCGACTTGTTGTTTATCCAAAAAAAATTGTATTGGATGTATTTGCAGCTAACCCGGCGCGGTCATTGTGGCTTTTACGTCGATTAGCGAAGGAGGTGCTGATTATTGAAAGGAGGTCCCAGCGGTCAGAGTTTCATGCTCCAAATGAGCTGTATTCTTATTTAAGTTCAAATACTGGTATGCTAGACAAGCGTACTGGAAAATACTATATTCAACTAGAGTTTAATGATTTAGTGGATATATTCGAGGAAAAAAAGGAAGATGTATTGCATATATTAAATGAATTGGCTGATCATCAAAGTCCAGTACACAATAATTTGAAGATATATTCTCCTCATCCTGGATAAGTATTGTTACCTTTATGCTTTAACATATTCCTATATACCGAATTGGACGTTATTATGAATAAACTTGATCGTATTCTTGTTCCAACTGATTTTTCTGCAGGTGCTAATGCAGCCTGTCAATATGCTAATTTCCTGGCCGAAACTTTTGGCGGAACCATAGATTTGATGCATCGGATCCCCACTTTGAAATATTTCCAGGATAGCCTCAAAAAACTAGGTGTTCCTCTTTCTATGGAGAGAGACTATATGCCCCAGGTTGAAAAAACTACAAAGGCCAACCTTGAAGCTGATATGGAGAAATATATCCATAATGACCATAGAGGAAAATGTATTGCAAAAATTGGACCAAAGTCCGCCGATACAATTTTAGAGCTTGCCCATCATGGTAAATATGATATAATGGTTCTGGGGTCGAGGGGAGACAGCTCCCAGCAATATGTCAAAATGGGCAGCGTAACTACCCGTATTGTAAAGTTATCCATGATTCCTGTTGTTGCTGTTCCAGAGGTTCCGGCGTTGACACCCATTAAAAATATTATGGTCCCTACGGATTACTCTGACGAATCCTTGCAGGCACTCAAACCCGCAGCTTTTATGGCACACAAAACGGGAGCAAAAATCACCCTCTTTCATGTACTGGAGCTTTACGGTTCATTAGCGGAAGCTCATGATATACCAGAAGGTAAAAGAACCCCTAACGGACTCAGAGAAAGAATCTATAACAAAATCCGCGGCTTTCTTACGGCTACCGAAGAATTTGACCTTAGGCTGAATGTAGGCGCTAGTGATAAAGATCTTAGTTTTGATTACACCGTTAATGGTGAAGTTTATACAATCCCCGTGGCAATTGAAATAGACAGAGGCTTCTCTGCCCATTACCAAATCGTATCTTATGCATCCGAACATGCTGATTTCATGATCATTAGTACTCATGGAAGAAGCGGACTTAAGCACCTTATGCTTGGTTCTACTGCGGAGAAAGTGACGCAATGGTCTGAGATTCCTGTAATGACCCATCGAATTAAATTTTAAATCTTTTACAATGACCTTTAGTGCAAAAACGCCTAATTATATTAATCTTCAAGAAGCCGTAAAAACAATAAATTCAGGAAACAGAGTTTTTGTACATAGTGCCGCCGCTTCACCAACCTATCTTCTACAGGCCATGGCCGATCGTGCCGGAGAATTGCGTGATGTTGAAGTTGTACATATGCATATCGAAGGAGAGGCTCCTTATGCTAAGCCCGGTTTGGAGGCCAGCTTTCGGAATAATTCACTGTTTGTGGGCAAGAATCTTCGCGAAGCTGTCAACTCCGGCCGTGCGGATTATGTCCCCATTTTTTTAAGTGAAATACCCAGGTTATTCAGAAATAACGTACTTCCGCTTGATGTAGCATTGATTCAGGTGTCTCCACCTGATAAACATGGCTATTGTTCACTTGGTGTATCAATTGATATCAGCCGATCGGCTGTACAAAATGCCCGGCGTGTTGTTGCCCAGGTTAATCCTAATATGCCTCGTACTCATGGAGACGGATTGATTCACATGAGCAAGATAGATGCCATGGTCGAAGTGGATAATCCAATCCACGAGCATGCAATTACTCAGCCTTCGGAAATAGAACAAAAGATTGGTTATCATTGTGCGGAATTGATTAATGATGGAGATACTCTTCAAATGGGTATAGGAGCGATTCCTAATGCTGTATTGAAGGCTCTTGTGAATCACCAGAAGCTGGGTATTCATACCGAAATGTTCTCCGATGGTGTAATTGACCTTGTTGAAAAGGGTGTCATTACAGGGGAACGTAAAAGGGTGCACCCCGGTAAAATAGTGGCCGGTTTTGTTGTAGGCTCAAAAAGGTTGTATGACTTTGTGGATGATAATCCTTTGGTTGCAATGTCAGATATTGCCTACGTGAATGACACGGCAGTCATTCGAAAAAACCCGGGCGTAACTGCTATAAATAGTGCTATTGAGATTGATTTTACCGGACAGGTTTGCGCAGATTCAATAGGTACTTACCATTTCTCAGGGGTTGGTGGGCAAATGGACTTTATCAGAGGTGCGTCATTGTCGGAAGGTGGTAAACCGATGATTGCCCTGCCATCTGCGACCCGTAAAGGGGTATCCCGTATTGTGCCATTTCTTAAGGATGGGGCTGGAGTAGTAAGTACCCGCGCTCATATTCATCATGTGGTTACGGAATACGGTTCCGTAAATTTATATGGTAAGAACATGCGTCAGCGAGCGGCAGCCTTGATTAGCATTGCCCACCCTGACCACAGGGAAGATTTAGAAAAACATGCTTTTGAACGTTTTGGACGGAAATAAACTGATCATTCACCGGAATAGATTGCTCCTGATGTACAGGTTTCAAATACTTCTACCCGGCTACAACCGGGTAGCCTTTCATTAAGGTGGTCCCATATCCATTTGGCCAGATTTTCACTGGTGGGATTCTCTAATCCTTCAATATCATTTAAATAATGATGATCAAGCATATCATAATAGGGTGTAAAGATTTTTTTGATATCATAAAAATCCATAACCCATCCGGTAATAGGATCTACTTCTCCGATGATGTAGATCCGTACACGAAATGAATGCCCATGGAGTCGGCTGCATTTATGATCAGCCGGTAGATTTTGAAGGCGATGAGCCGCCTCAAAACGAAATTCTTTAAAAATTTCCATTTGTTTAACACAGTAATGCTTTGATTAATAAACCTTATTCGGGGTGTATTACAAGCACCGCTGTATCCACTCTACGTACCAAACTTGCTGTAGTGCTGCCTAGTAATAAATAATCAACACCACTATGACCGACAGTTGCCATAACAACCATGTTATAGCTTGAATTCTCAACCAGTTCAGCCAATCGCTGATGAGCAGATAGATTTGAATCGATAACTTTGCTTTTTACCCTGCTCTTAATATCGGAAAAATGTTTATCAATTAAGTTCAAAAGATTTTCCTGAATACTTTCAATCAGGCTCTTTTCATATGTCCTGTTATAAAAACCCACTGCTGTGGTTTGTTCAAAACTGACCACATTAACCACATCAATGTCAGCATCATTGGCAATGGCAAGCTCCCTCGCCCATGGGAAAGCCGCTTCTGAAGCATCCGAGAGGTCAGTAGTGACCAGGATTTTATTTATAGGCTTAATGTTTGAATTATCTTCAACGACTAATACAGGCTTTTTACTTAATCTCAATACTTTTTCAGCAACTGAACCCATCAGCAATCTGCTTATTCCAGTTCTGCCATGTGATGAGATCACGATGATATCAAAATCTTCCGCTGCATTAAGAATGCATGTTGCAGGATACCCCACTGTAACTTTTCCAGGATTTAAGTACTTACTATCAATAATACCTTCAGCTGTTTTATTGAGTTGATCGAGTAATTCACCTTCAGTGTTCTCATACTCACCCGAATCTCCCATCATTTGGGTGGCATAAGCATCATGTACTTCATGAGAAATCATGTAGGCATGGAAAGGTATGATTTTCCCATTGAAACTTTCAGCCAAGATCTCGGCAGCTTTGAAAGCTTTATTTCCAAGATCTGAGAAGTCAGTTGTGACAAGTATTCGTGGATTTTGCATAAGTCACCTCATATTAAAGGGTATATAAAAGTCTATTATGAAGTTAAGTCTATTCCTTATATACGAGTATGACTAAAGTCAGTTATTAATATGATAAATATCATCAGATAGAACATTTTATACGGGCACATTGTTAAAAAATGGAAGGCATCTATTGCCCTTGAATACAAATTCAAAGGTTATATAACCACACTCATGTCTGAATCACAGCCTGCATGGCATCATTTAAAATCAGAAGCGGTACTTGAAAGGCTTGAGAGTGATCTTAACGGGCTGGATCAGGAAACGGTCTTAAGGAATATGAACAACTGATTTGGCACTCAACTGAAAGCATGTTGGGCTTTAACTAATTTCCTCTCATCAAGCACACGTATTTTTTTTCCAGGTGTAGAGATGATCAATTCTTTCTTTAATTCTGATAATAAACGTATAACCGTTTCGGTAGCTGTCCCTACAATGTTGGCCAGATCTTCTCGGGAAAGATTAACTTTTATAACCATATTATCATCATAACCATAAATATTCCCCAGGGTTATCAAGGCTTCAGCCAGACGTTCTCTGACAGAGCTTTGGGCAAGATTGACCATATGTAGTTCGGCACTTTGAAGATCATGACTTAAGGCCTTTATAAGATTATGTACCAATGCTGGATTTTGATCAAGCAGTTGGAAAAAATCATTAGCTGGAATCATATAAATCAAGGCATCTTCCAGGGTAGCTCCAGATACCGTATACGGCTCGTTGGTAAGCAATTCGCGGTATCCCACAACATCTCCGGTATTCAGCAATTGGGTGATCTGAACCTTGCCTTCAATTCCTGTTTTATACAATTTTACCTTCCCTTCTTTGATCCAGAACAATCCAGTGGGTCGTTGACCTTCATAGAATATGATTTGCCCTCTTTTATACCTTCGGCAGGTATGGCCTCTGCATAAGTCTTCGGGTTTCAAATAAGAAGCCAGGGAGTCCTTGCCGATTGGATAATTATTAATATCGGATTGAAGGTGCCGTGTAATCATGATCAAAACCTCCTGTCTTCAGGGGTAAAATGTATGTGATTTTGGTTTTATTAAGGATACATTATTTGTTATAAAGCGGGTGACAGGTGAAGCCTGTATATGTTGTAATACATTCCCTTACAATTGGCCGGAACACTAGGATTATTCACTTTTTCCATTCGATAATCGAAGCATTCATTGATTACGGATAATTTATTTTCTTTAGATTATGTATCCATGATTTGGTAATCTTTTTTACCCATACGCATGGTTATAAGGGTATTTCGTAAGGAAATACCCTACATACGGTTTAGGGTTCTCCTGTCATTTTGTTATGAGTTGATCAACTAACATGAATCAGAAACAGATAAATAAAAATTCGACCTATAAACCGTCAAAAAAGGAGAAAAAGTGGATATCGAGTTAATTAATGAAACAGAAGTGACTACACCCTATAATGATCTGACTTTGAAATATTTTCAAAAGATTATCTTAAGCAAAATAACCGAAGCTGAAGAAACTTTGAAAAATATTAAAAATCTACGAGAAGATATTATAGACGGCAATTCAGATGATTCTGCTTATTCCGCCCATCTTGCAGATGTATCAGCCGTTGAATATGATAAATCTTCAAATTATTTACATTATCAGCGGACGCAAAAATTTATCCGCCAGTTATATGCTGCTTTGGACCGAATCGAAAATAAAACCTATGGTGTTTGTAAAGAGACAGGAAAGACAATTCCAGTAGGCAGACTTGAGGCAGTTCCGCATACTCAGCATTGCATCGAAAGCAAAAACAGGTAGATTTTACGCTTATTAGAATGGTGTCAGACTTGAATTTAATAGTTGTGCTTTGAGATAACTGTTTCCAATTGGCTGGCTGAGGTGATTCCGGTTTGCCTCCACCTGACCTTACCATTATGAAATAGCATCATAGTAGGTACACTGCGTACGTTATAAGTTGCTGCGACCCTTTTATTATGATCGATATCTACTTTTATAATTGAGATCGCATCTCCTAGTTTATGTTTCAGTTTGTTTAATTCATGGGGCATCGATTGACATGGGCCGCACCATTCGGTATAAAAATCAACTAACACAGGCTTGTCAGCCATGATTTGTTCGGTGAATTTATCCATTTTAGCTTTAGATTCCATGGTATAATTATCATGCTTAATTCATGGATAAAACGATGACCTATTTAACACGGTCAAGTTATAATT
>JBBDQY010000073.1:44977-91542 GCA_040905745.1 Balneolales bacterium
TTCGGCATGAAGTCTGGCTGTATCGGTAATGACGCCATCCATATCAAAAATGGCTCCTTTGATCGGTTTTTTCATAGGAATTAAATTAAATAGTTTAAAACTCAGGTTGTTGACAACCAGTATTTTGCTTCCTCTCTTTTCTCAGGCTTAAAAATCTTAACGGTAGCCGTTGTAAATGGCTTTGCCAGAACAGACATCCATTCTATCCATTTTTCATGACCGATAATGGCTACTTTATTAAAACTATTAAAATGTTTTGTTCCAAATTTTAGATCATGCCAAACGGCCCCTGCATCAACACCTGTAATATTATCAATCTCGCAGTAAAGATTAATTTTATCATGCTTTTGTATTTCATTCTCAAGTTCTGGAATAATCTTTTTATAATCCTCTTCACTGATTCTACCCTTGACGTGGATTTCAACAACCTTATCTTTTTGCTTTGTTACCTCCATATGCGGTTCCCTGTTTAATCAATGATTAATCCCAATAAACCGTTAACGATCAGATACCAAGTCTGACACGTAAAGATGCTTAGAGTTTATTCATATTTGAATATCTGACACGGTACTGGATTACATATGGCCATAGGATAGCAGTTTAAGTGAAAGGGCAGTCAGACTTAGCCTATTTAAATAGACTGAGAATACCTGGATTGGGTTGTTTTAATTCGAGATCGTACATCGAATTGCATTGCGATGTTGCGCAGGAAAAGCCTTCCCGAATCCGTAACGGTGAGTCCTTCAGAATCTAAGGATACTAAACCATCCTCCTTTAAACTTTGCAACCGTAGAATATCTTCCTGAAAATACTCTTCAAAATGAATATTCAACTGACTGGACATTTTGGCGTAATTCAATTCCATATCACACATAAGCCTCATGATCACCTTACGTCTGATTTGATCGTCTTCTGTTAAATGGTAGAACTTATGCCAGGTACTTTGTCCATCATCCAGAGCTTTGTAATATACCGGCAACTCTTTTGTATTTTGAACATACATATTGCCAACCTGAGAGATGGATGACATTCCCAGAGCATAGATATCCGTATCTGCCCAGGTGCTATAACCCTGGAAGTTTCGCTGCAGTTGTTTAGTGCTTTGGGCAATGGCAAGCTCGTCATCATTACGGGCGAAATGATCCATGCCAATATGACGATAACCATTTTCGGTAAGCGTTTGCACGGTCATGCAAAGCATAGAGAATTTCTCCTCAGTAGTAGGCAAACCATATCTGTCCAAATGTTTCTGGGCCGGCTTCATCCAGGGCACATGAGCGTAGCTGAATACCGCCAAACGGTCGGGTTTCAGTAGCAGTACCTGATCCAGAGTTTTTCTAAACGAATCAACCGTCTGATGAGGCAAACCATAAATCAGGTCAATATTGATTGACCGAAACTCATCCTTCCTTAACCAGTCAATGGTTTCTTTGGTCATAGAGTAAGGTTGAATTCTATTTACAGCCTTCTGTACTTTTGGGTTAAAATCCTGCAGACCTATAGAAGCTCTATTAAACCCTGCTGTTTTCAAAGCGGTGATATGTTCACGGGTAAGTCTGCGAGGGTCTATTTCTACAGCATTTTCCGCATCAGGATTAAAGCTGAACCGGGAGGACATCATGCTCCCTAATCGGATGATTTCTTCAGGAAGCAAAAAGGTAGGGGTGCCTCCCCCTAAATGGACTTGTACAACCTGATTATCTTTGTTCAATAATTTTCCTAATCCGGCCAGTTCCTTCTCTACATAATCCAGATACGTTTTACTGTTCCCTTGTTTACGAGTAATGACCGTAGTACAACCGCAATACCAGCATAATGAAGCACAAAAAGGCAGATGAACATACAGGGAAATATTACGTTCCCTTCGATTGCGGCTTAAAATGTTATTGGTAATCTCCTTGTGTTGCTTGTCGTTCTGAACTTCCTCGAAATGAGGGGCGGAAGGGTAGGAAGTGTAGCGGGGTGCCTGGGTTTTGTACTTATAGACTAGATTAACATCTATCGGCATGTTGAAAAAATTATAAAGTATAAAAAGAAAAAGGCAGCACTTTAATTTAAGTACTGCCTTTACTCAGGGTTATCTTCTTAGAAACTTATGACGGCTTCTAACATCATCCCACTAAATTTGGCTTCATCAAGTAAACCGCTGAAACCGTTGTAGTTTTGATTTACATATTCAACTTTAGTCAATATGTTGTTATTCAGGAACCAACCTCCACCGATATTGAATCTTGTGATGTCAACTTCTTCACCTGTAGCCAAATCACCTGCTACGGAGTTGTAACGTCCGCCTACATAGTAGTTTTCATTCTGACCAATTCTGTAAAGAAGCTCAGCACCATATTGGTTGACAGTTCTGGTGTCAGGTTCAGCTATGGCTTTTCCAGAAGATGTTTCAAGTACACCAAAGAATTCGAGCCCCTGAAATTTTACGAAGGGATTGACCATGATAGAAGTTACTTCATGAGAGAATCCAGGATTGAAGTGACCACTTCTGAAAGAGCCTTCCATAACACCATAATATCTGGAACCTGCGCGATCACCAGAATAAAGAGTATTACCGGATGATTGTGAGGTAGTGTATATAGAACCGGTTAACCTTACTCTGAGGTCTTCATTAAGCTGACTGTCATATCCAAGTTTACCAAGAAAGGATGGTTTGGTCATAACATCAGTATCGATAACGCTTTGGTTGAGTTTCCCATTGGTAACACCCACCATGGCTACAAGGCCATTGCTTTGGTAATAAACTTCACCGCCAACTTCTGTGGTGAATGAATCCATAATATAGTTGCCTACAAAGGGATTGTATATAGATTGACCATTATCACTTCTTCTCAAATGGGCATCTCCATAGTTGTTCTGCATGTGGCCAACTTTTATGGTGACTTTATCCATAATGCCTGCCAGAAAGTCTTCTTGTATAAAGTTCAGTTTATCTACTTGCAAATAACCGCCTTTAACATAGGTTTCCGTATGGTGCCGTGAGGTCAGGTAGGTGCTAAGGTGCATTCGTACACCATCATCAAGCTGGACATCAAATGCCAGGTTTGATGTTGCAAGGTTAAAGTTAGGGCCTATCTTAGCGAGTTCAACAGCTCCGCTATTGCTATGACCAATTCCCTGAAATTGCAGGGTATTAGAACCGCCAATGCGGAATTCGAACCCTTTGAAGGGAACATTATTGTCTTTAGGTGTTTCAAATACATTCAACCCGGTTTTGTCAGGTGCTCTGAAGTATTGAAGATCCCGGCTTTGCTGGGCAAAAACACTACTTCCGATTAATAATGAGGATACAAGTAGTAGTGTAATTTTATGCAGTGGAAATTTTGTTAGAGTAATATTTATAAAGTTCATAGTTTTTATTTTCAAAGTTAATAGTGGTATGAGATTGCTATAAGTTTTGTTACATCCCACGCATAATTTCGTTAGAAAACAAAAAAGAGGTAATCAGCTTTAACCCTAAATGATTGTAATGGAATCTCAGAGACCAATGTCAGGGTTTGCCTTACATAAGAAGCCTCTTCATTTAGGTAATATTTGTAAAGTCAATTTCAATAGTGCACATTAAGGAATGCGAAAAATATCATTTACAATTATCACACTCATCCTGATTTATGGCTGTCAAACAGACATTCAGGAATATTATACAGAATCATTAAGTATTGAAAAGAAAGTCTTTGATGATTTTCAAGAGGAATTACTAAATGAATCCAGGAGGATGTTAACGCTTGAACCAATATCAGTTGTACATAAACCTGAAGTTTCCACTGATATGGATTCCAGAAATTATATAAGTATGGCCTGTTATTGGTGGCCTGATCCGGATTCGGATGATCAACTGCCGTATATCAGGAAAGATGGCCATGTAAACCCTGAAACGCGTTCCAATAAATCAGATCTGCCAAAGATGATAGAAATGGCTAAAAGCGTTGAACGGCTGGCTATATCATATGATTTATCTCTGGATGAAGCTTTCGCGGAAAAAGCTATTGAATTGCTTGACTATTGGTTTCTCAATGAACAGACAGCCATGTTACCTCATCTGGAGTACGCTCAAATGGTCAAAGGGCTCAATTCCGGTCGTTCCTATGGTATTATTGATACCTGGTGGCTGGTCAGGGTCATAGAATCCATTGATTTACTGAAGAACTCTAACCACTGGACCACAGATCTGGAACGTGATCTTAAAAAATGGTTCGCCGACTATACCGATTGGCTTTATCACGGAGATTTTGGGAGGGAAGAAGTTCGCAGTAAAAATAATCATGGGACCTGGTATGATGTTCAGATTGTATCATTTGGTTATTTTTCAGGCAACGAACATTTAGCAAAACGACATCTGGAAGAAGTTAGCCTGCATAGGATACCTCGCCAAATCGGTTATTTTGGAAAGCAAAGCCTGGAAACCCGCCGTCCCTGGCCTGTACATTACAGCATATATAATCTTAGCGGCCTGATAAAATTGGCAGAATACGGTGAACTACTCAATGTTGATATAAAGAATGAAAAAGCCTTCTACAGCGGCAATATCGAAAATGCAACTCATTACCTGATTGACATGGTCCGGCAGAGTGATTTATCAGGTATTCGTGACTCAATTGATCTTACTGATACAGAAGTGATGTATCTTGATTTATTAGCCGGTGCCTGGCGATTATATGGCAATACTGGTTTTCTAACTGAACTTAGTAGAGTCTATGATGATATTGATAACGCTGAGTTATCTGTTTTCAAAAACAGGGAGATATGGGAGAATAATGAGAGATTATAGTTAATAACTTCCGTGAGTAAGGCCAAGCGAGTACTTGATGCAGAATAAATAGTATAATATCAGAGTCATATATAAAGGCAGTTAACCATGAATAACAGCATCGTGATCATCACCGGATCGAATTCGGGAATAGGTAAAGCAGCTGCAAATAAGTTTGCTTCAGAAGGGCATCAAGTTATTATGGCCTGCCGTAAGAGCGAAAAAAGCAGGCTAGCCTGGGAAGAAGTTAAGTCAGCCTCCGGTAATTCTACAATAGAGCTTATGGAGCTTGATGTCTCCTCATTTGCATCAATACGCAGGTTTTGCTCAGAATTCAAGGAGAAGTATTCAAAGCTAGACATTCTGATTCATAATGCCGGTTACTTTAAGCACGGTATTAAAAAGTACCAATTGAGTGCCGACAACATTGAGCTTACCTTCGCCACCAATGCATTTGGTCCGTTGCTCATGACTGAGTTACTTCGCGAACATTTAGCAATATCTGGAAATCCCAAAGTTCTAAATGCAGGCACCTCAAATATCAAGCATTTCTTTGACCCCAAAAGACATATCGAATTCGACAACCTACGTGGTGAATACAAGGATAGCCGGCGATATTCTGTTTACAAAATGTATGGTGATTCTAAAATGGGCTTATTTTTGCTCACCCAAATGATGGCGAAAAGATATAAGGCTGAAGGCATCCGGGTAAATTTCCTAATGATAACTGCTGTAAAGGTCTCAAAGGATACCCTTTCGAACTTTAGTCTATTCTACCGAATAATTGGTAAAATATTACAGAATATCAATCCATATTCACTATCGCCGGCACATATGGCGAATAACTACTACCGTATTTGCACCTCTGATGAATTTGCACAAGTAACCGGTGCATTAATCAGCAGTGAACTTAATATTATACCGCCACTTAAAGATAATATGCCCGTCAAAGGGTTTCGTGTTATCAGCGAACTTTGGAATACTAAACACATACCGGCTTATGGAACTGACCCTGCTAATATTGAAAAGATGTGGGAGTTGAGTACGCAGGTAACAGGATTGACTTCAAAAGAAGGTTACAGGTTGCATTAGAGAATTATTCAAATAGTTGAAATATAAGAGTAGGATCTGCTGGATAGGCAATTAATTAAGATTAGGTTGAGCATCCTTGAAAATCACGAACAAGGCGATCTCACCGTCAGTATCACTTTTTTCCCAGTTTTATTGGTATTCATATTCGCTCTTTTTAAAAGAGTTACCTCTAGTAAATAATATGGATGATGCTGTAGAAGTATTGGTGTATATCGACACCTAGCATGGTAATCATTACTTTTTAACTCCGGATTCATATTGTGAAAGATGCTCATCCAGTCGATCATATGTTTCCGTAATGCCTTCCGCCATCCCCATCTCAATAACTTTTTTGAGTTCAGCTTCCGTCTTGAATATTGACTTCGACCTGATTTTAGTTTTTCCATCATGATCAATAAACTCCACAGTAATTTTTATTTCCGGCATACTATCGGAAATATTACCCTCTTTGTCCGAAAAAAAATCATCATACACAATCTTATCTGGTTCTTTAATATCATGATAAATAGCCTTACCCCATGATTCCTGTCCATCAGGGCCGCTCATGCAATAATGCCAGATGCCACCTACACGAAAATCCATTTCACAGACAGTCAGTGGCCATTCCCTGGGCCCCCACCAGTGTTTTAGATGGCTGCAATCCGAATAGGCTTCGAAAACAAGTTCTCTGGGGGCATTAAATACTCGTTCGAGTATAAATTCACGTTTTGTGGTTTCTATATGAGTTTTATTTACGTTTTTCATTTTTCTTCTCCTTGTGATGTTTGGATTTAGGGGATGTTTCCCGATTAGTATCCTCAGCTTGTAATTTACACAGATAATGATCAAGTCGGTCGAAGCTTGCCTCCCAGAATTCCCGGTACTGCCCAATCCATTCTGATGCATCTTTTAAAGGTTCTACTTTTAAACTGCAAGGGCGCCATTGAGCTTCTTTACCTCGTTCAATCAACCCCGCACGTTCAAGTACTTTGATATGCTTTGAAATGCCCGGAAGGCTCATCTTGAAGGGCTTGGCAAGATCATTGACAGAAGACTCACCCGCGGCAAGCCTGGCCAGTATAGCACGGCGGGTTGGATCTGCTAATGCCGAAAAGGTATTGCTGAGTTGGTCTGACATTCTGTTTTCTATATTAAACCTTATGGTTAATTAACTGAATGGTAAAATAGGATAAGGCAGCTTACTTGTCAAATGTTTTTATTTCTCTGCGGAAAGTTTAATGCAAAGCTTAAAGATTAACGAATGTGATAATTCATGTCAAAGTAGATTTTACCTGTTGTTCAAAGCTTAAACATCAACAGGGCATCTAATCCTGGCCGGGTATTTCCACGTTTTTGCCTAGAACGTCTTGTACATACAGCATTCCTACCAATACCATCGTAATGACGGCAAGGGGAGTGGCTAGTACAATGCCGGGTACTCCAAATACCAAACCGAAAGCAACAACGGCTAATACTACCAATGCCGGCGGGATAGATACAGCGTTTTTCTGTATGAGAGGTGTAATTACATATCCTTCTAGCTGCTGGGCGATGAGATAAACTAAACCCGCCCAAAGCACGGTATCCGTTCCTTCAGAAAATGCCAGCAAAATACCTGGTATGACCGCCGCAATTGGACCAATATAGGGTACAAAATCAAATAATCCGGCAATCAAACCTAGAATGAGGGCCAATGGAACCCCCACAATCATCAATCCTACAGTAACAATGATGCCAACAAAAGCCATAGCAACCAACTGGCCCATTAGCCATTTCCATAAAGCATTGCCGGATGCTTCCAGAGCTTCATCGACTCGGTTGGTACGGTCTTTTGTTACGAGAAGCAGAATTACACTTTTGTAGACGTCCGGATTAATGGCAAAGAAAACACCTATAACCAGCACCAGCAACATGGTGGCCAGCATATCAATGATAGTAACGCCGGCCTGTAATAGCATGCCGCCGGCTTTTTCCACTTGATTGCTTTCCTGATTGCTGGCTTGAGTACTTTCTTCTTCATTCTGACCGCCAGAGTTTGATTGTTCTTCATTGTTTTGTCCACCGGATACTGACTGCTCATCACTGGTTTCATTCCCCTGGTTCTGACCTTGGTTCTCCCCATCAAGCAGATATTGGCTCATGGGCCAATCCTGAATTTGTTGCTGTATTTCATATACTTGCTGGGGTAATTTCTGAGTAAGTTCTTCAAATTCATTGGCTATTCTAGAACCAAAGGCCAAAATAAATAAAGCGATTATTAGTACGATTTCTAAACCGGCACCTGCTATTGACCAGCCTCTTGATAAAGGTAGAATAAATCGCAATCCACGGGCCATACCGGATATCATGACAGCGACAATTACCCCCGCCAATACTAAAAGCAAGGCCTCTTTGATTTGCCAGAAAAATAGTGTTGTAGCTAATATTGCAACAACAACCAAAGTGTATCTGGCAATCGAACTTGCTGGAAGTTCGTTGGTTTCTTTGTGTGAAGGCATAATTTTATTTAAATCATTATCTGATCATAACCTGATCTTGTTGTGATAAACTATATGACCTCGCACAGAGTTCGTTAATGAGGTTATAGCTATCAAAAACAACAAGGGACTAAAATATCACCTCCGATACATTATGCTAAACAGCTTCGTTCTAGTTGTTTTGGGTTTAATATTTTCACCTTCTTCATTCAGTAATTTATTAATTGCCTTTATTACTTCAATAACCTTATTATAAATAATTTTTTTATGCTGAAACCACCTCCCCATACAGAAGTATTCGAAATGCCTATAGCAACTATTTGGCTTGATAAAGAAGAAGGTATATACTGTGGAATCTCCAAAAGTGGGGAACAGAGAACTCCCGAGTTCATGCAAAAGAATATTGAGCTTTTTAAAGATTACATAGGCGACAGAAAAATATGTATCCTTCTGGATGTCACCAATGCTTCAGAAATATCTCGTGAAACCCGTGAATTTTCAGCAAGAGAATTTCCTAAACTTTTTAAAGCTATTGCTATGATGTCTAATTCGTCTTTTGGTAAAATGATTGCCAATCTTTTTTTTACTATAAAACCTCAACCTTATCCAACAAAGATGTTTACGAATGAAGAAGAAGCGAGAGCCTGGCTCAGGCAGTATTTATAACCAGGTAATTCTCAGTGAGTTTTAAAAATAAATGATGTTTAACAAAAAAAATTATCCCTAAACATAACAATAGGTCTTCGTGATCATGGAATGAAGGAACTTTTAATTCACCCGAGACCTGATAAAATAAATTATAATGTATAAAGATATAGAACTAATCCTGATCGAAGACAATATGAGCGATGCAGACCTCGCCATTCGTGCTTTGAAAAAAAAGAACCTGTGTAATCAGTTTATTCATCTGAAAGATGGCGTAGAAGCTATTTCATTTATATTTGCCGAGGGGGAATACTTTGGAAGGGATATCTCTAATAAACCGAAGGTAATTTTGCTAGACCTGAAAATGCCAAAAGTAGATGGCTTCGAGGTGCTCAGAAGAATCAAAGCGGATGTCCGCACTAAAACTATCCCGGTAGTGGTGCTGACTTCATCCAATGAAGATCCGGATATCAAGAAATGTTACGAGCTTGGAGCCAATAGTTATATTGTTAAGCCAGTTGAATTTGACGGTTTCTTAAAGGCGGTTTCCGAGTTAGGGTTATATTGGGTACTCATGAACAAGCCCCCTGAATAGATATTTTTTAGTAGATTTCATTGGAACTACTTTTCCCGAAAATTAAACTTATTGATTTTACCTCTTAATTTTTATCCAAAAAGATCCCGGGCTTGCTCGATAAGTGAAGCATCGTTGTTCCTGACACCGTTGACTAATTTTGAAACCGGATAATACTTTGTCCCATCCTCAGGAAATGGCTGCAGGAGTTCCGATAGGGCATTCATTGATCATGGGTCGACCATTGGGAATTTCTTTCGACCATGAGGGGATTAATCCCCATCGATATCCTGATACGATCCTGTGGCCCGGGTCAGGTTCCATGATGATTGGCATGGTATCTGTCGGACATACATTGTAGCTTGGCTCTGGATTGAAATAACCATCCGGAAGGGCTCCATAGTTTTTTTCAAGCTCTTTCAGGGTTGATTTGTAGACGTATCGACCGCACATATTGCTGATGGTGTGTTTCGATTGTAGAAATCCAATGTAATGAAAGCAGTAGAAAAAAATGGGGTTAAAAGAAAAGTTCTCTAATAAAAAAAGAAGGTTTTATATGGGCAGGATTTGATGGGTAATAGTTATAAAATCCATCTGTCTTCAAGAATTAGTTAATCAGCAGGTAAGGCAAAGAATCGTCAGAACATAAATAAATTAGGATGTTGTTTTCATGAATTTTTATCAGATCGAACGTTAGGCCAAGTCTAACCCTGGCTTTGAGCATGTCTTATGCACAGGCCTTTTGGTATAGACTTTAGTAAGACTTGTATGGGAGATGGTACCCGTTTGGTCCCTGTAGAATCAGGGGGTGAAGTATGGACAAATTAGCCTGAAAGATGGATCTGAAATGGCTTAATGAGAAGAAAAATTACTGATTGTGAAAAATGGCATTATCCCCAAAAAACCTTAATAAATTAGGTAGGCATGATTTTAATCCTGATGACTGCAATGGTTAAATCCTGAGAAAAATAGCAAGTTTCGGGTATGGAGATGTCTGTTTCATCCCTAAATTAGATATAAAGTTCAACTACACAAAAGAGCATGGATGAGCAACAGCATTTAAACTTTACTAGAATAGCCGAGGCTATCCACTTTATCCAGCAAAATTTCAGGAGGCAGCCGATTTTGGAAGAAGTTGCCAAAAATGCAAATTTGAGTCCCTATCATTTTCAGAGACTGTTTACTGAATGGGCCGGCACCAGTCCTAAAAAGTTTTTGCAGTATATCAGTATTGAATATGCTAAAAAGATGTTGAAAGAAAACAGGACATCGCTATTTGAAGCGGCTATGGACACGGGTTTGTCGGGTACAGGAAGATTGCACGATTTGTTCATCAACATTGAAGGAATGACCCCTGGTGAGTTTAAAAATGGCGGTAAGAACCTTGTGATTAACTACAGTTATGCCCGTAGCCCTTTTGGTGGTGTCTTGGTGGCATCAACTACAAAGGGGATTTGTCATATTGCTTTTTTTGATAATAAGGCCTATGCCTTCGCAGCTTTACGAAGTAAATTTCCTAAGGCAACCTATCTGCAAAACCCTGACCATGCCCAGCATAACGCTTTGTTAATTTTTAGTCAGGACTGGAGCAAGCTCGATGAAGTGAAATTGCATTTGAAAGGAAGCGATTTCCAGCTTAAGGTGTGGGAAACCTTATTGAAGATCCCCATGGGGCAGCTTTCAACCTATGGAGCTATTGCCCGTCAATTAGAGATGCCAAATGCATCGAGAGCAGTAGGCACAGCTATTGGCAGAAATCCTATTGCGTTTCTTATACCTTGCCATCGGGTGATCCAATCGACCGGCGCAATGGGCGGTTATCATTGGGGAAGCACCAGAAAAGCCGCTTTGATAGGCTGGGAAGCTGCGAAAGCTAATGTAGAGAACCTATCCTAATAGTGTAGAGGTGATTAAATAATCAAGCTTTATTGAACTTATTTATCCTAGTTCGTATTAACCATTTAATCATCAATGCGCTTTTTGAATCTTTCAAAAAATCAGGGATCAATCATGGGTAAAAAAGAAGATAAAATAGGGTCTGTAAAAAAGGTTAATGGAATTAGCCATGTCGATATAACCAGAACCATCAGCTGGAAGAGGGCTGGTATGGAGATAAATATTGTATATATATTTATAATTTTGTTCTTGATACTTGTAACGGAGATCAAGGCACAATCATCCACGAGCAGGGCTTTTGATGTAGAAATCGATCCTATAGCATATATAGCCAATGGGTTTTCTGTTCATGGGGGATATTTGACCGGAGCGTGGCGTTATGATGTAGGAATTTTTGGATTGGAACTGCCGGAATGGGTACATGGCAACGAAGAATTCACGGCTTCTTTTATAGGGGCAGGATGGAAGATTGACAGGTTTTTAAAAGGAATTCCGGATGGGTTGTTTGTTGGTGCAGAAGGTGGGCTTATCCGGCTTGATGTAACTCATAAACCCAGTGAATTAGAAAGGGATAGGATACAGTATTCGCTAGGCGTACGCGGGGGTTATCGCTGGAACACCGGCCTGGGGAATTTATATGTGACCCCCTGGTTGGGACTCGGCTTTACCTTAAACGCTGAAGATATTACAATAAACGGAGATACCTTCGATATATAGAACGAAACTTTTCCGGACCGAGACAACTTTCAATGTTGGATCTATTATAATTTGTGCATTGCTGGCAGTGCTTTACTTCTTGTTCTGGTAGATTTCAAAGAAAGAAATCTGTTAAGAACATATAATCGGGAGAAAACTGAACCGCTGGTTGGTCAGCGTCAAGGTAGTTCCGTATCGCCCATGAGCCAGCGATCGCATTCGCGCCCTGCACCGCGGCCTTCGTTGATCGCCCAGACAATAAGGCTTTGCCCTCTGCGCATATCTCCGGCTGCAAATACACCTTCAACATTGGTATGGTATTTTTCGAATTCAGCCCTGGCATTGCTCCGCTCATCACGTTCTATTTTAAGCTGATCGAGTATGAAATCTTCAGGGCCTGTAAATCCCATGGCCAGCAAAACAAGATCGGCCTCCAGGGCTTTTTCCGTGCCTTCGATTTCCCGGGGACTGAATTTTCCATTTTTATTTTCCCATTCAATCTGAACGGTATGCAAGGCTTTAACCGAACCATTGCCTTCAAACTTCTTGGTCATCACCTGATATTTCCGGGGATCATCACCAAACTTCATTTTGTTTTCTTCCTGCCCATAATCCAACAGGAATACTCCAGGCCATTGAGGCCAGGGATTTCCCTGGGGTCGGCTCAGAGGTGGTTTGGGCATAATCTCCAGCTGGATCAGGTTCTTGCAATTATGACGAAGTGATGTTCCAACACAGTCAGTGCCGGTGTCACCGCCTCCAATCACAATCACATTCTTCCCTTCAGCGGAAATATAATTTCCGTCTTTATGATCGGAATCGAGCATGCTTTTCGTATCGGCATGCAAAAACTCCATAGCAAAATGAATACCCTTCAAATCACGTCCCTCAATGGGCAAATCACGCGGTTTTGTAGCGCCACCTGCAAGAACAACGGCATCATGTTTTTTTCTAAGTTCAGACGCTGGAATATCTTTTCCAATCTCGGTATTGGTGACAAACTCAATACCCTCAGCGGCCAGCAGATCCACCCGGCGTTTTACAATATCTTTCTCCAGCTTCATATTGGGAATGCCATAGGTCAGCAATCCTCCAATGCGGTCAGCACGTTCGTATACGGTGACTTTGTGTCCTGCCTGATTCAGTTGAGCCGCAGCCGCTAATCCTGCCGGACCGGATCCAACAACCCCCACGGTTTTTCCCGTGCGTTTTTCAGGAGGGGAGGGTTGCACCCATCCTTCTTCAAATCCCCTGTCTATAATGGCTTTTTCAATGCTTTTAATGGCTACCGGTTCTTCGATTAAACCCAATACACAGGAGCCCTCACAAGGTGCCGGGCAGACACGGCCTGTAAATTCAGGAAAATTATTGGTTTTATGAAGACGGTGAAGGGCCTCTTTCCACATGCCGCGGTATACCATATCATTCCATTCCGGAATAAGATTATATACCGGACAACCCATAGATTTGCCATTATATTCGGAACCGGTCTGACAAAAAGGAATACCACAGTCCATGCACCGGGCACCCTGTTGTTTTAGTTCTTCCTCCTGAAGCTGTTCATACATTTCCTGCCAGTCTTTAATTCTTACTTCTGGCTGACGATAAGGAGTCGACTTTCGGTCAAACTCCATAAAACCGGTTATTTTACCCATAATAAACGCGTTAAACTTTCAATTAAGAATATTATCTCTGCTGACCCATCAGATGCAGACAGAATCAGCTTGTTTGTTAATTACACCTGATTTATCAAGTGCCCTCGACCCGGGATTGATTCCCTTTATTTTGGTAAAAAGCTTCCATGGCGGCTTCTTCTTCATTTAAACCGCGACTGGTTGCCTCTTTGATCGCTTCCAGCATTCGATGGTAGTCTTTGGGGAGAACCTTAACAAATTTAGGAACCATCTCATCCCATTTAGCCAATACTTTCCAGGCAATCGTGCTGTCAGTGTACTCGCCATGGCAACGTATCATTTGTTTTACTTCACTGATTTCATCCAGATCCGTAAGACGATTCAGGTGGACCATGCTTTTGTTACAATGAGCTTCAAAAGTTTTATTCACATCAAGCACATAGGCAATACCTCCGGACATGCCCGCCGCAAAGTTGCGACCGGTAGGGCCGAGTATAACCACTCTGCCGCCGGTCATATATTCACAGGCGTGATCACCCACACCTTCTACTACGGCATTTACACCACTGTTTCTCACGCAGAAACGCTCACCGGTCATTCCCCGGATATAAACTTCACCACTGGTGGCACCGTACAGAGATACGTTGCCGATGATGATGTTTTTTTCCGGCTTGAACTTTGATGTTTTATCAGGATAAAGTATCAGCTTTCCGCCGGAAAGGCCTTTGCCAAGATAATCGTTGGCATCGCCCTCAAGCTCCATGGTCATACCTCTGGGAACAAAAGCGCCAAAACTTTGTCCTGCTGAACCTTTGAATTTCAATTGGATGGTATCTTCAGGCAAACCATCACGTCCATATCGCCGGGTTACTTCACTTCCGACAATCGTGCCGACTACACGATTAACATTTTTGATGGTCAGTTCCGCTTTTACCTTTTCTCCTTTGTTCAGGGCAGGGGCACAAATATCCATGAGTTGCTGAATATCCAATGAATTTTCCAATCGATGATCCTGAGGGATCAAAGAACGAATGCCCGTATTAGCGGAGTTTTTCTGGCGAAATATAACCGCCGAAAGGTCAAGGTATCTGGCTTTCCAGTGATCGGTTACACGTTGCATTAAACGGTCACTCTGACCTATCATTTCGTCGATGGTCCGGAAGCCGAGTTTGGCCATATGCTCACGAACATCCTGAGCTACGGACTTCATATAATTAACCACGTAAGCCGGATCACCGGTATACTTATGGCGCAGTTCCGGGTTCTGGGTAGCGATACCCACGGGGCAGGTATCCAGATGGCAGACACGCATCATAATACAACCCAGTGTAATAAGGGCGCTGGTACCAAAACCATATTCCTCGGCACCCAAAAGGGCGGCGATGACGATATCACGGCCGGTCTTCACATGCCCATCGGTTTCGAGCACTACCCGGCTTCGTAATTCATTCAACACCAGTGTTTGCTGTGTTTCAGCCAAACCGAGTTCCCAGGGTATACCTGCATGCTTGATGCTGGTCTGTGGTGAAGCACCTGTCCCCCCGTCGTGACCGCTAATCAGAATTTTATCAGCATATCCTTTGGAAACCCCGGCCGCAATGGTACCTACACCGGCTTCGGCTACCAGCTTCACGGTTATATTGGCATCTCTATTGGCATTTTTCAGGTCATGGATGAGCTGGGCAAGGTCTTCAATAGAATAAATATCATGGTGAGGGGGAGGGGAGATCAAACCCACACCCGGCGTGGATAAACGCACACCTGCAATCCAGGGATATACCTTGATACCAGACAGTTCACCGCCTTCACCGGGCTTGGCACCCTGAGCCATTTTGATCTGAATCTCAACACCTTGATTGAGATATTCACTGGTCACTCCAAATCTACCGGAGGCCACCTGCTTTATGGCGCTGTTTCTGGAATCACCATTAGCATCGGGAATATAACGTTTGTGGTGCTCACCACCCTCGCCGGTATTGCTTTTACCGCCGATGCGATTCATAGCTATGGCCAGAGCCTCATGAGTTTCTTCACTAATGGAGCCATATGACATAGCCCCTGTCTTGAAACGGCGGCAAATGCTCTCTACGGATTCCACTTCTTCGACAGGAACCGGCTTACTGGTCTTCTTAAATTCTAGAAGATGCCTGAGGGTTGGAGGCGGATCAGACTGATCATCGATCAGCCGGGCAAATTCTTTATACAACTTATAATCACCGGTTCGGGCTGCCAGCTGAAGGGTATGCACTGTTTCAGGATTATACATATGATATTCGCTGTTCTTGCGCCATTGATACTGTCCGCCCTCATCCAGCATCTGTCCGTTTACCTGAACCTTAGGATAAGCACGCTTATGCCGCAACCGAGCCTCTTCGGCGATGATATCCAGACCGATACCCCCGATGCGTGAGTCAGTCCAGGTAAAATAGGTATCAATCACCTGCTTATTGATGCCCAGGGCCTCAAAAATCTGAGCGCCGCGGTAAGATTTGACAGTAGATATGCCCATTTTAGACATCACCTTCACGATCCCTTTTACGATCGCTTTATTATATCCCTGAACGGCCCGCTCATAGTTTATATCGCCCAGCATATCTTCCCTGATCAGGTCATAGAGACTTTCATAGGCCATATAGGGATTCACCGCGTCAACTCCGTACCCAAGCAAGGTACAAAAGTGATGGGTTTCTCTCGGTTCGCCGGATTCAAGAACGATACTCACCTGGGTACGTTTGCCTGAGCGGATCAAATGGTGATGCAGGCCTGAAACGGCAAGCAAAGCGGGGATAGGTGCGTTTATAGAATCAAAATCCCGATCCGATAGGATAAGGATATTACTTCCCTGATGGATAGCTTCATCGGCAGCCCGGAATAATTCGTTAAGAGCATTTTTCAGCCCTTTTCCACCACTATTGGCTTCGAAAAGGATAGGCAGCGATGCAAATTTAAAGCCCTTAAGTTTAATCTTCTTCAGTTGAGCCAGCTCTTCATTGTTCAGGACCGGGGTCTTCATTTCTATAAGACGGCAGCTATGCGGACCGGGGCTGAGAATATTTCCCTGTGATCCCAAAACTGTTTCCGTAGATGTAATGAGTTCTTCACGGATAGGATCAAGAGGCGGATTGGTTACCTGGGCAAACTTCTGCTTAAAATAATTATAAAGCAACTGTGGCTGATTGGATAAAACGGCTATAGGAGCATCATTACCCATGGCACCTACTGGCTGCAGCATGTTCTCAGCCATAGGTTTTAACTGGAGCTTGAGATCTTCAAAGGTATATCCAAATACTTTTTGCCGCCCAACAATAGCTGAATGTTCGATTTCAGGCACAGAATAGGTAAGGTCTTCGGTAACTTTATGGAAATCAACCAGATTTTGATCAAGCCAATCACGGTAAGGATGTTCGTTGGCAATTAGTTTCTTTATTTCCTCATCACTAATTATACGCCCTTCTTCGGTATCAATCAGTAGCATGCGGCCCGGCTGCAGACGCTCTTTCTGAACGATATCTTCCGGTGGGAAGTCTAGAACACCTACTTCTGAGGCCAGTACCACGGTGTCGTCACGCATCACATAATATCGGGACGGACGTAAACCATTTCGATCCAGCGTAGCCCCTACGGTTTTGCCATCTGTAAAGGCAATAGATGCCGGACCGTCCCAAGGCTCCATGAAGCAGCTATGAAATTCATAAAAAGCACGCTTGTCTTCTTCCATTGATTCATGCTTTTCCCAGGGTTCGGGAATCATCATCATCATCACATGGGGAAGTGAACGTCCGCTCAGGTATAAAAACTCCATAGCGTTATCGAATTTGGCCGAGTCGCTTCCTTCTTCCTGAATGATGGGATAAATTTTCTCCAGATCGTCACCGAACAATTCAGAAGCAAACTGGGCCTGGCGGGCATGCATCCAGTTTTGATTCCCCTGCATGGTGTTTATTTCGCCGTTGTGAATCATATACCGGTAGGGGTGGGCCAGTTTCCAGCTGGGAAACGTGTTCGTACTAAACCGGGAATGAACCAGAGCCAGAGCCGAATCCATATCCGGATCGCTTAGATCGGGGAAAAACTCTTCAAGCTGCTTATTGGTAAGCATGCCTTTATAGACCAGCGTCCGGCTGGAGAGGCTGCAGATAAAGAAAAGATCCTTATCTTTTAATTTGAGCTTCGTACCGTATACCGCCCGTGTAGCCCGGCGGCGGATAATAAACAGCTTGCGTTCGAAATCCAGATCAGTTTTCAGATTCTTATTTCGCTTAATAATCATCTGGCGGATAAAGGGCTCGGTTTTTTTCGCCGTTTTCCCAAGAAGGCTGTTATCGGTTGGTACAGTACGCCAGCCAAGGAATTCCTGTCCTTCTTCCGCTACGGTTTGTTCAATGACCTTTTCACAAAGATGGCGGTCTTTGGTGTCGGCGGGGAAAAATACCATGCCAACCCCATAGTTGCCGGGCTCGGGTATATCAATACCCTGGCCACCACATGTGCTTTTTAGAAAATGATGAGGAATCTGGATCAGTATACCTGCTCCATCTCCCGAATTCGGGTCACTTCCTGTAGCTCCGCGATGTTCCAGATTACGGAGTACGGTGAGTGCCTGTTTTATAATTTTAGCGGATCGCTTTCCCTTAACATTTACTACAAACCCAATTCCACAAGCGTCGTGTTCATGTTTGGGATTATAGAGTCCATATTGGCCAGGAGTAATTTTCTTGGTCATATTCAATTTTTAGATTCCCTAAGACAGTCTCCTATATTAAATCATCAATTGTAAACAAGCAAACAAAATTTAAATATCTTTCATTAATCAATCAGTTAAGGTCATTGTTAGTCGCACGCAGGTAAAGACTTATAAAAAAAGCATATATTTGATGCATAAGCTGATCATAATTTCTGCTTTTTCTAAATCATTTTGTATTTCAATATCTGTTGCCTACATTAAAAATCATGGAACTCCTTAAAAAGTCTGGATTTAGCTTTGTCTGAATGTCTTCTTCTATAGGTATTAAACAATATTACTGATTGATTATATGGATACTATAAAATCCTATTCCCTCTATAAAGCTTTTTCGAAATTAGAAAAACCCATTGTGGATTCAACTCATGAATTAACGGAGATTTCATTTATCGTTTTGAGGTTGGAAACAGAAAAAGGAGTGACGGGTGAGTCGTATTTATTAAGTTTTCAGTATAGCCCGAATGCTATTCTGGGCGCTTTAAAAGATCATGGCGATACGGTGATCACAATCATCATTACATATTAGAATAAATATCAATGGAACAATCTCCTTTCAGTCTAAATGGCAAAATCGCACTGATAACCGGTGGCGGAACTGGATTAGGGTTTGGAGTCGCTAAGTCTTTTATAGCTGCCGGTTCTAAAGTTATCATTACCGGACGTAGAGAAGAAGTATTGAGGGATGCCTGCGACCGGTTAGGCAAAGAATCGGATTATATCGTCAATGATGTCACGGATAAAAGTATGACCACTCCATTAGTTGACGAGATTGAAGAAAACCAGGGACCCATTGATATACTGGTTAATAATGCAGGCATACATCTTAAGAAATTAGCGCATGAAGTTACTGACGAGGAATTCCAGAACATCATGCAAACGAATGTAAACGGTGTATTCTCATTAACAAGAGAAGTGACCAAAAAGATGGTTGAACGAAACAGGGGCTCTGTGATTATGATCACCTCCATGGCTGCCCTGTACGGCGTGCCCAAAGTGAGTGCTTATACAGCATCAAAAACAGCCATATTGGGAATGACACGATCCTTTGCGGTGGAATTATCCCCTCATGATGTACGCGTTAATGCCATAGCACCCGGTTTTATTGATGCCCCCATGCTGAGAAAAGCTTTGGATGCTGACCCTGAAAGGAAGCGTCGCATACTCGAACGAACCCCCATGAATAAATTTGGCGAGCTTGATGATATAGGCAATGCCGCAGTGTTTCTGGCATCCTCTGCATCAAAGTTTATAACGGGGGTTAATCTGGCCGTTGATGGTGGTAATTCCATTGGATTCTAAACTTTAAAACTGTGCGAAACGCAATCAATTCAGTTATTAGCAAAAGCCTGATCATCATGATGGGGTTGCTGGTGATCTGCATGGTCTGGCAGGTCGTTTCCCTTTACATCCTGCAATCACCCAGTATATACACGGATGAACTTGCCCGGTTTCTATTGATCTGGGTCAGTTTTCTTGGAGCAGCCTTTTATTCTGGCCAGAATCTCCACGTGGCTATTGATATCTTGTCCAATCGTCTGGGTATAGCCCATCAACTGAAAATTCGGGTTTTCGTCTACGTAATCATTGTACTATTTGTTCTCTGCGTTTTTGTGATCGGAGGGGACTGTTAGTGTATACGACCTTTAAGTTCATGTAGAGACAAGGTATGCCTTTTCTCTACGGTATATAACTATTACCAATCCTTTACGACATGCATTCGCTCGAACGATCAGACAGGCCCCTATAGATCATCAAATTCAATAATATCAGTGCCATGGCATAAAAGGCGTCTTCAAGGGGGATGGTTCCTAATCTGATTCCGATGATATGGGTTTCGTTATACCAGACGACCGGTTCATCCAGCACCATTCCGGTTAAGATGCCATTTACGATAAAAAAGGGGATGAGCAGCACTACGTAGACCATGTAAAATTTGCCGAGCCAGTCTATTTTGAAATATAACCGGGCCAGTGCCAGTAGGAGGGCCAGACTTGCAAAAGTGACCATAGTATATATTTGCTGGTGGAAGAGAACAGCCGAGATCAGAAGAAATCCAGTGAGCACCCCAGTAATGTCATCTTCCCTTTTCTTCGATAGGTTTTTTTTAAAATAAAGGTCCAGGCAGTAAAAGGTGAAGACACAGGCGTAAGGAATGCAGAAGAAAAAAAGGATCTCTTCCAGCGGCAGATTGCCGATATTGATTCCAATAAAATATTGCTCATTGAAACCCCATACCCCCAAATGGGTGAACCAGATATCCCAGGCGATAAAACAAATCCCCGTCAGCAATACGGCCGGGAAAAAAGCCCGCCAGGTTTTATGAAACCGGATGTCCGGGTGAAATGAAAAGACAAACGGAATCAGAATCGTAAAGAAGTTGACCAACAGATAGGTGTAGGACATCTATCTGCTTTTTTGTTCTGTATAATACTTGTAGGGCATCCACAGCAACCCAAAACATTCCCCATCCTCTTTTTGCAGGTGTTTGTGATGAATCTTGTGGGCTTTGCGAATGGCTTTCAGATAAGTGCTCTCGGCCTGGGGGAAGATCCTTAACCTCTGGTGAATAAAGATATCATGCACCAGAAAGTAAGCCAGGCCATACAGGGTAATACCAAGTCCGATCCAAAAAAGTAAATTGTACTGGTTCTGCATTCCGATGTAGAGGGCAATTATACCCGGGAGGGCAAAAATCAGGAAGAAGAAATCGTTGTGTTCAAACCAACCCTTCGATTCCTTGTTGTGATGGTCTTTATGCAGCACCCACAGCGGACCGTGCATGATATACTTATGGGTGATCCAGGCAACCGCCTCCATACTTATGAAGGCGGCCAATAAAATAAAAATTGGTATGATTATGTTTTCCATGATGTTGTGTAAACGGATCCATTTTAAGGGTATCATCTAAACGAATCGTTGGTTTAAGAAAGGATTTCTTATCGTTTGCAATCAACCAATTTACTCATATTCGGTTAAGTTTGTTTTGCAGGTGGCATTTAAACATCAGCCCAAATTTTATGCCGTTGTTGATACACACCCGTTCATTCATGATTCGGGTAGCCGGCAGTTTTTTTATCTTCACAAACAATGAACGATAGGTCACGTAGGCCAGATACACTCCGCCTTTTGATGAGGCCGGCAGTTCTCTGATTCCCTTCAGTGCCATATTGAAATCCTCTTCAATCTCATCCTCAATCTGCTTTTTGGATTGTTCCGTAAAATTTGTCAGATCGACTTTAGGAAAGTAAATCCGGCCCAGCATATGATAATCCTCTCTAAGGTCTCTCAGAAAGTTCACCTTCTGAAATGCCGCTCCCAGTTTCCTGGCGTACGGATTCAACTCTTCATACCTCTGCTGATCTCCTTCGGTAAACACAGTTAAACACATCAGCCCTACCACTTCGGCCGATCCGAATATATATTTTTGATACTTGTCAAACGTGTAATCCACCTGTTCCAAATCCATCTCCATACTCTGGAAGAATGCCACAATTAATTCTTCGCTGATGGCGAAGCGATGAACCGTCTGCTGGAAAGCATGCAGAACAGGATTAACCGATATGCCTCTTTCAAGGGCTTCATAGGTTTCCTTCTTAAAATTGGATAGCAGATAACTCCTGTCATATCCATGAAAACTATCCACGATTTCATCAGCGAGCCGTACAAAACCGTAAATAGCATAGATATGATCCCTCAGGCGATGGTGTAAAAAGTAGATACCCAGAGAAAAACTAGTACTGTATGCACGGGTCACTTTCTTACTGATCTGTACCGATAGATTATCAAATATGGGCTTCATGGCCTTTTCGGTTTAGGTATTTGTCTAGCTGGTCCGCAGCCATTTTTCCGGAAATGAGCGCCGGCGGCACTCCCGGCCCGGGAACGGTGAGTTGCCCCGCATAAAAGAGATTGCGGACTTTTTTATTCCTGATTTTTGGTTTCAACATCGCCGTTTGCATCAATGTATTGGCAAGGCCGTAGCCATTGCCTTTGTAGGAGTGATAATCAGCGATAAAGTCACTGACGCAGTAACTCTTCTTGAAATCGATATGTGGAGTAATAGGCTGTCCATATAGTTTTTCCAGTCGATTCATCATCAGATGAAAATACTTTTCGCGGACTTCCTCCCCGTCATCCAGTCCCGGTGCAATGGGCATCAAAAGAAACAGAATATCATGTCCGGCAGGCGACAGCGTATCATCGGAACGGGTGGGACGGCATACATAAAAAAGGGGGCGGGTAGGCCACTGTGCATCGAGATAAATCTGTGCGGAATGCTGATACAGGTCCTCTTCAAAAAACAACGTGTGATGCTGCAGGGAAGAGAGTTTATTCGATATACCCAGATGAAAGATAAGACAGGAGGGAGCGAACGTTTTTTTCTCCCAGTACTGTTCGCTGTAATTGCGGTGTGAAAGAGGAAGCAGCTGATGCTCAATATGTTGATAATCTGCTGCCCCAATTACGGCATCTACGGCGATTTGCTCTCCGTTAGCTATGATATACTTTGCCCTGTCACCTTCTGTTACAATGCGATCGACGTTGGCATTAAACTGAAATGTTGCCCCATGCTCTGCAGCGACTTCCATAACTGCCTTGACCACCTCGCCAAAACCACCTTCCGGATACCAGGTTCCCAGTTTCAAACCGGCATAATTCATCATACTGTATAACGCCGGTGTATTCTGCGGCATGCCACCCAAAAAGAGTACCGGAAATTCCATCAGCGCGATCAATCTGGGATGCGTGAAGTATTTGCGTACATGCTTGCTGAACGAAGATACCATGTCCATGCCAAGCGCTTTCCAAATCAAACCGGCATCAGCAAACTCGGTAAAGGAAAGGCCGGGTTTGTAGGCCATAACTTTCATACCCTTTTCATATTTATACTCTGCTTCACGCATGAATGCCCTCAGCTTCCCCGCACTTCCTTCTTCAACCGATTCGAACAGTGTACATAGCCCATCAAAGTCTGCCGGAATGTTCATCAACTCCGCATCATCATCAGAAAAGACCATACCCAAAGAGGGATCGAGTAATTTCAGACTATAAAAATCTGACGAATGGTAGCCGAAATCACTGAAGAATTTCTCAAAAATGTCAGGCATCCAATACCAGCTGGGGCCCATATCAAAAGTATATCCACCTGATATCAGCTGCCGGGCACGTCCACCCGGTGTACTGTTTTTTTCATAGACGGATACATCATGCCCTTTGGCTGACAAATAAGCGGCCGCACTCAATCCTGCAAAACCTGCACCAATAACGGCTATTTTTGACATGGAAGATGTTTAAGTTTATAGTGCAGGTAAGTGAAGGAGGTGTGTCTCTGAAAAGCTATCCGTTAAAGTTTTCAGAAACATCAAAGTACCGGCCATCATTCCATACGTTTGCGGATAGTGTGTTATCCTTTTCTTCACTTTGTTCTGTGGCCTCCTCACCCCGTAGTTCCTAAACCGCTGGCAATCGCGTTGAGAACCAGCAGCATATCGGGTAGCAATTGAGCGGCTTCACTGTCCTTACCCTGGCGTTTCAGCTCCCGCCACTCCCTGATCTGGCTGATCTGAAGACGGTGCAAAGGCTTGAGACGCTCATTGCGGAATCGGATCATCGTGTACATGCGTGGCCGGCGTTTCTCCAGGCCATGTCCATAAAAGATTTCAAGCATATCCCGGGTACGCCTATGCTCGGCGGTTATTTTATCCAAAAATTCAGCGGCAACGGCCTGATCCCCCATCAACTCCGCATACCATTGCATGATCTCTGTATCGGCCAGGGCTATGGCCGACGAGGCATTCGTGATTATGTACCGGAAAGGCATGAAGGTGATCGCATGCCGGCTCAGTGTATCAAATGCCTGGGATTCGTTTTTCTTCAGCTTCTCTAAAGCGCTGCCCACTCCATACCAGCCCGTCAGGAAAAAGCGTGACTGGCTCCAGCTGAACACCCAGGGTATCGCCCTCAGGTCCTCAAATGAACGTTTGCCGGTGCGCCGTGCCGGACGCGATCCAATACTACTCGACTCGATGATATCGATCGGGGTTACCTGAGAGAAAAAAGACACGAACTGCCCGGAACGTACCAACCCCTGATAGCTCTCAAGGCTATAGGCATACAACTTGTTTATGATCGGCTCCAGTTCATTATAAACTTTATCTTCATCGGCATTGAAGGCCCCGAGGCTGAGTCCCGCCGTTCCTGCCTGAAGCAGCTCCAGGTTGTAAAGAGCTGTAATTTTGTTGGCGTACTTCTGGGAGATCACTTCACCCTGTTCGGTAAGGCGCATATCGCCTTTGACAGAACCGGCCGGCAGACCCGCAATGAACCGGTGAGTCGGACCCGCCCCCCGGCTCATGGTCCCTCCTCGCCCGTGGAAGAACCGGATCCGTACGTTATGCTTCTCACCGACTTTCGCCAGTTTGCGTTGGGCAATGTTCAGGCTCCACAAGCTGGCCAGTATCCCCCCATCCTTATTGCTGTCGCTGTACCCGATCATCACCTGTTGAGTAAAATCCGCATCCTCAACTCTTTTTTCGGATGTCTTCATACCTGCATTCTTCATTCCTGCATCTTTATCTTGTGAAGCCACCAGCATCTCATTGGATATCACTCGTCCGTCTGAAATTACCTGCATAAAATGTTGGCTTCGCCGGGTTACGGGATGACCCAGAAAGGCGTCCAATATACCCGGGCCGTTTTCCAAATCATTAATCGTTTCAAACAGAGGCACCACCGGGAACATGCTAGCGTTGCCCCCTTCAACGGGCACCATAAGGCCGGCCTCCCGAAGCAGCAGGTAAACAACGAGAAGGTCAGACAGGCTGCGGGTCATGCTCACGATCAGCGAGCCAACGCCGCGTACCCCATAACTGCGCACATGCCTATACAGCACTCTGTAACAAGCCAGGACTGCATCGGCCTCCTTCCCATTGCCATGCCGGTGGCGAACAAACGGCCGGAAGGTATTGAGTTCCCGGTTCAGGAAATCCAGACGTTTGTCCTCAGGCCAGTTTCCGAAATTTTCGGCATCCTCAATTCCGGCTGCCACCATTAGTTGCGAAAGGGCTGCGTCATGGAACTTGCTGTTCTGTCGAATATCCAGGGAAGCCAGATAGAATCCGAACGAGTCGACCTTTCGGGCTAAAGGCTGCACATCTGCACGGGCAAGACGCTCAGCATTCACCTCTGTCAGCGAGCGATTGATCATGTCGATATCCTGCTGAAGGTCTTCCTCTCGCTTGTAATACCTGCCTTCCTCAATGAATTGAAGTGGGTTCCCCTGATCATCAACCGGTATCTTGATTTGCATCAGGTTCACAAACTGCCGCCAGGGTTCATCGGGGTTACGGCCCATGGCCTGTTTGCCCGCCTCCCCCGTCATCCCTGCAATCCTGGCCAGGTGATCCAGAAAAAATTGGGGCACATCTACCTCTCGTGAGGATATGCTGATTTTGCGAGCCAGTTCATCGAGGTTACCTTTGATCTGGCCCAGCGCTTCCTTGCGCAGCTCAAACAGCGTCTGCGTGGTCACCTCTTCGGTCACGAAAGGATGTCCGTCTCGGTCTCCCCCTACCCAGTTGCCAAACGACACCCTGGGAAGCTGATTGCGGTGTTCAATCAGCTTAGGGTCAAAGCCGTTCTGCACCCATGCATTCCTAAGCCGTTGGTCCAGCATAGGCAGCACCTGAGGGTATATGTTTTTTAAGTAGTGCAGCACATTGCGCAACTCATCGTGGATGGTTGGCTTCTGCAGAAAAACCTGCCCGGTGATCCACAGCCGCTCCAGGGCTACTTTGATTTCATCAGTGATCTGCTGTTTTTCGTTCTCCGTCCATACCTGATTCTCACGTCTGACCATCAGTAGATAGATGGTCCGAAGCTGATCGATCACTGTCAGCCGTTTGGATTCCGTAGGGTGGGCAGTCAGCACCGGCTCGATACGTATGTCCGGCAGGGCATCAGCAATCGTTTCCTGGGGGATATTTCTCTCCTTAAGGTCATGCAAAATGCGGCCCCACAATCCGGATATTCGTTCCGGCCCGTGTTCGTTTTCGAGTTTTCTACGCAGTTGGGCGGCGGCGTTCTCTTCAACAATGGTGGCCAGCTGAAAATATAGGGCAAAGGCTTTGCTCACTTTCTCGGGGTCGCCACCGGCTTGGTGGTCGCCCTGCAGCTGACGGATAACTTTGTTTTCACCCAGGTCACGCAGGATATCGGTTAAGCAGTTCTGGAGATAGACGATGTCATCCTGCACTTTTTCCAGGTCAATGCTGTCATCAGTAGTGCTGAAATACATAGGCGGAATTTATGTGATTAACGCTTAGCTGATTTGAACCGGTTTATGTACTAATGAGTTCCCGGAGGGTGGGAAGGTCAGAGTGAGAATCAGTTGGATGATGATTGATAAGATTGGAGTTTTCTGGGTGGTAGAAAAAAAGCACTGAGCGTGGGGCGCTGAGAAGAGGGAAGGTCGGTTGTTTTGATTAGATTCCAAGACTTCGATAAATGCTGACGTTGTGTGTTTTGTAGGGGCAGATCTGCGTGTCTGCCCGGTTTGCACACATCTGCTGTGCAAATAGTTAGGATGAATTTGATCTAGATAATTCCCCTTTTCACCTTAAAAATATTTGTGTTATGACAATGAACATTTGGGTACATCTCGCAAAAATGTTTTGAATCACGGATTACGCGAATTAAAGGATTACACGGATGCGACAGTAATGATTAATCATGGGCGATATTTTTGAATTTCAGAACCTTTTGGGATTCGAACACCCTGAGAATTACCAATACGAATTAATTTGTTTTCATGACGAATATTATAGAACTGTGACCAAGTACAATGTACTTACTATTCAATGCACTGATAAACTAAAAAGTTCAGGTAACTATACGATTTCATATCTGATATAATATGCATATATTTACTTCAAATATGAAATATTATGAATAAAAAACGGTCCATTTTACTTCCAAAACATGAGCGTATGCTTCATCAGGTTGGAGAACAGATCAAATTAGCCCGCCTGCGAAGAAAATTAAGCGCCGATCAGATTTCTGTCCGAGCCAGTATAGGCACAGCAACGCTTTGGAGAATCGAAAAGGGTGATCCGGGTGTAGCAATGGGAAACTATTTTCAGGTACTGGTGGCTTTAGGGCTGGATAAAGATATACTAAATCTGGCTTCAGATGATGAGCTTGGAAGAAAAATACAAGATGCTAAGTTGACCACGAATAAAAGAGCACCAAAGAGAGGGGATAAATCGTAATGTCAGATCAGCAAAGAAAAGAAATATTAGTCTATTCACACCCTTCAGTGCTGAAGGAACCCATATTAATGGGTATGTTAAATACTACAATTGTCAGAGGGAAAGAGATATTTGCCTTCGAATATAGCCCCGAATTCTTAGAGTCAAATTCTGTTTTTGAGATTGATCCAAATTTGAAGCTATACAAAGGTACCCAGTACATTAGTAATCAAGAGAGAAATTTTGGAATGTTTTTGGATTCCTCTCCGGATCGGTGGGGACGCGTACTCATGGACAGGCGTGAAGCAATGAAAGCCAGGTTAAATGATCAACCACAGCAGAGGCTGGTGGAATCGGATTACCTGCTTGGTGTTTATGATGAATCGAGAATGGGTGCTTTAAGGTTTAAAACTGATAAAGAGGGACCTTTTTTGGATAATGATCCAAATTACCCTACTCCACCGATGACATCATTGAGGGAGTTAGAGCATGCCACCTTAGATCTGGAGCAGGATGAACCAATAAATGATGAAGAGTATTTAAAAAGGCTCGCATTATTAATTGCTCCAGGTTCATCATTAGGAGGTACGAGACCAAAAGCTAGTGTTATCTCTGAAGATGAGCAACTATGGATAGCAAAGTTTCCCAGCAAAAACGATGATATTGATATGGGTGCATGGGAATATTTAGCTTATAAACTTGCATTGAAATGCGGTATTGATATGTCTGAATCAACGGCTGAAAAGTTTTATTCTGATCAAACAACATTTTTAACCAGGCGTTTTGACCGTGATGAGAGTGGCAGACGTAAGCATTTCTTTTCGGCAATGACGCTTCTTGGATATCTGGATGGTGCAGATGCTGCGAGTGGTGTCAGTTATATTGAACTTCTTGAACTTATTATAACCCGGGGTTCAAATGTTGAGTATGACACTGAGCAGTTATGGAGAAGAATTGTCTTCAATATTTTGGTTTCAAACACGGATGATCACTTACGAAATCATGGTTTTTTATTAGATCAGAATGGTATAATTCTCAGTCCGGCATATGATATAAATCCAAATCCAAAAGGGTATGGTTTAAATCTAAATATAGATGAAAATGATAACCGCCTTGACACGGAAATTGCAGGGAATGTTGCTCCGTTGTTTAGATTGTCTAATTCAAAAGCATCAATGATAATAGATGAAATGAAAGAGGTAGTATCCAGTTGGAGAACAGAAGCTAAAAAGTTGAAAATCACCAGGCAAGAAATGGAGTTTATGGCCACCGCATTTGGTGGTAAAGATCTGTAGGGGCAGACCTGCGTGAAGCCTGTAATACATTGGTTTTACCCTTCAATCACCATCTGATTTCATAGGGTTCATCCTGGCCGAATTCTTCAAGGAGTACTTCAAAAGTGTCCCGGGTTATACCTGTTGGATAACGGCTATCGAGACTGAGTCTGTGAAACTCAATACCACGTCTGAGATATCGGGTCCGATATGTCATCACCCCAATTTGGAATTGGTCTATGGCATCAAAATAGATTTGAGCCACAGTGGATTGTTGCCTGTCAGGTATCAAAGAAGTAGCAGAATTCTCATTGAGCAAAACGAACATTGATTGGAGGTCCATAGAGAGCAGCTCACCGGAAAGAGGCGGTGACCCTCTAACTTCCAGCCATATAGTTTCACCCTTTTGATCGGGATCTTCCTGGAGCAGGGAAGCTGATATCAGGATTACCGATACGATAATGCAGAATAGCAGTTTATATAATGGCTGATGTTTGATCATGGTTGAGTTCGTTAGTTTGTTCCCTTATTGTAACAAAAATTCTCGCCAAGTCATGTAATGTATGTTATATTTAATGATAAGTCTGTTATAGTTCGGGCCGGCAGTCTGTTCCGAATGTCAAATTTTACTTCATTAATCCATTATGAAGACGATTTATTATACAGCATCGAGTCTTGATGGTTATATCGCGGATAAGAATAATTCCCTTGACTGGTTGTTTCAGTTTGGTGAGCCGGAGGATAATTATTTCAGTGACTTAATGGCTAATATTGGAGCCCTAACCATGGGAGCGAATACGTTTGAATGGATGCTGAACCACCAGATTCAACTCGATGCAGCCGAGGCCGAACCCTGGCCTTATACCCAGCCTGCATGGGTTTTTACTACACGTGAATTTCCCGGGATACCCGGTGCCAATATTCAATTCGTGAAAGGTGATGTATTACCGGTGCATCAGAGAATGTCGGAAATGGCAGGAGGGAAGAATATATGGATCATGGGCGGCGGGGACCTAGCCGGTCAGTTTCTGGATCGTGGTTTGATTGATGAGATCAAAATATCCATAGCACCGGTGACTCTGGGCGGGGGTGCTCCGGTTTTACCTCGCATTGTTTCCAAACCCCCCTTGAAATTAATATCTGCCAAAGCTTTTGGTGACGCATTTATTGATCTCCATTACGCCGTTCAGCGTTAATGTCAGGTTGATTAATTTAAAGGATTTCATAACTGGAATAAATCCATCTCTTTAAGAACGATTGAGTTTCCAAAATAACTTTGATTCCGTCCACCCAATGTATTCGAAGAAAGAATCACCACCACCCAACAGGGCAAAACATAGCAAAAGCGATGATCAGTGACATTTGGACCTCCTTATTTATTTAAGGAATTAATGATTTTAAACATAAATATTACGCATTTTCTTTGATAGGAAGTATGATTAAAATTACCGATCAGATAAGCCTCCGTTTCGGGATGGTAAAACATAAAAGCACCCGTTGCACCAAGGACTCCCCATGAAATGTATTTTTTTGGTAATAGAAGTGGTATTGATCGTATTTGCCAGATTCCATATCCATAATCAAAATTGGGATAGAGCCTTGCCTTATCATTGATCATTATATCTAATGTTTCGCTTGATACCAGCTTTTTTGTAACCAGGGCTTGCATGAACGTTAGCAGATCCTCAAGTGGAGCTACGACCCCACCGCCGGCATAATCAATTCCGGCGAATTCCTTCATGTCATTTAACTTGATTTTATTAAAATAGAAATCAGCGATAGGCAAACTGGTTTGCTCTATGGGATCCGATTTATGAAGCATACTTGAATGTCTCATATTCAAGGGTGTGAAGATCATTTCATTTAAGGCTTCATGAAATGGTTTACCACTGACGTTTTCAACAATCAACCCCAGTAAGTGATAGTTCGTGTCAGTATAATAAGCTTTAATACCCGGTGGAGAAGATGGGGATAAATTCTGTTTTGCCCATTCAATTGACTCCCGTGGCGTCTTGTTAAAATTAGGGTCAGCGAGAAGCTTGTCAAATAACGGGTAAAAGTTATCCGGCAAACCGGATGATTGATTTAAAAGATGTCTGATTTGAATATCATCGGAATAATCGGTTCCTTTGAAAACATGCAGCTTATCCATCAGCTTATGATCGAGGTAACGGCTGATATTATCGTTGAAAGCCAATACTCCTCGTTCATGGAGCATACTGACTAAGGTTGATGTGAAAAGTTTTCCGACACTTGCCATATAATTGGGTTGCTGCGGAGTCGACTGAATTTCACCGGTAGTTCCTTCTGCAAGGTTAATGTGAATATGGCATTTATCAGAATGAACAAGTAAATAAGCATTCTTAACTTTGGAGTCTTTTTTTATTTTTTTTCTGAAAAGAGATTCTATGGATGCTTCAGTATTATTGTTCAAAACAAATGGATTATATAATGTTTATGCAACCCGATTATTATTTATGATAATAAATATCACTTTTAAAAACTACAATCTTCTTTAACTGTAAATCAATGGCAATATTAGAGTAATAGACATGATAGGTTAGTAATAGCTGGAAATGAGGTTATAAACCGGGCTGTATAAAAACTATCCAATATTCGGAGGCATATATTAACCCTCCGCTTTAAATGCTTCGTGGAATATGACTTTTCCCTGGGGAATATGTCCCTCAAACGAGAGGGCAAAGAATACTTCAGGTGGGACGCCCTCGTATTTTAGTCCGGCAACATTCTCAAACCCAAATTGTCTGTAGTATTCAGGATGTCCGACCAGGCAGCAACCTTTGGCATTGAGGTCTTTCAGCCGGGACAGACCATGCCGTATTAGAGCTTTGCCAATACCCCTTCGCTGAAACTCCGGCAGGACGGAAACCGGGCCCAGTCCGTACCAGTTCATCGTACCATCGGAAAGGGTCACAGCTGAAAATGCAATATGCCCTACAATACGGCTATCTGTTTCTGCGACCAGGGATAAAGTCAATGCATTTGCAGAACGCAGCGCATCGATAATAAACTGCTCTGTGTGGTTGCTTATCTCTACGGTTTCAAAAGCTGATAAAGTCACTGCGGAAATGACGGCAATATCGGCCTTAGTCTCCTCTCTGATCATGATTTCTCGTGTCGTCATAACCATTCCTAAATCATGCCTTTTGCCGGCTGACCATTTCATTAATCCATATCGGTGCAAAAGGGGAGGTACATCCTTTTGAAACGGGGTAATCGCGGTATAATCCTAACCTTTCGCCGATATCCAGAGCGCGCTTACGGTGTTCGGGATAGATGATACCAATTTGAGCCAGGGCAGTGTTCATGGTCCATTGAACTTCAGGTGCCGCATTTTCCATTTCAGATTCTATGCGGTCTAAAATGCCATTGAGATTCAGTTCATCAGGATCTCTGGCTATTTTACCGGCCGTCAAACTCCATCCTGAACGCGCTGCCCATACGTTGTTATCCTCCAGCCATTTCTTTCGTAGAGACTCTTTTCTCGGATGATTTTTCAGGACATAAGCGTTAAACCAATCGGCCACCTGCACAAACCCAATCGACTTTACCATACGATCTAATTCATAGGCCGACAATGCTTTTGGATTGATAATAAGTGTAGAAAGTAATTGCGCATCAATTATTTTGGTTTTCCATAACTCCAAAGCCAATTCGTGGTTTTTCTTTATTTCCTTTGAAATTTTACGGATGTCTCCCAATTTTACTCCATACTGATTATCTCCTGCACCATTTTTGGAATTATGAGCCAGCATTTTCTCATTGCTGAGTGATTTGAGCTTTTCCAGTATAACTTTTATCATAGTTATAGAATTTGGGATTCCGGCATTTATTGGTTCTTGAAATTCAGGCCTTTTGCTTCTAATTCTTCTCTAAGTTTAGGGATGGATGACGGACCCAATCCGTGAAAGGTCAGTAATTCCTTTTCTGAATATGTAGACAGTTTTTCTAAAGTCAAAATATTTTCAGTCTCTAAAGCACGTCGGGCTGGTGCGCCTATTTTTGATAAAAATTCATTTATTGGTATTCTTTCTCTTTCACACACAGGACAAGTCGTGCAATCTGATGAATTATAAAATTCATGACCTTTTTCGCAAATTCTAAGATTTTTCTTTTTATTCATCTCTTTTATGTTAATTGCCGGATTATTCAACAAATATAAGGACTGATAAAGAATTTGTTAAAACACATGAACAATATCAACTGTAGCAATTGTTTATTCCGGTATACGAAAGAATGAATTGAATGATCAAATATTCTGTTACATACACTGATTGGAAACTACTAAACCTGATTGGTACAGACTATGGAAACGAAGGATTTGAATTTGAAGGAACGTAAATGCTCAGCATGTTCAGGGGATACGCCATCTCTCCAGGGAGAAGAGTTGCAGCGTTATTACAACCGGATATCCAAACACTGGAACCTCGTTGACGGCCATCACCTTGAAAGAACCTATGTATTCAAGAACTTCCGTCAGGCACTGGATTTCACCAATAAGGTGGGAGAACTATCCGAAGAAGAGGGACACCATCCCGACATATACCTGACCTGGGGCAAGGTGAAACTAACCGTCTACACCCACGCCATCGATGCCCTCAGCGAAAATGACTTCATCTGGGCGACTAAAGTAGACGAGCTTCACTAAGCAAATTTTAGTTAATAATCGGTTAGCTAAAGCTTGCTTACGATCTGTTTAGCCTAGTAGATCTAAAGTCTGAGAGATTAAATTAATGGTATCTAAACTTCCAAATTCATCACCTTTTTCAAAATCACCCTCTGTTTGTGCCATGGTATTGGTTAAATGCGCAAAACAGATAATATCATTTTGCGATATTTCAGCATACGCATAAAGGGCAGCAGCTTCCATTTCAACACAAACAACCTGTATCTTTTTCATAGCTTCTATGGCTGATTGCGTTTCTCTATAGGGCGCATCTGTTGTCCAGCTTTTAGCTTCAAAAAAAAGTACCCCCTCTTTATCTGTAGCATCACGTAACTGACTTAGCAATGATTCAGATAACCTGGAAGGCTGCTCAAGAGGCAGGTAGTGATAGCTTGTTCCCTCATCCCGGATGGATTCTGTGATAACTGCAAATTGTTTAGGTATAGGTTCTTCCGTTAAAATTCCGGATGATGTCACGCTGATTAACAGCTGACAACCGGCCACAAATAATTGTTCAGCAACCAAAACGGCATAGGGGGCACCTACAACACATGGAATAATTCCAATTTCTTGGCCGTCTAATTCATAGTTGTAAAGCTCGGAATGATAACAGGCCCAGCATTTATTTAATTCTGCTTTACCTTTACTTTTCAAATACCTGATCAAATCACCATCCGGGTCGAGAACACAGACCTCAGGGACATTGCATACCGGGATATTTTTCTGACGACGGGCTTCCCGCATCAGATTTTCAGGATGGAAAACAGAAGTTTCCTGATGATATTTATGGGATAATATGGGCGGTTTAAAAAGTTTGCTCATGAAGTCATTAAATAGCAACCTGAAATTGTACGGTAAAAAGATCCCCTAAATCAGGGTTCATTTGGTCATTGCGGATTTCATAATTCGCTGAGACTCTAGTTGGGCCATCAATATAATAATTTATTCCTGTGGTCCAGGATGTGAGTTCATTTTCATCAACAGACGTATTTGGATCATGAAACTCAAAGCGCAATAGTGCTTGCCAGTTGTTCGTCAAATGATAAGCACCCAGTAAATATCCGCCTTGTTGACTCAAAGAATTGTTATCCGGTAAATCATCTTCTCTTAGGATAAACTCTCCCCGAACTAACAGATGTTCATATTGAAAACTAAAGTCTGTGCCAGCACGAAATCTCTTCTGTTCACTTTCAGAGTTGCCTGCCGGCTGATAGGTCCCAAGGTGACCGGATAAACCCAGCACAAAATGATCCATTGGTGTAATTCCGATGCGGCCCATTATATCTTTAGGATCAATTTGTTCTGCTACATTGGCTCCTGAACCATTAACAAGGGCAACCGCATATTGAAACAGGCCAGTTGTCCCGAATGCTTGGATGCCAACGTCCCTGAACATATTGAAGGTATTTAAACGGCGGACTGCTAATGACCGTTCAATAAGGGGATTGAAGATGATCACTTCAGGCCCTTCCAGTCCAAAAGGTACGAGAAACTGTCCGGTCCTGATGTTTATTCGTGGATCGATTTTATAATCAACAAAAGCATTTACGAGACGAGGGGTTCTGTTTGGCGGTTCAACGGCCCCTGCAATGATATTTATCGATAACCGGTCGGTAACCTTCCCTGCTATTCCCACACGGGCCCGATAGATGGAAAAAGCTGCCGGATGATCAGAATTTGTGTTATGACTAAAATGTTGCTGAAGAAAACCGGCAGGCTGAAATAAACTTCCTACGCTTTCTGTTGTTACTGTGTCCTGTGCCATCGTCAAATCCATATCTTCACCCAAAAGGGGAGAAGAGATTGAGATGATTGATAATATTAGCGTGAAGAAAAAAAATGATGTAATTATTTTTAATAAATTCATAACATTAAATTAATAAATCGAGAATCGACTATTCGGTTTAAAAGGTGAGTACTTTATCGCTTTCGGCTACCCATTTGGCCAGTTCAGCCATAGTTCCTAATTCGGCTCCTTTAATAAAATTAGCGTTTTTTATGCCTCTTGCGCCGGCGCATGTGCCACAGATTTTTATAGCCACTCCTTTGGCAACGGCCAGTTTTAGCATTCTTTCAATATTGTAATATCCATTTGGCAGTTCCTGTCCGGCTAGTGCGCAGGTTGCCGCATCAGCCATCAAAAAAATAAAGACTTCCATTTCTCCCCTATAATCTTTACCCAGTTGGTTGGCAATCCTCATAGCGTTATAAGCTTTTTCTGTACCGTAAGGTGCATCGTTGATGATGATTAAAATTTTCATGGCTCTTCCTCTGGTTAATAATTAATGTTTTAAACGTACCATACCCAGCATGATCCAAAATGATGAGATCAGAACGAGCAATCCTGTGAGGATGATGGCTATATTCAGATCAAACATATCAGCGATGATGCCGGAGAATATGGCGCCAATGGCATAACCTCCGTCCCTCCAGAGGCGGAAAACGCCTACGCTTTCGGCCCGGTCCTGGGGATGGGTAAGGTCGGCGATGGTGGCCAGAAAGGTAGGGTAAACCATAGCTGTGCCTGTTCCTAAAAAGGCGGCTGCAATAACGAAAGCATAAAATTCCGATAAAAAAGGAAAGGTTAGCAGACTGAAAGCCTGGACCATCATCCCGGAATAAAGCATCTTTTTCCGGCCGGTATAATCAGAGAGCTTGCCGGTAGCCACCTGAAGTATGCCCCAGAAAGCCGGGTATACCCCTACAACAATACCGATTTCAGTCAGGGTTAAACCTGAGGCCGCCAGGAAAATGGGGAAAGCCCCCCAGGCCATGCCGTCTTTAAAATTGGTCATCAGGCCTGCCTGAGAGACCGCCATCAGATTATGGTCGCCAACGCTAACCATCCAGAACAGGTTCTTTTTGCTGCGCTCCGTGGTCATCTTCTTAGCCTCATATTCCACAAAGCCGGCCGTGTCTTTAACCAAAAGAACCGACATGGCCAATCCGAGAAACGCCAGGCCGATACCTAAATAAAAAGGGTAAGGTCGGAGGCCGAATTCTGTGGCTATCCAGCCGGTCAGAAAAGCCACAACGGCTACAGCCAGATAACCGGCAAATTCATTTAAACCCATTGCCAGGCCCCGGTCTTTCTCTCCGGCAAGGTCAATTTTCATAATCACATTAGCCGACCACGCCAGGCCCTGATTGATGCCAAGAAAAAAATTGGCCACTAAAATCCAGTTCCAGTCCGGGGCTAACATCAGAATGAATGGTACCGGTATTCCAAACAACCATCCCACAATAAGCATCTTCTTGCGGCCAAACTGTTGGGCAAACCTTCCGGCAAAGTAGTTCGAGAGGGCTTTGGTGATGCCGAATACCACAATAAAAGAGAATATGGCAGTACGGGCGGAAATACCGAAATCCGTTTCCGCTATTTCCGGAAGAATGGTTCGTTCCAGGCCTACCATGCCCCCCACAAAGGCATTGATCAAAACCAGCAGGGAGAATTGTTTCCAGTTTTGCTTTAACCCCGGAACATTAATTGAAGAGGAGATCATTAACTTTTTATTTTAGATCCAAAATTGCATTTAGGCAACAGCGCAACGATTACCTCCAGCTTCCAGATCAGCCGGTGTATAGGAATCATGAGAGCCTTTTTTATTTAAACCGGCTATCAACAAATAATTTTCCGGTGGCTCCGGGATGCGCTGTATAGTCTCATCGATAAATTTTGGTTCAGATAGTTGCAGTAACTCCAAATTGGATTTCAGACTCGATATAGTTGCCTGCACCATCTTTCCGTCAAAAGGAACCGGACGAGAGAGGTGAGCCGGAAGAATAATAGTATCGACAGGCAGAGTCAGTATTTTCTGTAAAGATTTATAAAGCTGTCCCGCCTTTCTAATAGCCTCATTTTTATCAGCTTTTAAATCGGGACGACCAACACCGTCAGTGAATAGGGTGTCGCCTGTCAGCAGAGCCTTCTCATTGATTAAGTAGCTTGTGCTTTCCTTGGTATGGCCAGGTGTGTGAAGGATAGTAACCTTAGAGGATCCAAAGGTAAGAACCTGTCTATCTTTTATTGGTGTAAATGGGTACTCCGTTTCCGCGTTCTCTATAAAAATATGTTCAGCGTTTGTTTTCTCTGCAAGCTCCCGGGTTCTGGATATATAATCGGCATGGATATGGGTATCCATTACATAGGTAATTTGCCAGTTATTTTCTTTAGCGATTTCGAGATAAACCTCGGGTTCTAAAGCGGCATCTACAACAAGGGCTTCTTTTCCGGAGCCTATTATATATGACAAACATCCTTTGGCCGTCCTTCTGACTTGAATTATACGAGCATCTGAATCCAAAAGTTCAGTTTCAGCCGTGTTCCATGCATAGTTCCAGGTTTTCATGCCGCCTGCCAGTGAGAGGGCCTGAATTCCTTTCTTCTGAAGCATTTCAGCTGCAATTAAACTGGTTCGGCCTCCTGCACAAACGGTAACAACCGGCTTGTCATTTGGAATCTCTACTGCATCTAAAACCGAATCGTCGCCTTCTTTCAAGGCTTGATAAATGTCGTGATGCGTGCTGCCGGGGATGAACCAGTCTTCACGTTCCTTTTGTGGACGGATATCAAGAATAAAAACAGGCTTATTCTCATAAAGCAAAGTTTGAAGTTTCTCTGGTGTGATTTCTATTTTATCCATGATTATTTAAAGTGTTATAGGTACTAATTCTCAATAGGAAACCCTTTGGCTGACCATTCCGGATAACCTACTTCTAATCTGATTGCCCTGTAACCGTAATCGTTCAGTAATTTGATGGCATCATCGGCCAAAGCACATAAAGGCCCCCTGCAATAGGCAACAATCTCTTTGTTTTTTGGGAGGCTGCTGAGTTGTTCCAAAAGCTCGTCATAAGGAATAGAAAGGGCAGAGGAGATATGGCCATCGTTATATTCTGCTTGTGGCCTTACATCGAGGACCAGGGCTTTACCACCCTGAACCCGTTCTAAAAGTTGGTCCATGGTCACCGATTCAAGATTATGTCTGGATTTGCGGAAATCCTGAATGAGTTTTTCGACCTCGGCATTTTGTGAGATTCCAAGATCCCTCATCGCATTCCAAACATCATAAACTTTAATATCAGCCAGTGAGTAATAGCTGTATTTACCTTTTTTTTCTGTTTTTACCAGTCGTGCAGATTTTAATGTCTGCAGATGTTGTGAAGCATTGGCAATGCTTGTTTCTGTATTATCTGCAATATATTCAACGGAAGCCGGGCCCTGGGCCAGAAGTTCGATGATTTCCATCCTAAGCGGGTTAGCAATGGCTTTCGAAACAATGGCTAATTCACTGTAGATTTTATCTTTAAAGTCGCGAATGTTCATAATCTGAGTGATTTTAATTCTGGATTTATTATATAATACAACATTATATAATATCATTCAATAGAATTATTGAATGAATATAGGAAGCCCAGCTTACATAGCTTATGGATCCGTAAAGTTTAGGCAAAGAACCCTGAGTATGAGACTATACAAGCTCACCATTAGCTGTAATTTATGGGTCGGATACGTATATGGATGAATACCGCCTTAAAGCAATTAAAGGCGGAATTCATCAAATAGAAAGGCCGTAAATTGTGATTAGGTAATACACTATTAACAAACTGTATGCATTACTAACCACCCATGAATTATCTGCATTTATTTCATTGCACTTGCAGTAATAACACGTTGTTCGTATTGAAAAGTGCCGTTGCCATCTACGAAATTCTGCCAGTGGGCGGTTACCTCATTCTCCAGTGATGTTTGCTGCTCACTGTCGGCTTCGGACAATTCTCCGGCCAGCGGTGTGCTGTATATATATTGCCAGAGAAAATCTATTGGGGCAGGAAGGCTGATCATCTTGTTCCTAGCCTGGATATCTGTTTCACGAAATCCTGCATTATTGATAAGCTGCCGGATGATATCCGTATCATTTAGCGAGAATACATGCCTCACAAACATACCGGCTTTGTGACTAATATTTCGCTCCATGGCATCAGCCAGAAATGCGAAAACCGGGCCGGCCGGTCCGGGGACATTCAGGAACAGACGTCCGCCGGACTTTAGTACACGGTGCATTTCCTGCAGGGCTGCGGTCTTGTCTTCCATAAACTGGAGTCCCAGCTGGCAGATGGCCACATCAAACGACTCATCAGTGAAAGGCATTTTTTCAGCACTTGCTTCGTGCCACTGGATGTGCGAATTATTAGAAATTGACCGTGCCACGGCAAGCATGCCGGGATTGATGTCAATTCCGTCTACAGTCCCCTCATTTCCGACTTCCATTAAAGCCATACGGGCTATAATTCCCGTCCCACAGGCCACATCCAAAACCCGTTCCCCCTGCTTCAAATCAGCAAGGCGGATCAGGTCTTTTGCCAGGGGTTCCCCAATGACAGGCACAAAGAATCGTTCATAGTTTTCCGGTGGTTTTGCTGCATAAGTTTCATTGTAATAAGACATAATTACCTCCAATGGTTGATATTTTTAGCAGTTTTATTTTCTATTTAATTATCGTTTGTTTAGGCATAGTTTAGACGTTTCGAACATGTTTTTGTAGGGGAGAACCTACGTGTTCGCCCCCGGAACGTCAGCCCTTATCGAGGCCCGAGAATCTATATTCATGACAACCGCCCTTCCCACCTCTCAGCGCCCATCACCCAGTGCTCCGCGCTCTCCATTCTACCATCAAAATCTCCAATCTAATCAATCAACTACCAGTTGATTCTCAGTCTGATCTTCCCACCTCTCAGCGCCCCACGCCCAGCGCTCAGCGCGCAAAATTAGCCATTGTTTTAGACGTTTTGAATACACTAGAAAGCGCCCTAACAAATTCCCCCGGCCGTTCCAGCTTGGGATCGTCACGTGTTTTCTCTATGACATGCAGTGGCCAGTCATATTTTTTGCTTGCAGTCTCGGCAATTTTTAGCTTGTTGGCTTTGTCTAGCCTGCCCCAAATCAGTGTAGTAGGCACATCAATTTTCCTCAGATCTTCCGATGGAATCTTAGGAATGCCAAGCTTTTTCATTAGGAAATTCATAGCCTTGCTTCTTTTCTTGTCACGGGCGCATTCCAGATTGTATGCTACGAATGGATCCCAATGCTCGCCCATTTGCCTTTGCAGATCATCCACGTCATAGATACAGTGGGGAAAGAACAGATTGAAATTCTTTTCGGTCGGACGTATTATAAATCGAAACAGGCCGAATGCAAATCCCGGTGCAGGCCTGAATCTCCCAAGTCCAAGGGAATTGACCATCACCAACTGTCTGATTTGCTCTCCGTGCCCTATAGCAAAACGTGCTCCAATGGATCCTCCCAGTATGTTTCCCACCAATACAGGCGGAGAGGGGCATGTCTGTTTAATCAACCGGCTGAGCCATTCAAAAACGAGGTCGGTGTTTAATGAATCTCGGTTTATTTTTGAATCACCGTGTCCGGGCAGATCTGGGACAATCACGCGATGAGTTTTTGTCAGCATTGGAATAACGCGCATCCACCAGAGGGATGATTCTCCAGGTCCGTGTAACAGGATGACCGGCGGACCATCACCGCCGATGAGGACGGGCGTGTGAATGCCGGCAAAATCGAAGCGATGTTCCACAACGGGAATAGCAGCCAGAAGCCGGTTGCGGTTTATATTCTCAGTAGTTTTCTTTCGGGTATTATTAAATTTAGTTTCCATTTTAATTCTCCCTTTTTAATCCATAATGATGAACTGGAAGTAATTTAAAACGGATTCAACAGTTTCGAATCAGAGAGAATACCCAATTTTTGGGAAAGGGGATATGGGTAATATTACCTATGCCTATCGATGAGATCTTGGTCAGAGACATAAGGATTGTCGTATCTCACCTGCGTATTTGGGAGTAATAGATCTTCAAGGAAAAATGCCGACAATTCAGAACGACCCGACAGGTTGGACTTTATATAGATAGCATTCGTTTGGGTTCGAATGGTTTGTACACTGGTTTTTCTTACTTGAGAGATTTCTTTATTACTTAACCCTTTTAATAATAAAAAAGTGACAACTTTTTCGGCTTTAGTCAGACCCCAGCGATCCAGCTGGTTTTCGATTTCGACACTTAACCCTTCCATATATTTTTTTGAAACGCTTTTCCATTTTTGAGCCTCAATTTGAAGATCCTTTGAAAAACGTTGCTCTGTCGTCAGGGTTTGTTGCAATCTGAAACGCCCCCGAATCAAATAAAAGATACCTGCCATACCCATTAATCCTACAATAGCTTCAACCGAAATATGCCATGTTGAGACTCCTTCAAAAAAGTCATTATAGATATCTATAAATGCCAGAACTGTTATTATAAAAAGGATTGTAGCAATAGTCCAACGTTCATTTTTGTTCATTTTTTTCAAATTACTTAGGTCATTCTCTTTCAGACTGAGGGTCAATCGTGCTTTTTCTCACCAAGCTTAAGTTCCGTACCCAATAGATCCAGAGTTTGGGAATTTCTGTCATATTGATTACCAAGATAATTGAACCAGAGTAAAGTTATAATAATAAATAAAAATCCAATGCCTAGTTTCATATTGGCAATGCCTTCTTTGCCGGACAACACCTCCTTTTTTCCATCTATCATACTGGACCATAACGCATCCTTATGCTTTAGATGATGAAAAATAATGCCCAACAAGTGAGCAATAACAGCAATTATAAATACATTGGCCAATATTTCATGACTCTCTTCATAAAGATCTGTTTCCCCTACGCTGGTCATTAAAATACCGGATACTGCTAAACCTATGGCGCTTGCAAACATGATAATGGCAGCATAACTGGAAGCCGGATTATGCCCCAGATAACGTTTTGTTTTTGTCATAACTGCGTCCTTCATATATTGGATCAACTCTGTGGGAGCTACTCTAAAGGATGAAAAACGAGCGTAAGTAGTACCAATAATACCCCAAATTATTCTGAGTAGTAAAAGAAATATAATGCTCAATCCGGCCAGCATGTGATATGAGAAAAATGAGCTGTCATCATCGACGGTTTTGACAATGATAAAAGCCGCCAGAAACAGGAAAGCAAAAAGCCAGTGAAAAAATCTCGTTGGCCAATCATAAACGGATGTCTTTTTCATAATTGTCCTTAATAAAGTGATGGGTGGTTTCTTCCCCAATATTCTCAATTCAATTTAATTGCGCATCAATCAAATGATGTATAAAATGCCTTATTTTTAAAATTTAGAACAAAAAAGGAGTTTTTTGAACAGGTTTAAGCCGGAACGGTTTTTGGTAAATTGGTAGGGTATGAGGATGAATTGCTTCTTTATGAGAGGAGCGGTGTAACCCCCATATCCATTAGAAAAATAGTTTAATGTTGTACCTAAAACTTTAACCAGGATAAAAAGTAGTATGAACATAACGCGTCTATATACCGGATCCGATAACGAATCACACTTTGAGGATATAGAGATAGAGCTCCAGGAAGCCGGTGAAATTGGCAAACTCTCTGAGAAGGTAAACGCTACCGGGATTATTTTTCGGAGAACTGAACCTGACTATGATTACAACTGGCATAATGCGCCCCGCCGCCAGTATATCATTATGCTGGATGGCGCTGTAGATGTAGAAGTCGGGGATGGTACTATTCGACGGTTTTCTACGGGTGATATATTACTGGTGGAAGATGTTACCGGCCGTGGACATAAAAGCAAAGCGGTGAATAATGCACCACGCACATCTGTCTTCGTTACACTGGATTAAAAAAGGAGGAATGGATTTCTTTGCGGGTTGTCTCCGTAAAGTTCTTATAATTTTGAGCTTATTTTATCCTGATGAATTGAAGGCAAAGAGATATTATATTAGGATAAAATATTCTCACAAGTTATCCCGTGTCCAGGCTGAAAATACATTTCCGGCACATAGCCTTTCCAGATGGATGTTGGGCATTCAACCTGTGAGCCCCGGAATGCAGGTAGTAAAAATCTCCCATAACGGGTTTTCTGATGTTGAAGGCAGTATGCCTTCACCCCTCGGTACTCTGTTCGTGTCGTGGAAGGGTAGGGATGAGGACTTAACACTCGAAATTACGGTTCCGCAAGGCATGGAGGTATTATTTGATAAAACCAGAGAGGGACAAAATATCAGAGCGGTCACGATTAATGACCGTAAGCCTGTCATGCTTCAGGAAACAGAGGAATACTGGATTATCCAACCTGGGCAGTATTCCATCGGGATTGACGAATAGTTTTTATTATCCTATATCTATTCAGATGAGATCATGCTCGTAGGCATATGATGTGGCGGCTGACCGAGTGGGAAGGTTCAATTTGCCCAGGATATTACTGACATGACGGTCCACCGTTCGTTCGCTGATAAACATCTCAGCTGCAATAGATTTGTTTGTTTTGCCCCTGGCCAGGAGACGCAATATTTCCAATTCACGAGGGGTTAATCCGTGAACATCGGAGGGTGATTTTTGGATCAGGGTTTCAACCAGTTTAAGGTCATGGCCAGCGCCAAATTGTTGAAACATCCATCGCGCCGCATCGAGCTCCATGTCGGCACTGTCTGTATCCCCAATCTCCCTGCAGGCTTGACCCATACGTACCCTGGTTCGGGCGGATTCATAGGCTGCATTTAAACTTTTGAATAGCGACCATGCCTGACGTAGTTTTTCGAGGGCACCATGAGGATCACCATTTGCAAGCAGGACGTTTCCGGCTGCAAGGTCGGCCATCCCATTTACAAAAGGAGATCCGAGTTCGTCCGAAATTTCAGTTAACTCCCGGGAGGCAGCTTCGGCCTCACGGAATTCCCCTGCGGCAAGCATGATTTCTATATAGGCAGGAAGTATTTCCAAACGTTTTATCCGATCCTGGTTTTGCTCCTCAGATTGACGGATGGTTACGGCTGCATCCTGAATTTTCCCCTGGGCTAATCGCAACAGGGCCAGTCCCGGCTGGGGTTTTCTGCCCCATTTACTGGCTTGCCGGTACATCTCTTCCGATTTCGGAAATTTACCTGATAAACGGAAGAGCTCCCCCTGCCGATAGCAGGCCTCACCGGCTGCAGGTTCACCGGGTGGACGCGCAAGTAATTCGCAGGCACGTTGGGCTTCGTCCATGGCATCCTCCCATTCTCCATGCAACTGCATAATTTCAACACGGCGAACCAGACATTGCCCCCGAAAAGGCACTAAATCCGGCTGTGAATGACACCATCGGCTCAATACCCCTGTCCATTCCTGTGCACGCTTCAGGTCGTATATTTTCTGACAAGTTTCGATCACGGCACAGTAGACAATCCCGGTGACGATGGGGGAGATTTTATCGGAAACAACGGCCACCATCACCTCGTCGAACAGGGCTGTGCCTTCGGCTATTTTATTCTGCCGGATTAAAGCCTGTCCGCAGCCCAGGCGTCCCAGAGTGATCAGGTCCCGATTATTGAAACGGCTTCCGATTTTTTCAGCCTGATTGAATAAATCATAGGCTTTTTCAGGGTCACCGCTCCCCAGACATTGTAATGCCTTCGGTATCAAAAGAAATCCCTTCTCCGCACAATCATTTCGGTGATCTTCAATGAGCCGGCCGGCACGTGCGATCCAGCCACCACCCTGGGCTCTGTCACCCTGATTAAATAGTATCATGCCGAGCCAGAATGCACAGTAAGCAGCCTGACGGGTGTTGCCCTGCTTTAGAAAAGCATGATGAGCCCGGTTCCAGGTATCTGTGCAGTCAGAGTACTTACCTGTCAGATAAGCCACTATGGCAAGCAGTTCAAGGTCATCCGGTCTAAGAGAAGCTTCCCGGTCGGCCGCCGACAACGAAGAATAAGCATCCGACCATAACTGCTCACCAAAAGCCTTTCGTCCCTGTTCTATTTTACTCTTATGAGGCATGTCAGTCATTCCCCTGTCGAAAAGTTTTAGGATGGTATGCGTAATAAAAGGATAAACTATCCATTAAAGCAATTATTGGCATATCTTCATCCAGAGTACAATCTGACTTAATTGTATCATGTACGATTCATCAAGTACTTTTCAGTTCTATAGATGGTCATATCTTCGATTCTTGAAGCAATATTGACACCTTGAAGGAAGAGTCGGTTGCACAAATCTGTACGAGCTAATATCTCATTAATGGATCTTTACTTCAGAAAGCTGTATGAGTCCATTTTTTCCGAAGAGGTAAAAATATCTTTAAGTTGTATATATAACTCAAGTTCCCTGTTACGTTATTACATTAGTTCAAAATATTTTGAACTAAAACAGTAATAGGAACATACAATGAACAACTTAACGCTAGACCAAAAAAGTACTCCTCACCCAGGTGAAAATATTGATTATCAATCATTATTTATATGGGGTCTTATCATTTTTACATCGTTGGTGATTTTTCTTCTAACACTTACACGTGGGAAAATTGATGAAGAACTTTTCTACCGAATTATTGGAGAATTTGGCATTTATTTCTAACTGCGCACTTCTGAGTTTGATTCATTTACCTCAGTTTTCAATAAAGCATTTTTCAAATCTGTCATTCCCACGGGTTTGAATAAGATACAGCTTGGTTTTGTTTCCATAGCTCTAATTTTGGTTTGATGATCAGAATTTCCAGTTATGTATATAAAAGGCACCTCGTAAAAAGTACGTATGAAATTCATAGTTTCTATACCATCCAGATCACCCTGCAAGCTGATATCAATTATTATTATGTCTGGTTTTAACTCTCTAGTGCTTTTAATGGCTTTCTTGCCGGTAGATTCTTTTCCAACTACCTCGTAACCAAAGTGGGTCACTATAGTTTCCAACAACCTCGATAAAATCATATCGTCTTCGACGATTAATATATTCTTCATATATAACGTACTGCAATATTGAGGTTCAACAACATTTGATACTTCAGGAAAAAAGTTAATA
>JBBDQY010000074.1:0-21594 GCA_040905745.1 Balneolales bacterium
TCGATAACCAAAAATATGGGTTCTGTTCCTATTTTTTAAACTTCCGGATAGTTGTATTAAAGATATTTTAATATGATAGACGCTATCATATATCGTTGCATCCAGCCGAAATAATACCGGTGGTAAATACCGGTTAAGGTTCTAAATGATCAAGAATTTCCCAGCTTATTTGAGCATTATTATTGACCTCATATCTTAGAAGCAATTGACCCATGACATGTCCATCTTCATAAGTTGCCAGTACCCAGCGATTGTTTAGTATTTCAATATTATCGGTTGTAAGAAATCCCATTGTCCCACCCAATACTCCATCACCAGGTATGATCTCCGGCTTACTTAGCAGATCTTGTTGAATATCCTCAACAGGATTGTCTAAACCCTTTTGTTGAAATTCCTGTATTTCCCATTGTGATAATGGGAAATCCTCCTGCGTTTGATCATCATCCTCTAAAATAACAGCATCCCTCCGTTCTAAGACCGTTTCCTCTGATACTTCAGCCGGCCAAAAAATGGCAACTAAAACTATGATGAAAAACAGCAAGATGATCCATCCAGCACGCTCATATTTCATAATACCCCTCACATGCGTCTTTACATATTTCTGCGATATTGCCCGCCCACTTCATAAAGGGCTGAAGAGATTTGCCCCAGGGAGCATATTTTAACCGTTTCCATTAATTCCCCGAAGATATTTCCATTTTCCCTCGCTACTTTTTGCAGTTTTTTTAAAGCTTGTGAAGCCATAGGCTCATTTATTTCACAAAAAGCCTTCAGGTTCTGAATTTGATTCTTCTTCTCCGCATCCGTTGAACGTATCAATTCAACAGGTTTTTCATCTTCACTACTTTTTTTATCCGGTAAAAAGGTATTTACTCCGATGATAGGAAGCTCACCATTATGTTTCATGGTCTCATAATATAGACTCTCTTCCTGTATTTTGCCTCTTTGGTACATGGTCTCCATAGCACCCAGTACACCGCCCCGTTCTGTAATCCTGTCAAATTCGGTGAGTATAGCTTCTTCAACTAAGTCAGTCAGCTCATTGATAATAAATGAGCCTTGTAATGGATTCTCATTTTTAGCCATTCCAAGTTCTTTATTAATTATCAGCTGAATGGCTACCGCCCTGCGAACCGATTCTTCTGTAGGTGTAGTAATAGCCTCATCATAGGCATTGGTATGAAGTGAGTTACAATTATCATAAATGGCTAAAACAGCCTGAAGAGTGGTCCTGATATCGTTGAACTGAACTTCCTGGGCATGCAGAGACCGGCCGCTTGTCTGGATGTGATATTTAAGCTTCTGAGATCTGTCATTCGAATTATATTTATCACGCATGGCTATAGCCCATATCCGGCGGGCAACTCTGCCAATAACTGCGTATTCAGGATCCAAACCGTTACTGAAGAAAAAGGAGAGATTATGGGCAAAATCATCAATATCTAGTCCGCGGGACAGGTAATACTCAACAAAGGTGAACCCGTTGGCCAAGGTGAACGCGGCCTGTGAGATGGGATTAGCACCCGCCTCCGCAATATGATATCCTGAAATCGATACCGAGTAGTAGTTGCGAACCTTATTCCGGGTGAAATACTCCTGAACATCACCCATCATTCGGAGGGCAAATTCAGTAGAAAATATGCAGGTATTCTGAGCCTGGTCTTCTTTAAGGATATCAGCCTGAACAGTGCCCCGTACTACGCTTAGCGTCTGACTTTTTATCCTGTCATACGTTTCAGCATCAACTAGTTTGTCAGATGAAATCCCGAGCGTGGCCAACCCGAACCCGTTGTTAATTAATGGAACAGCACCAGAATAAACCGGCTGTTCTTTTCCCATGTCTGTAAAATATTTCTCAACCTTCTTATGAGCGGCCTCCCATTTACCCTCTTCTTTTAGATACCTCTCAACTTCCTGGTCAATCGCCGTATTCATATACATGGCGAGAATGATGGGAGCCGGACCATTAATCGTCATAGATACTGACGTGGTAGGTTTGGTAAGCTCAAAACCAGAATAGAGCTTTTTCATGTCGTCAATTGTGCAAATACTCACCCCCGAATTCCCAATTTTCCCATAAATATCAGGCCTAATGTCAGGATCTTCACCATATAAAGTCACAGAATCAAAAGCGGTGGATAACCGTGCAGCGGGCATTCCCAAACTGAGATAGTGAAATCGTTTGTTCGTTCGTTCCGGAGTACCTTCACCGGCAAACATCCGGGTAGGGTCTTCGCCGGCCCTTTTGAAGGGAAATACCCCACCTGTGTATGGGAAATAACCGGGGAGGTTTTCTTTTAGAGCAAACCGGAGCCGCTCGCCTTTATCTTTAAAGGCAGGCAATGCAACCCGTGGTATTTTATTACCGCTGAGTGTTTTAGTATATAATTGAGTGGTTATGGTCATATCACGGATTTTTGTTTCAAATTCATCACCTTTGTAACGGTCTGAAAGATCATCCCACCCATCAAGAATAGCCAGACACCTGCAATCAAGCTTGAATCTCAAGCGTTCGAGCATCTGGTTCAGGCTCTCTTTTAATTCAGCTTTATTTTCCGGGTTCCAATTAACGATTTGTTCGAGTGTACCTTCAACCTGATGCAGTTTGGCTGCAATATCAGATTGCTCATTTGCCCATCGGTGATAATCATGAATGGAATCGGCAATCTCACTCAGATACCGGATTCGTTTCGGTGGTATAATAGCCTGAGCCTGAATATTTTCAGCAGGCAAGGGATTTGTATATAAGGCTGGTTCTAGTTTTAAGGAATAATGGACATTTACTTTTTCTATGAGGGCTTTGAACAGACGATTGATCCCTTCATCATTGAACTGGGCTGCAATGGTTGGATAAACAGGAAGATTTGCGTCATCCACATCCCATAAGCCCCTGTTTCTTTTGTACTGTTTGCGAACATCACGAAGAGCGTCAAGGGAGCCTTTCTTTTCAAATTTATTGATTACGATAAAATCAGCTAAATCCAGCATGTTTATTTTTTCCAGCTGGGTAGCGGCCCCATATTCACTAGTCATTACATAAAGGGTAATATCGGTCAGATCAATGATCTCCGTATCACTTTGACCAATACCACTGGTCTCTACGATGATCAGATCATACCCCGCCGATTTACAGAGTTGTACAGCACCACGAACAGCGTCACTGACCACCCGGTTAGAGGCCCGGGTAGCCAGGCTGCGCATATATACCCTGTCGGTATCCACACTGTTCATTCGTATTCGATCGCCCAGCAAAGCTCCACCCGTTCGCAATTTGGACGGATCAATTGAGATGATGGCAATGTGCTGTTCTTTGAATTCTTCCAGGTAACGCCTGATGATCTCATCAGTCAGTGAACTTTTACCGGCCCCGCCTGTTCCGGTAATTCCTATAACCGGTATGGCCTTTTCGTTACCCGTATCGAATATCTTTTGCCCTGTGCCATCAACTAGAACATCATTTTCTAATTTTATAATATGGTCTTTTCTATTTTCTAACAGGGTGATACCACGGGAAATACTCTTTTTATCACGTTCAATTATTTTATCAACATCTATGGCTGTACTTAATTCGCCCGGGTCATAATCGCATGCCTCAAGCATAAAATTGATCATGCCTTGCAGACCCATTTGCCGCCCGTCTTCAACTGAAAATAAACGGCATACCCCATAATCGTGTAGTTCTTTTAATTCTTCGGCAACGATGACCCCGCCACCACCTCCAAATACTTTAATATGCGAGGATTCATTTTCTTTCAGCAAATCAACCATGTACTTAAAATACTCAATGTGTCCACCCTGATAAGAACTGATAGCTATACCCTGCACATCTTCCTGAATGGCACAGTTAACGATCTCATGTACCGAACGGTTATGTCCCAGATGAATCACTTCTGCACCACTGCCCTGCAAAATCCGGCGCATGATATTTATACTGGCATCATGCCCGTCAAAAAGGCTGGCCGCTGTAACGAAACGAATCTTATGATTCGGTTTATACAGACCTTTATGTATACGATGGTTATCGGCGGTAATCTTTTGGTCAAGCAGCTCGGTTTCTTTGCTCATATATTAACAGATATATCGAAATAGTCTCTAATTACGAAATTTACGTATTATTGGAGGAAGTAGCCATACAACCAGGTCTTTATGGCCTTTAGGTAGACACAGCATGCTACATCTCTACATCAGGCGTATTCTCCTGACCAAAATTGATGAAGACCTGTCCGGTCATATTAGGCTGAACCGGAACATCATTCTGGATGAAATAGGGTTCAGGAGCCTTATAAGGCTGAACCTGTCCTTGATTCCAGGTTCCGGAATCATTTATATCTTCATAAACGATCAGTTTATAAATTTGGGGAGGAAGCTGGCTTATGGTGACAGAATTCTGAAAATTACCCTCCCTTACCCTATTGTCATTTTCATCCTGCAGACTAAACCTAATCGAAGCAGCATCAGTGTCTTGATTTTCGATTATAATTTCCAATTCACCCAGATTATCCTGATGCCAGATCACCGGCTCAATGGTTACATAACCGGCTGAAGCAGGATCCCAAAGCATTATCTCATAAGTTATATTGGGTTGCCATATGGAATCAGGATGTACCCGTAAATTATTCTCTTCAATGCTAATATCTGACCATTCAGCTAATTCTTCTGTTTCCTGTATAACTTTAAGGGAATCAACAATGACATCATCATCAATAAGTTTGGAGTATTGAAAAACCAAAGGTTCATCAGCATAAACACCGATTGAAGTCAGATGGTCTATATATCCTAATGCGGTGGTATCTTCTACATTCGAACCGGGAAAGGAATCTAAATTGGTAAACGCAATGTTTCCGGAACCATCGGTTATTCCTTTTAGATCAATTGCATAAGATACCCCTTCATTAAAAGGGGTAAGAGATTGTGCAAACAAGATACTAGGATCAGTCTGGTCTACATAAAGAGGAATGGCTTCACTAAATAGTTCTCCGTCATTAGTGAAGACCGATAATTCGGCATCTTCTTTTACCTGAATATTCTCAGAGAAGCGTAGTCTCATTCTGGTGGAAGAAAGTAATCCTACCGCCAGCAATTCCGGTGCTGTGGTATCCACACGAGCAATAAATACAGTTCCAAAAGCCTGTTCTCCATCTTTTTGTAAAGAGAGTGTGTCAACGGGAAATGGTTGAGCTGCTTCCCTTTCTGAATCCCATATCTGATTTCTATTTCTATCATCTACCCAAAACCCCCGATAGGTACCTTCACGAAGATGATTAAACATGGCTAACCCGCTTGTATCCGCTTGTACGGAATAATTAGCCTTTTGAGTAAGGTCATAGGGTGCACGATATAAAAATACACGGGCTCCTTCACGCGGCTCCCCTGTTTCTGCATCCATAACAACAGCTTCAATTTTACCCGTATCGATTTCCGGACCTGTTGATAATGCCAGTTGAAATGGAGATGGCATATTATTACGTCGGGTATCCGTTAATTCGGTTCCAATATTAAAAATGATGGTCGTGTTATCAGGTAAATCCTGCTCAAAAATAACTTTTACAGATCTTTTTCCCCAGTTAAATTTATAATCAATGTTTAGATCAGGTTCAATACGAAATGCACTTTCAAAGCTGGATCGGTCTACATACTCTGAGAACTCAATAATGATGCGGTCGTCGGTAAAATTTACGGTACCACTCTCAGGATCATTAAATACAATTTCAGGACCTGAAGTATCTCTAGGTCCCCCCGTGGGTTGGGATGGTGTTGCACAGCTGCCAAGAAATAGGATGATGGCAAATAATGTAAAAACAGATAGATTTTGCAAAGGGGTAATAACTTATGAAGAGTACTGAAACAAATCCATTTTATGGGTGCAGATATTGGTGTATTAAATAACTTCCTTCATCGCCTTACATTGTATAACAAAAAGATAGTAACTGCTGATGCTCCAATGATGATCAAAGGTTCCGCCACTTTATTTACAATAGAACGCCGTCGGCTGTCTTTTTCGTCATGAAAATGTGTTGCCTGCCAGGTATCTTGACTCATAGCCACTTTATCCCTTACGGATATGGTATCCATAAAGCTGAAGGTCTGACTTTCCGTTTCCTTGATCACATTCAGGTCATCTGCCAGATACAGAATAAGATCCCCCTTTATATGACGTTGACCTCTCTTTCGGTTCAACCGGGTAAAGGTATTATTCGTATGGATTTCAATTTTAATTTTCTCCCCTTGAGTTGGATCCAACCTGATTTTCTTTCCCATTTCTAATAAGGAATTGATCCAAACCTGACGTAAATCATCCGGTGAATTCGTTTCAAGAGTAATGGCTGCATTCGTATCTTGTACCAAATCACTACTTTCCAGCAATCTTATGGTTTCATTCACTATAACCTGTTGATTAGTAGGCGAATCTTGTCCGATAGCTGGCTTAGGCATTGAAAATAAGCCTATTAGCATACATACAAATAAGGTGTACAGACTCTTCATGAGGATTAAGTAACGGCTGAAATTTTTTTCTACGGGAATTTAGCTTATATCAAGGGTAATAAAAAGCTTTGTTATAACCCGATCACAGCACCTATGCTAACCAGATGTCTGAATTTTAAAGCATCATTCCCTGAAGCAGGGTCTGAAAGCCAAAAAGGAATATCGTATCGAAAAACAAAACCTCGTTGCCTGCCCACATAATCAGGTATATTCATTGATAGCAGAAATCCGGCTCCCGCGTCTGAGTATGTTTGATCAAAGCCTTCATCATAATCAAAAGGAGCACCGGTATCAAAGAATAGATAAGAATTGAAGTTCAAAAAATCACCAAGCATGGGGATATTTCTTAATAAATCATTCACTGGATTTGGATATTGCAATTCCAGATTTAAAGCACCGAAATTGGAAAACAGCAGAGGCTGATCATCCATTATAGCATCAATATTTTGTTCGGTGTAGCCCCGCAAGTTTGGTCCCCCAGCAATATGTATGTAACCATTATCCATCCAGGAGTTTGGAATGGTTCCACGGGATCGGGTAAAACCGGAAAGAGTCCAGTCCAGTGCCGGTGCCAGGGCAGTCTGATGATAGTATTCCGTAGGTAAATAATCCGTAGAACTGGTCAAAAAGATCCTGCCATTTAGAGAGAAATTGGAAGATATCATCAGCTCTTGCTCAAAGGCCGTGTTTAACTGAGTAAAAAAATCAGTATCAAAAGGTAGACCCAAAGCCAGAGATGAAGTAAAGTTATAATATCCCAGCTTATTCTCCTTTTGTCGTTCGAAGCGACTCAGAAACCGCGTGACGACATTGCTTTGCCATAATATAGGATAATGCGTGTATTCATCTTCAAACCGGTAATGTGTACTTACATAACCCGAGGCTTCCGTAAAATCAAATTCGTTGAATCCGGGCTGCCATCGTTTTTCCAGGCCCACACCATGATTATGCAGCCCTTCCCGGATACTGGAAAACACATTAAAGCTGCCTTCACTTCCATAATCCGTAATGGCATGAATAGGTTCTACGTACTTTAAATAATAGGATAGTGGATAATCAGGTATTTTCGTACCCAGCCACAAACCAAAATCCACACGATGCGGGCCATCTAAAAACGATCCCGGTTGTTGCCCACGCAATCTAAACCCCACACGGACTCCGTCTACGTCGTTATACCAAAGATCCGGAGCTGTTAATACCTCATAATCCGGAGTGCTGATAATCTGGGCTTGTAGCGGCTTACAGCAGATCAGAATAGTCATAACAACTAAGGTAATCCAACCAAAATGTTGGAGGTGGCAGAAAAGTTTCTTACCCTTCTTTTCAGTAACAGTAGTTAAAGGGATAGGAGAAAACAGGAACATATTTAACTTAAATTTGGCAGGGTGATTTTAAAAGCGATCTTCAATTTAATGATATTTGACGAACTGTGAAGATTTAAATTACCTCTAACTTTATACAGGTCATAATGCAATTCTCTAAGTTGGGCTTTTCTTCGACACACCGTGTAACACGTGATATTTTAACTTATTAAACAGTATAATTAACTACTTCGTTCTATGGTATTTATCATTCTACAAAGCCTGATTCACCTGATGCTACTCATTCCAGGCAATCCCATGGCTGCAACACCCGACAGACCATTAGTTATGGATGATCTTGTTCTTCTGGAATTTGTAATCTGTAAAGATGTTATCGAACGGGAACCTGTAGATATAGTCCAATCTTATTCAATGGAAGATGAACGGGCATGGAGTTTTGCCAGAATAAGCAACCCGGGCAAAATGCGTTCTTTCACCTTTGTCTGGTATTACAATGATGATGTCTTTTATGAATTTGAAACGAAGATTGGCAGATCACCTAATTGGCGAACATACTCGTCAGTGGCTTTACAGCCGGGAGTTTGGAAGGTTGAACTTCATAATGAAGACGGTGAAAAAATGAATGAAGTACGATTTCACGTTTCAGAATAAAAAAGGAAATACCTAATATAGAATTAAGCATTTCCTTTCCATAAAAGTCAGACCTTAAGACACAAGATTTTTATCTCTCAGCTTTTCAAAAAACTCCAGTGTACGTTTCAGGCCATCTTTCCGGTCAACCTTAGCAGACCAATTGAGTAGCTCCTGCGCTTTGGTAGTATCCGGCTGACGGACTTTTGGGTCATCCTCCGGTAATTCTTTGAATATGATTTTTGAATCCCCACCGGTAAGGGATAAAACCTCTTTGGCAAAATCCAGGATGGATATTTCTTCAGGGTTCCCGATATTAACCGGATAAACATAATCAGATTGTGAGAGCCTGAAGATGCCTTCAACCAGATCATCCACATAGCAGAAAGATCGTGTTTGAGAGCCATCACCAAATATGGTTAAATCTTCGCCACGCATCGCCTGACCCATAAAAGTCGGTAAGGCGCGACCATCGTCAAGTCTCATTCTGGGACCGTACGTATTGAAAATGCGTACGATACGGGTGTCTATGTTATGTGTCCGGTGATAGGCCATAACGAGAGCTTCCGCGAAACGCTTAGCTTCATCATATACCCCACGCAGCCCGATCGGGTTCACATTTCCCCAATACTCCTCTTTTTGGGGATGAAACAAAGGGTCACCATAGACTTCACTGGTAGAAGCCAACAGGAAACGGGCATTTTTTGATTTAGCTAACCCTAAAGCTTTATGAGTCCCCAGGGAACCCACTTTAAGGGTTTGTATCGGCATTTCCAGGTAATCAATAGGTGAAGCCGGAGATGCAAAATGCAGGATGAGATCAAGTTCACCCGGTACGTGTATATAATCGGTAACATTGTACTTGATAAAAGTAAAATCACCGGTACCGATTAGATGGTCTATATTCTCAATCCTTCCGGTTGAGAGGTTATCCATACAAATGACTTCATACCCTTCTTTCAGGTAGCGTTCGCACAAGTGGGAACCCAAGAAGCCGGCCCCACCGGTTATAAGAATTCGTTTAGACATTTTCTTTTTTCCTTCCGGCATTTACAGGCTCGCGACCCACACTGAAGTAGGTCAGATTCGCATCACTTGCTCTTTTCAGATCATATAAATTCCTGCCATCGAAGATGACCGGTGTTTTCATCAATTTGGTAAACTCATCCAATACCGGACGGCGAAATTCATTCCATTCTGTACATATGATCAAGGCATCTGCATTTTGAAGGGCAGCTTTCTGATCCTTAACAAAATTCACTTTAGAGCTTACCTCTTTACCCACCGCTTCTTTAAATGTATCAACAGCCTCAGGGTCATAAGCCTGAATATTAGCACCCATTTTCAGAAGCTCCTGAATAATATATAAAGAGGGGGCTTCACGCACATCATCAGTTTCCGGTTTGAAGGCTAAACCCCAGACACCAAAGGTCTGGCCTTTAAGAGACCCGTTATGGGATCCATAATAGGCTTTAATTTTCTCGACAATGCTGAGCTTTTGCCGTTCATTAACACGTATAACCGATTTTAAGATTTTAAAATCATAGTCATGTTCGTCAGCGGTATAATCCATGGCTTGAACATCTTTAGGGAAGCAACTACCTCCATACCCGATTCCGGCAAACAGAAATCGTTTGCCAATCCGTGAATCCGTTCCCATACCTCTGCGAACATTATCAACATTGGCACCGACCTTCTCACATAAGTTGGCTACCTCATTCATAAAAGATATCTTCGTCGCCAGAAATGCATTGGCAGCATATTTGGTCAGTTCAGAACTTCTTTCATCCATTACAATGATAGGGTTACCGCTTCGCACGAAAGGCTCATACAGAAGCTGCATGATATCAATAGCCTTTTCACTGGTACTTCCGATCACTACCCTTTCCGGCTTGAGAAAATCGTCTACAGCCGCACCCTCACGCAGAAACTCAGGATTTGAAACGACATCAAATGGAACATTAGTCTGGGCCTCAATGGTCATGCGAACTTTCTCAGCCGTACCTACGGGTACCGTACTTTTATTAACGATGACCTTATAATCTTTGATCATGGCGCCAATTTCACCAGCTACACCAAGAACAAAACTCAAATCAGCCTGGCCATCAGCGCCCGGAGGGGTTGGCAAACATAAAAATATAACCTCGGATTCATTAACAGCCTCTTTCAAATTGGAGGTAAAGCTCATTCGCCCTTCACGGCAAGATCGTTCAAATAGATTTAAAAGCCCCGGTTCATAAATAGGGATTTCCCCTTTTTTGAGAGACTGTAACTTTGATTCATTATTATCTACACATATCACATCATTTCCTGAATCTGCCAGACAGGTTCCTGTTACCAGGCCGACATACCCTGTACCTACGACTGCTATTTTCATGTATTATCTCTCTATTTTAAGTATTTTAAGTTCTAATTCACCTGCCGGGACTTTAACATTGACCGTATCTCCGACTTCTCTTCCCATCAAAGCACTGCCAATAGGTGATTCAATGGAAATTTTACCCTGGCTAAAATCGGCTTCCTGTTTAGAAACCAGAGTATACTTCATCTCTTTTTTAGTTTTTTCATTCATTAATGTTACCGTAGACAACACATAGACTTTGCTGGTATCTACATTCTTTTCATCCAATATCCTTGAACGGGATAGAGTTTCTTCTAATTCTGAAATCCGTTGTTCCAGTTTACCCTGAGCTTCTTTAGCCGCATCATATTCCGCATTCTCACTTAAATCACCGTGTGATCGTGCTTCTTCAATTTGCTCAGCGATTTCTCGTCGCGCGCGGGTTCTAAGGTCGGTAAACTCTTCCTTAAGTTTTGTGTACCCCTCAGGGGACATGTAGTTCACTTTCACGTTATATGCTTATTTTATGATTAAAATTAACCTTACCAAATTACCTGGCATATTTACTCTCTTGCATCACATATTAGAACGGTTACATCAAACATCCGCCAAAAAAGTTGTGCATATGCTTGTACACGTTTATTGGTTAATTATTATACGAAATTTATATACACCACCAAACATACGCTAAAATATTTTAATTATCATGATAATTTGCTCAATAAAGCCGTTTTTTATGTTAAATCTCTGTAATCTAGATATCAACAAATGAAAAAACTTACGACAAAACAAATATTTAAGATAAACCAGGAGAGAAAATCCCCCGGAACGTTTCAAAACACAAAGATTTGGCTGCACAATATACGAAGCATGCACAATGTAGGCTCAGCCTTTCGAACGGCAGATGCTTTTGGCATATCAGAAATTATATTATCAGGGTATTCCCCGGTTCCGCCCCGGGCGGAAATATCCAAAACGGCCTTAGGAGCTGATCAGTTTATTAAATGGTCTTTTACCAATAACATCCAGCATACATGCAGTGAGTTAAAAAAGGAAGAATACCAACTTTTAGGATTAGAGCAAACCACAAACAGCCGGTTATTAACGGAATATATGCCCAACCCGGATAAAAACACCTGCTATATTTTTGGAAATGAAGTAACAGGAGTTGAAGAAGAACTGCTTTTACTGTGTGATGAGGTCATAGAAATACCTCAATTTGGAAAAAAACACTCTTTCAATGTATCGGTAAGCATAGGGATTGTATTATATGACCGTCTGATTAAGGCGTAAGTGTTTACTTTAACCAGGGGGAAATGGCCTGATAGTTAGCTTCCTTTTACTTACCTGAAATCAAAGTCTTTTGTTTCGTCTTAATCCGTTGTATTTTTGCAGCTTGTACTTTTCTCACAGTTATCTATAATACCTATGTCAAAACGAACGCTGGTGACCGCAGCGCTGCCTTACGCGAACGGCCCTCTCCATCTTGGCCACCTGGCCGGAGCCTATCTGCCCTCAGATTTTTACGTACGCTATAAAAGAATGCGCGAAGAAGACGTACTTTTTATCTGCGGCTCTGATGAACACGGAGTGCCCATTACGCTGGCAGCTGACAAAGAAGGCGTCACCCCCCAGGATATTGTTGATCGTTTTCACACATTGAACAAGAAATCATTTGAAAGTTTAGGCATATCATTTGATTATTTCGGACGAACAAGCTCCAAAACACATACAGAAGTTTCACAAGCCTTTTTCAAAAAACTTGACGATCAGGGAGTCTTTAAAAAGAAATCTCAAACCCAGCTCTTTGATCCTAAAGCCAACATGTTTTTGCCGGACCGCTATGTCGTAGGTACCTGTCCGCATTGCGGTAATGAAGAAGCATACGGAGATCAATGCGAGAAATGTGGCAACTCCTTATCCCCTACCGAACTCATAGCACCGCGCAGTGTCATTTCCGGTGAACCTCCGCTTCATAAAGAAACGGAACATTGGTTTATTCCCCTGGGAGATTTTCAGGATAAATTATCGGCTTGGCTGGATCGGCAAACTGACTGGAAACCTAATGTTATGGGTCAATGCCGCAGCTGGCTGGATGGGGGGTTACAAGACCGTGCCGTAACACGTGATTTGAACTGGGGAGTTCCGGTACCTAAAGAAGGCGCTGAAGGCAAAGTGCTGTATGTGTGGTTCGACGCTCCAATTGGCTATATATCGGCAACCCGTGAATGGGCAGAAAAACAGGGTAAACCTGACTCCTGGAAAACATGGTGGCAAAATGAGGATACCGACCTCATCCATTTTATTGGCAAAGATAATATCGTCTTTCATTGCATCATGTTTCCGGCTATGTTAATGGCCCATGGTGATTTTGTGTTGCCCAAAAATGTTCCCGCCAATGAGTTTCTAAACCTGGAAGGCCGAAAACTTTCAACCTCTAAAGGCTGGGCAGTTTGGCTTCACGAATACCTGGAAGATCTCGATGCAGATAACCTCCGGTATGTGCTCGGAACCGGGTTACCCGAAGCCAAGGATGCCGACTTTTCCTGGAAAGAGTTTCAAGCCCATGTGAACGGTGAACTGGCCGACATCCTGGGTAATTTTATATTTCGCACCCTATCGTTCACCCAGCGCTATTTTGATGCCAAAGTTCCTGAACTTGATAATCCAGATGACCGTGGACGGGAAGTATTGGCTGAGATAGAAAATATCAAGCAAAAAGTCACAGACGCCTATGAAACCTTTCATTTCAGGGAAGCCATTGCTCAAAGTATGAACCTGGCCAGACTAGGCAATAAATACTTCACCGAAATGGAGCCCTGGCACCTGCGTAAAACCAATATGGAGGCCTGTGGAACGGTGCTTCACATCTGCCTGCAGATATCAGCGGCATTGTCATTGCTGTTTGAACCCGTCATGCCGGTTAAAATGAAAAAACTACGGGGGTACCTGGATACTAAACATCTAACCTGGAACGATATTAAAACGGATATGATGCCTGTAAATCAAGTGATTGACCAGGGTGAAATTCTGTTTCAGAAACTTGAAGACAAGGAAATAGAACATCAGCTTAAGAAGCTTGAAGACCGGGCAAAAAGTTCCGTGAGCAGTACTCAATATGAGCCCTTAAAAGATGAGGTGCCCTTTGAACAATTTGCCGGTTTGGATGTAAGGGCAGGCAAAATCCTGTCTGCTGAAAAAGTAGCTAAATCAAAAAACTTATTAAAATTGCAGGTAGACATTGGTGTCGATATACGAACGGTGGTCTCCGGCATTGCCAAACAGTATGACCCTAATGACCTTATTAACCAGAAAATCATATTCTTAGCCAACCTGAAACCTAAAAAGATGATGGGTATTGAAAGCAAAGGCATGATCCTGATGGCTGAAGACCAAAAAGGCAATTATAAATTTATAACCACTGATGCGGAACCCGGTAGTGTCATTTCCTGATTTGAATGATGATATCAAATCTCTGAACACTAAAGTGCAACTTATCTGAATCTCTATTTATCGCATGTCAAATAATGTACAAACCAAAGCTTCAATTCTATCTTTCGGAGCTTTTCCTACTTCTGAATCTTGCTCCTTCCGGGTTTTTTGCCCCCCTTCTCCTAAAGTACAACTGGAACTTTTCGATCATTTTGAAGATCAAATTGGCCGGCGTTTTGAGATGAAAAAAAACGATGAAGGCATTTGGGAACTTGAAATACAAGAGAATCTAATCCATAAATATTATGGCTATCGCATCACCCCTCCCCAAAAGATTCCGGGGTTTCTTGCCTCATCTGACCTTGTAGCCGACCCCTGGTCAAAGCATGTTACGGCAGTCAACCATTACCGGCAATATGCTAAAACAAAGATTATCGGTGATGATGAATTTGACTGGGAGGATGACCGTTTCATCACTCCCAAAGACCCCAGGGATCTTATCATCTACGAAACACATTTGAAGGATATGACCGCCCATCCCTCCTCGGGATGTGAGCAACCGGGTACCTATGAAGGTTTTATCGAAGAAAGAATCATTGGCGGAATAAACCATCTGAAACAACTGGGTGTTAATGCTGTGGAATTGCTGCCCCTTCAGAAATATGGAGGATTTGAACCCCCTTTCAAGCAACGTACTAAAGAAGGAATTTACAATACCTGGAACCCCTACAGTCGCAATTATTGGGGCTATATGACCTCCTTCTTTTTTGCTCCCGAAACCCTGTATGCCAGAGACGGGTCAAGCAGGCCGGGTGCTTTGATCGGAAAATCATTCCATGCCATTACGGAGTTCAAAACCGTGGTAAAAGCCCTTCATAAAGCCGGGATTACAGTCATCATGGATGTTGTTTATAATCATGTTTCCCATTATGATATTAACTCGTTTATGCATTTGGATAAACCCTACTTCTTCCGTCATGACCATCATGGTAAACTTCTATCGGAAAGTGGAACAGGTAATGATTTCAAAACAGAAGCACCCATTGCACGCCAAGCCATAATAGAATCCCTTTGCTACTGGATGGAAGAATATCATATCGATGCATTCCGTTTCGACCTGGCAAATATGATCGACCGGAAAACGATCGATATTATCCGTCAGGAAACTTCTAAAATAAATCCCGATGTACTGCTTATTGCTGAGCCATGGGGAGGCGGTTATGACCCCACCGGTTTTTCTGAATATGGATGGCCTGCCTGGAATGATCAGATTCGTAATGGAGTAAAAGGGTCAGATCCTATTGATGGAAAAGGATTTATTTTTGGCACCTGGCAATTTGATACCAGTCGTGAAGCACTGGAAAATATGATCCGCGGAACTCTTGTTGATTCTGCTAATGGACGATTTCATAGTTCTGAACATAGTGTGAACTATTTGGAATCACATGATGGCTATACCTTGGGAGATTTTATCCGGATAGGGCTTGATGCCTCATTAAAAAATAAGAAAATTGAAAACAAGACTAAGAATACCCGGCTTAATGCTCAGCAAAACCGACTTGCTAAACTAGGAGCCTTATACCTCTTCGTCTCCCAGGGGATAACCATGATCCATGCCGGACAGGAATGGGCACGATCCAAGGTGATTGCCGATACTACGATTAATGATCCCTGTACAGGCCATCTCGATCATAACAGTTATGAAAAAGACAACGAAACCAACTTTCTTGATTATGATGAAATAGAGTTAAACCATAATCTTTTTGAATATTACAAAGGTTTGATCGCCCTTAGGAAAATCTCACCTGCTCTGCGTAAAGCCAAGCCTGAGGATATCGTTTTTGAAAGTTTTGAGGATGCTCTTCACGTTACGTTTACCATTGACGGAGAATCATCAGGTGATTCTTTTGATTATCTGATTTCCCTTAACGGAAATCACCATGGTGAACAAATCATAGACCTGAAAGATGAATTCTGGGAAATGGTAGTATCACCCCGTGTGGCCTCACATAAAAGGCTCGTTGAAATGAGTGGCGTGGTCAAGCTGCCGCCCTCAACCGGAATTGTTTTTCGCAAGAAACGCCAGGTTAGTTAGTCATACTGGACTTTTTAACCCAGCAAAAAAAGAATTTGATCCCATTCTATCCTCAACTACTAAGCGACTGTACTCATATCGCAAAGTCGACAGAGTTATAATCAAAAACGATGAACAATAATATCCAACGCCTACTAACTATTTACAATTGTAGCCTTCTTTAATGCTGCTTCTTCGTTTACTATTTTTGAATTAGGGGCATCCATTTAAAACTCTATTTTATAACTCAGGTTCGGAAGAACGATTGATACCAAATCCTTTTCAGTTTGCTACTAATTAAATTGTACCTGTATCCATAAAAGTCAGGTTGTCCATATGAAACTTGCAAAACAATGTTCAAGTATAATCTTCCGCCACCATTTAACGATCTTAATTATTCATCAAACCTTATCCTCAAGAGCATGGATCATCCTCATTACTTTACATACACCGTCTTTAGATTCACGAATTCCCTGATTCCAGGTATCGAAAGTTCCCTGCCGTAGCCGCTCATTTTAACTCCACCGAAGGGAAGGCGCGGATCAGAACGGACAAAATCATTCACGCAACAAAACCCTGCTTCCAGTTTTCTTGCTGCTATGTTACGTCCTTTAGAGACATCACCGGTAAAAATGGCGGCACCTAAGCCATATTTTGAATCATTTGCCAGAGCAATGGCATGATTCTCATCATCGGCTTCAATAATTGCGGCGACCGGACCAAATATTTCTTCATCAAATGCTTCCATGCCCTTCCTGACGCCGGTCAAAACCGTTGGAGGATACCAAGCACCCTCCTTTTCAGGAATCTTTCCTCCCAAAATACAATTCGCACCCTCCTCTATACTTTTTTGGACCTGTTTATGAACATCATCCCTGAGATCGGTACGTGCCATAGGCCCCAAATTGGTTTCCGGTTTTGTTGGATCATCCATTTTATAAGTTTGCATATGATCAGTAAAAAGCCGCGTGAATTCAACGATCCGGCTTTTTTCAACGATAAACCGTTTAGCGGCTATACAACTTTGACCTGCATTGATCATCCGGCTGCCGGCACAGGTTTTAGCCGCCATTTCCAGGTCGGCATCAGCCAGAACGATATAGGCATCACTCCCCCCCAGTTCCAGCACTGTTTTTTTGATCATTTCGCCTGCCTTTTTAGCCACAGCACTGCCTGCATACTCACTTCCGGTAAGAGTAGCAGCCTTAACTGCCCGGTGTTCCAGTAAAGCGGGGACCTGCTTGCTGCTGATGAGCAGAGATTGAAAAACTCCTTCGGGATAACCCGCGTCCGTAAATAACTTTTCTATGGCTATCGCACATTGAGGTACATTCGAAGCATGTTTCAGCAAACCCGTATTGCCCGCCATTATGCCAGGCGCCGCAAAACGAAATACCTGCCAGAATGGAAAGTTCCAAGGCATCACCGCCAGAACCACACCAAGAGGGTTATAAGCCGAAAAGCATTCAGAAGCTTCAGATTCAAGCGGTTCATCCGAAAGGAAAGCTTCGGCGTTATCGGCATAATACTCACAGACAAGAGCGCATTTCTCAGCTTCCGCAATCCCATCTTTAATGGGTTTGCCCATTTCAGTCGTCATGATCATCCCCAACTCCTCCTTTCGTTCCCTAAGAAGTTTACCCACTGTTCGGAGCAGAGACGCTCTTTCCGAAAATGATGATTCTCTCCAATCATAAAATGCCTCATTTGACCTTTCAATGGCCTTTATCATTTCTTCATGAGTTAGTGTTTCAAAAGATTGCAGCCTTTTTCCGGTTGCCGGATTGATTGTTTCGTAAGCCATTAAGTGTGCCTCCACCAGGTTTTTAGTTTTTCTGTCAATTCGTTGTTTACATGAGTTGAGATCGGTACCTCAATCAGGCATAATTCTTTTTTTTCGATGGTTTGCTTCAAAGTGGACCGAAGGTCATCCAGGTTTTCAGGCCGATACCCTGATATCCCAAACGAATCGGCGTATTTCTTAAAATCGGGATTTTGAATCCGCGTACTTACAGATTTTTTTCTGTGCTGATATTGTTTCCAACTGATCAGACCATAATCATTATCATTAAAAACAAGATTTACAAAACCAACACCAAGGCGTTTCGCCGTTTCCAGTTCCTGGCTATTCATCAAAAATCCGCCATCCCCCATAACGGAAACAATTTGCCGGTTTTTATCATGCAAAGAGGCAGCCAATCCGCCTGGCAAAGCAATACCCATGCTGGCCAAACCGTTGCTGATGACGCATCCGTTGGGGCAATAGGTCGGATAATTGCGTGCGATCCACATTTTATGAGTCCCGACATCACTGATCAGTAAAGCGTTATCATCAAGAATTTCGCGTAATTCGAGCAAAACTCCTGGTACAGTGAAAGCTTCATTTTCCTGCAGGCGATAACTGTGGATGTCATCCCTGATCTGCTCCCTGATGGGTTTATACCAGTTAGAATAGGTAAGCTCTGATTGATCAAGATCCTCATTCAGCTGCCATAACGCGGCAGAGATATCACCAACAACTTCAACTTCTGTCTCATAATGTGTGTATACTTCAGCTGGATCGAAATCGATATGTATGATTAACTTATCTCCTGTGGGGTTCCATCGCTGTGGCGGGTATTCGGCAATATCATAGCCAATAGCGAGTATCAGATCGGCTTGTTCAACGGCTTTTAACACATAATCTTTAAACCCGAGACCAATACTGTAAAGGGACTGGTCCAGCCTGTCAGAAATAGCGCCTTTACCCATAAAAGTGGAAACAACCGGGATATTATGTCTGGTTGCAAATTCAGTAAGATGTCTGCTCGCCAGTTTTCTAATAGCACCATTTCCGGCAAGGATTAATGGCTTTTGGGCAGTCCGAAGCAGGTCCAGTGTTTTTCGTAAAGCTTTATAATCTGAAGCTGCCCTCCGAACTCTTCTTGGTTTGATGGGATTATGTTCAGGGTCTACTTCCAAAGCCGCCACATCTTCTGAAAGCTCGATATGAGTGGCCCCCGGCTTTTCCATTTCGGCTATTTTAAATGCCTTTCTTACCACTTCAGTTACCACTTTTGGTGAGGGTATATTTCCATTCCATTTGGTGATTGTCCTGAATATATTAATAACATCTATTAGCTGATGGCTTTCGTTGTGCAGGCGGTCGAGCCCGCCTTGCGCAGTAATGGCAACAAGTGGAGATTTATCGAGATTGGCATCAGCCACGCCGGTAATCAGATTGGTGGCTCCGGGCCCCAAAGTGGAAAGGCATACACCTGCTTTGCCGGTCAGCCGTCCCCAAACATTCGCAATGAAAGCGGCTCCCTGCTCATGTCGGCAAGGCACAAATTCGATGGGTGAAGAATCAAGAGCAAAAAGGAATGTTTCATTTTCCTCACCGGGGACGCCGAAAATATGTGTTACACCTTCAGTTTCAAGGCACTTGACCAATAACTCTGCTACATTCATTTTATAAATTATTATAGGTAAACTATCCCGAATATTATGACTGACAACCTATCGGGGCAGAAAAAATACCTGGAAAAAAGACCTTGAAATACATAGGGTATTACGATGCCCCAGCCATCAAACATTGGGTGATGCTCACGCTCCTGCATTGAAAGAACAAGAGAAGTGTTCATATGTTTGCTGCATTAACTTCAGATGGTTTGATTCCATCACGTTCTGAATACATAACTCTTCTTTTCAAAACACATCTTGAGCAATAATGATTCTATATGTCCTTCAATTAAAAAATTGCCTATGCTGCGTTACATTATCTCGCGGTTAATACACCAATTCACACCTATGAAACGGCAACAGCATAAAGCCAAGATACAGAATCGGTTATCAGCATTAGTTTTTGTGATTGGGATCATATTATTGACTCTGAAAATTCATGCGGATAGTGAACCGGGGGCCATTTCACTACTGCTAATCGTATTGGGATCACAGCAGACACGGAGGTCTGTCCCAACATTATGAATAATGCCATGGAAATGGTTTGGCATTACGACCATTTCACAGCATTGAATACCAGGATATTATTTCCGATTCGGAATTAAATCACCTTTTTAGCTGTTGATTACGACTCATAAACACAGTACCAATCATACAATAACCACAAAGGCATCAAATAAACAAAGGTGCGCTCATGGGTCAGCAACAACAGATGATGCAGATGAGTTGGAGCCGATTCGCGGCGATGATCGTGACCTCGACTTTCATTATGTTCTTCTTGATGTACCAGCTCATCTACACAGTGGACCACGCAATGTTTAGTGTGAACCGGCTGATCGCCTCATTGGTGATGGGATGTGTGATGACTATCGTGATGCTAGGCTACATGTGGCCGATGTACAAAGGAATGGGAACCAAAATCGCCGTTCTCGTTGTCGCCGCACTCGGAGGCGTTTTCCTACTGTCCTTGAATAGAAATCAGTCCCTGGTCGGAGATAACAACTTCATGAAGTCAATGATCCCCCATCATTCAATTGCCATCAACAACGCGCGGAAGGCGAGCATTAGCGACCCACGTGTTCGTGAGTTGGCGGACGAAATAATTAAGTCTCAGGTCCGCGAAATTGCCGTGATGAAACTGCTTCTTGACGATATTGCGCTCCATGGTGAACGGAGCACGAGCGAGCATCCCCCTCGATCCACTGAGATAACGCCCGACATGGAAACGAAGATCAGAGAGGCCGTGAGATAGTTGTGAAACTAATTATTGAGATGTTTATTCGTACTATTATATCATATCAGGTATAATTTCTAAAATTATTGCATTATTATACCTGAACTGATGTAGTTTTATGAAACCAAAAACCAGTATGACCCAGGAAGATCTTTCCAAACCTCTTAAATATGCTTCGGGTATTATTTGATCAGCATCAAAGATTTAGAATCTATCTGTTCTCCGGTCTGAAGTTTGTATATATACATCCCACTTGTTAAACCGGAAGCATCAAAACTAACATGATGTTGCCCGGCCGTCTTGACTTTTCCTGCCAGCTTACTCCCCCATCTTCCGTATAGAGGATAATCCCGTTTCCAAAATATTCACCGCCAACAGCCCAGCCAGTCAGATCATTAATGAAATGCACACCCACCAAATCATTGTCGGTGCCACTGGATTGTTGTTGCCATTGATCCTGTTCAATCAGTCAATATATTTCAACTTAGGATTTATTCATTCCTATGGTCCATCCAGAGGTTTATTAAGTATAAATGCGGAGAAAAATATTGGAGTAAATTTTAAAGTAGAAATAAAAAATTACACAACTATCCGGAAGTTTAAAAAATAGGAACAGAACCCATATTTTTGGTTATCG
>JBBDQY010000075.1:0-3499 GCA_040905745.1 Balneolales bacterium
TCAACTACTTAGCCACTTGAAATTCACTATATTCCGAATTGTTCGGATGAGTGTGTATCTTTAATATCAGTTCTCAGTTTTTAATTAAAATTTTTTTATGTATAATAAACTGAGATGATTTAACCGTTTGCTCCCTTTTGCCAAAATTAATAATGAAACTCCGTTTATTTCTCTGTCTATTAAATGCCCTTGGCTTTTATCAGCAGTCGGTGAGCCTAAATTCGAAGTAATTTGAGAACCCGTCAACTCAATATGATAACGTATTTCAAATTAAATCAGACAGATATTAAGTACTAACAAGAACCCGGAAAGACAAAGTATGGAAAGAAAAAGTTACAAAAATCCTGCCAGGATCATTTTACTGTGCCTATTGGTATTAATGATCAATTCTACTATTTATGCTCAAAGGCATACTACCGCTCGTAACCTCGGCCTTGGCGGCGGCGGTACGGCTTATATGAATGACTTTCATGCAAACTTCATTAATCCGGCTAATCTGATGCTCAGTGAGAGTAACGCTACACTGGGTTTACTAGGTGGGTTTAGTACCAATGGGGGAGGCCAGTTAGCCGATTTATCCATTTACAACGAGTATTTTACAACTGGAAGAACCATCAATGAAAATCTGACTCTGGAAATATCTAATAAGTTATTCGGTAACAACCCGGATGGATTACGCAAAATCGGATTTAATGTAGATGCCGTATTGTTTGGGCTTAATATAAAAACGAAAAGTCAAGCCATAAGTGTGGCATTTAGAATGAGAGCAATGGGTTCATTTGAGGTAAGTAAAGGTCTGTTCGAGCTAAGCCTTGGTGGTCTTAATGAGAGTTTCTTTAATGAATACAAAGCTGTGAATCTCTCTGGTGACGTTTTAACGGTTGGTGAAGTTTCTCTTGGATATGCCCGGGAGGTATGGTCTGCCGGGAATTTTGGTGATCGGGGCAGCAAAAGATTATTTGCAGGTATAGCACCAAAATTACTGCTTGGTATGAATTACTATAATACAAGTTTCAACTCAAGGCTGAGAGTATCTGAAAATGACAGGATGGTAAGTCATATTTTTGATTATCAAATTAATACTGCCGGAGTTATTTCCGAGCAGCTGAATGATTATCACAGAGATCGTAATGATATCAATATGGACGTGGAATTCGATGAGTATTTATCTTTCGAGGATGCGGCTCCAGAAATGGGATCTGTCCAGGGAACTGGACTGGGGGTTGATTTGGGTGTTACCTATGAAATGGTGATGCCTGCGGTATCTTTTTTAGGCGATAAACAACAGCTGCTTAGAGTTTCTTTTTCTGCAACTGATCTTGGCTCCGTAAATTTTGATAAGGCACCCGGACGCTTTTCAGCTAATGGCCAGGTGGATTGGAGTGGACTTGAAATGGATTATGCACGTATAGATTCGGAATTTAACTCTAGTACTTCTGACTATACGAGCCATGTTCAGGATAGTATAACCAATGATGTCTACGGAAATTTTGCTCCTGAGGAGATTTCGGCTATCAAAGTTGGTTTGAATCCAATGATCAATTTAGGTGCCTTATATTCGGCTGGTAAATGGAATGTAATGTTTGATTTTGGAAAAGGCATGAATAACCGTGGTATGAATTCAAAACGTTTATCAAGCGTCTTGGGTATAGAGTATAATCTGGCTAATGTCATACCCATCAGGACAGGTATGCGTGTTGGGGGTGCCTTGCCAACTTCCTATTCCTTTGGAACCGGACTTAATTTTAGGTTTCTTGAATTTACTTTGGGCTTCATGACGGCATCCAATCCATTTGATAATAGTGTAAATATTGGTGCGGCATGGAGTGGATTAATACTTCGTTATTAATAATTTAAAACCGTTACTGATATCTGTATCACAAAAGTTATTCTTTTTTTGCTATTATAGAGATTACAAGTGTTTTTTTTGTGTAGTTTTATATGATGCTATATTTGCATAAAAAATTCACTTACTGAATGCTAAAATCCCTGTTACTCGTTTTCTGCATGTTGTATGGTACTACCACATTTGGGCAGGTCACGTTCAGCATGTATTCAGATGATGATATTATCCTGAGTCAACTTGGTTCCGAAGAGCTTGATTTTGGGATGGTTCTGACGAATAGTAGTATCAATCAAATAGAACTAGGCGATTCGGATATGGTAATTATTGCCATTGAAGGAGTCGAGTACTATGATGTCATCGTAACTATTGATGCCCCTACCATACTTGAACTCGATTCTGAGAACAGTATCCCATTTGAACTATCTGCCGCTTACGCTAACCGCGGACAAAACCAGGTTAGTGATGCTATCTACTTTAATGGAACTATAGCACGCTTTCCCATAAAACGCCGTGGTGATGGTCCGCCATCCCCGCCACCGGTGCCGGGGTATAATGGGTATACCCCTCCCACAGGAACAGCTTATCTTTTTTTATATGGTAACATTACCGTCGGGGAAATTGATGCAGGACATTATACCGGTAACGTAAACATCACTGTCGAATATGATTAGATCATTTAATCATACTATTTTCTATGGGGTGCTTGGTCTTTTACTATTAACCTGGAATATGGTCAATGCCCAATTTCTACGTTTTTCCATGGAAGTTGAGACTGAACTTAGTGCCAGGAACGAAAGTAAACTGAATTTTGGGAATATGGCCTCCGGCACCAGAGAGCTATCTCTGAATGATGATGGTATAGGAATATTCAGTATATCTGCTTACCAGAATGTTCATGTAAATATTAGCATAGAAACTCCGGGTTATTTGCTGAATTCCATGCGCGGTAATAACGATCAACTTGAAGTTGTGCTAAATTCAGCCTATGCCAACGAAGGAGAAAATAATTATAAACAGGCTATTTCGATGACTGATAATAAGGCTCGGTTCCCTGTCAGGGAATCGTCCGGTGCTCGTAGATCAATAGGTATCGAAAGGTGTTGGTTGTATATATATGGGACAATAACAGCTGGTGATGTATCGCCCGGCATTTATGAAGGGGACGTCGTTGTTCATATAGAATACGAATAGTTAATCGCATGCTTAGAAGAATTGTCAAAAAGAAAAACAGATTTGATTACAAGGGAGAAATAATTCTCAGAGACCACCTGGCTTTGGATAGAACCAGGCTCGCAAATGAAAGAACCCTTCTTTCTTACATTCGAACATCACTTTACTTTGTTATTGGTGGTATTGCATTCTTGCAGGTAGAAGGTCTGTTCAGGCTTCAATGGCTGGGTCCTGTTTGTTTTGCCTTTAGCTTTTTTATGCTGATAACCGGTATTTATAAATACCTTGAAATGCGTAAAATCCTCAACAGGTACTACGAGCAGTAAAATATTGATTGGGTATTTGAGAGTAAATTATTCCTTATGAAGTTTTGCTAAAAGGTCGTCCTGGGAATTTATCGTATGTTTGGAAAGATTAATACCAATCAAAGGTTTTCTCGTTTAACTTTCATTCTTGAGACCTTTGATATTTCTTTTATGTTTA
>JBBDQY010000076.1:0-3490 GCA_040905745.1 Balneolales bacterium
CTGCCTTAGAAATTCATTAAATTCAAAATCATGGGAAAAAGAAGCTTTTATGGTCAACCAGAAAAACAAACTAAATTCACCGACTTCCAAAAAAAAACGATTCGCTTTTTGAGTTTTTTTTAAGGCATTCTCACTCAGTTTTATGGCTTGATTCTTAACCGAAGGCAGTTTTGGAATTTTTTTAAATTCCGGGCCAAATACTTTCATCTTTTGCTTTTTTCCTTACGCTGAATTCTACTTAGAAAGACAAAAAAAATATCAATCAGATATTATAGCCTAAATGGTTTTAAGCCCTGAATTCCTTAATGTACGGCTTAATTTTTTAAGTCTGTTACAGTTTCCTGTTCCGGGTTGGTTAATATTCGACACAGCACCCATTCATCCACCCTTCACCATCGACAAGTTTGTAAAGGCTATCGAAGAGGCTGTGAAGTTGGATTATGAGGTTGTCATTCTGGATTCAGCATCACACTTCTGGGAAGGTATCCTGGAATACAAAGATATGCTGGACAAAAGAGGTGGCAACTCATTTACTAACTGGGCTGCGGCCAACAAACACTACAAGATCATCCTGGATACGCTCCTTCAGTCCGATGTGCACCTGATCGCATGTCTGCGGTCCAAGACAGAGTACATTGTCGAGAAAGATACCAAAGGAAGGTCGGTGCCTAAGAAAATAGGCATGGCCCCGATCATGAGAGACGGGGTTGAGTATGAGTTCACTACCGTATTCAATCTGGATGCTGCCCATCAAGCCATGGCCGACAAGGACCGCACTGGTCTGTTTACGGATAAAATCTTTCAGATCACCGAAAGTACAGGCCAGGAGTTATCCAAATGTTTAAAGGGTGGTATCGATCAGGATCAAACCATTAAAGCCGAATTTGAGGCTCTTGGAAACCAGCTCTATAATTATGGCTGGGGGAATAAGAAGAAAGAGCTTATTCGATATGTAGCTAATGGTCAACACAACAGTGAAAGCCTGTTGACGGATAGTCAATACAAAAGACTGATTAGCGGAATGAAAAGAAAACTGGAACCGGAGCTTAATGGTGAAGTGTAATCATAACTAAAAGAACTGCGCTTCGGCGTGGTTCTTTTTTTATTATAATCCCAAGTTTATCCTAACAATTCAACTACTAAGGGCTTTAATATGAAACAAAGATGTGGAATCTTCAAAATAAAACAACGAAATGTATGTAGGTTTAACTTTTATTGCTTGACCTCCAATTCAAAACACTTATTTTAGAGCTTGTCTCATATCCTAAATCTTACATATAATGTCGTATAAATTTAGATCACTTATTTTACGTGATACGGGAAGGCCAACGCCGGAGCTTCAAGAGAAAATCGATGATTTTTCTCAAAGTTGGTCAAAATATCACGAGCTTCAACCAGGTAAAAAACTGTTTCATTATACGGATATTGGTGGTTTGCAAGGGATTGTAGAATCTAAACAATTATGGTTTAGTCACTTAAGTAGCCTAAATGATCCGCACGAAGTTGAGTATGGGAAAAAAATTATAAATGAAGAAATAAATAGCAGATTAGTTGGTGAAGACAATAAAAATATTAGATTTTTTTATGACTCTATTAAACAAATCATAAGCGGCTTTGGCCGAACCCTCCACCATGCTTTTGTTTGCTGTTTTTGTGAGGAAGCTAATTTATTAAGCCAATGGCGCGAATATTCTGATCGGGGTGGCGGATATAGTTTAGGATTTGAGTTTAACGAAAATACAATGATATTTTTTAACCAGGAAGATTATGGAAATTCGTTTGAAAAGATAAAATCAACGCCTCAACCCTTACTTCGCAAGGTTATTTACGATGTTGAAGAGCAGAATAGATTAGTTAAGGTCTACCTTGACGAAATTAAAAAAGGATATGATGCTGGTATCAATGGAAAAGTAGAGAGTCGGTTTCGAACAAAGGATTTACATGCCGCAGTTATGGGTGCTCAGTCAGTTGATATCCTTCTTGATATGATTTTTGCGTTTAAAAATCCAGCATTTAAGGAGGAAAAGGAATGGAGATTGATGGATATTGTAATGGATAATCATGATCCAGAGAATTTCAGCTTTAGAAATAACGCTAAGATGTTAGTACCTTTTAGAAAAACCTATTTAGCAAATGTCACTGATGATTGTTATTTCCCCTTAAATCTATAGTAGTAGGTCCAACCCTTGAGCAAGATGTTGCTAAATCATCGATTGAATTATTATTACACCATGCATCGTCAAATTCAAATTTGAGTACTATAGATGTAAATAACATACAAATAACTGGCGCTGGTTACCTCTTAAGATAGTCAACCTTAAGAGAGCTATTTTCGGTCAAGAATTTGTTACCGCTAACTCCATGTGCAATATTTCAGGAATAAAATAAAAGTAGAACTATGAATATAAAATTCACTGACAAGTTTAAGTCTATAACCGCCTTTGAATGGTTGAATATTCCAATGTTTTCAGTTATTACCGGACCAAATGGTACTGGTAAAAGTCAATTACTGGAATTGATTTATAATACAATTATAAATAAAAAAAGGACGAAAGAAAGAGTTCAAATTGAAAATGAATCAATAAACCCAAACGAAATAACTTTTTTAAAGGGTGAGTGGCAATTGCAAAATACTGGAGAAATTAATCTTTCAAGCATACATAAAAATATAGACAAGCACTATAATGATTTCATCCATAATAATAAAAGCAGGGAGAATGAAGAGCAGATTAGTATTTATTATGCGTTTCAAGAAATACTGAAGGGATCTGGGAAAACTAATCCAAAAGACATAACACGAGATGAGTTTGTTGATTTATTTCCAGAATTATTAATTGAGAAAGAAGCGGAAATTGGACAAAAAATTGGTGAGATATTTTATAATTACAGACTCTCAGAAATTGAATTGCAGGCTAAGGGTAAAAACGAAGAAGAAATCAGCCGCGAAATAGGAAAAAAGCCATGGATTGTCTTAAAAGAAATTCTAAACGAGTCAAAACTGCCGTTTGTATTTAACGATCCTTCAAAATTGGGTTTTAAAAATAGCTTTCAGTTAAAGGTTTTTAATGAACTAACAGATGATCCTGTAAACTTTAGTGACTTATCGTCAGGGGAAAAGGTTCTAATATCATTAGTGTTTTACTTATATAATTCTCAAGAGAAAAATGTTTTCCCTAAACTTCTTTTATTAGATGAGCCAGATGCTCACCTACATCCGACAATGTCACAACAATTTATAAATGTTATAAAGAATGTCTTGATTGATAAGTTTGGTGTGAGAGTGATAATGACTACACATTCACCCTCTACGGTAATTTTGACCCCTATAGAATCTTTATTTGAGATGTCGAGACTAACGCCAAGAATTAAAATTTCAACTTCTAAAAATCATACAGTTTCACTGTTAACGTCTGGTTTAGTTTACGTTGGAGAAGGGTATCCACCCGACCAACTACGTGTTGGATTTGAAGTTTTGTGGATATAGCTTCCT
>JBBDQY010000077.1:0-88346 GCA_040905745.1 Balneolales bacterium
CTGAAATATCCGATATCACCTTATCCGCTTGAATGTTTATGGCAATTTGATGGATAAATAGAATGAGCAAAATGATGTTTGCTATTGCAGCTAATATGGCCGCCAGTATGGAAATAGATGGTATGAAGGTAAATCCGTTACCGTCGGTAACCGAATTCAAAACAAGCAGACAATACAGGTAGGTAGATACGTAAGAGCCTAGTACTACCTGATTGAGCCTGACATACATAAAATTTTGAATAAGCCTGGGTCCTAATTGCGAAGAGGCTAGCGTCAAGGCTACAAGGGTTACGGAAAAAACAGTCCCTGCCACACCTATCATCGCACCAGATATGGTTGATAATATGCTACGTGCGGAATCAGAACTGTTTACTAAAAAAAAGCGAAGCCAACCTTCTTGTGAAATAGTAATTATACTGTCTAAATATACCAGGCCAATGGATAAAAGAACTGAAAAACCCAAAATGATGACCGGCAAAAACCAGAAGGTGGCTATTAATTCTTTCCAAAAAAAGAGTACTTTTTTCATGCTAAAAGATAATAGTTATTTCAAAGGGAACCTCATGATATAATTTATCAATAGGAACTAAAAGGATAGGGTTTCTGAGTGCATGTTCTGCAGGCTATCAGAATATTCCATCCTGCGTAGGCCTGAACTTCATAAATTTCTTTTCCGCCAGTGCATTGGCTACAGTAGCAGTTATTTTGCCTGGTATCTTCAATGTCTCTCACCCACTTTTTGAACTGCTCGGAAATTCCGAACAGTTGCTTCTTTAAACAATTCACCCTCTTTCCCTAACCAAGATAATGACCCTGATAAAATAAACGGAGTAAATATGATGACTAAATACCACGTTGGTGTGATTTTTTTAATTTTGATCATTTCAAGAAATAATGTTTTTTCCAAGTTTGCGGAATGGATGAAGAATATCAACATGAATTTGGAATCATGAGTACTTCAGCGGAGGATTATATATGACTTCCTTCGGTGAGCAGCTGGAATAGGTCGGCTGTGGCCCGCGAACTTTATATTTTTAATTGAGCAACTCCATTAAATCTACTCCATACTATGGGACAGAAATCACCTGGAGCTAGTGGGCGACACAACACAGGTTTATTTACCATGCTAACCACCAGTGGCAACTTCATTCAAATTATGTTGATCAGGGTTCGATGCGGTGTATTGCCAATTATGGTATATCCGTACTTTTTACAATAAAGGGGCATAGTTGTCAAAGGTTTTGCAATTCACAACCCTAGCCTTGTCGCGTCTAGCACGCTTTAATATCTCAATCCGAGTTATGTTTTCTCATCTTCCTCCGAAATCTCGTACACGTATTTTGAGCATGTATTAATCCACCACCTAAAATCATTATCTAGTTGAGTTAAATGAAATCTGTTTAGCTTTTTTAAAAATTTAGCTTGATTTTGTAGGTTTTTCCAATCGACAAATTTGGAATAAATGTGCAAATATAGGTTCACAAAAAGCCTCGCTACGCGACCATTACCATCATAAAAAGGATGGGTTCTAACAAATTTTTGATAGAATCGGAAAGCATCATCAATGGGCGTTTGGCTATGGATGTTAGCTAAATATTGGAAAGCCTCAGAAAGATCCCCCCTGATCAACTGCGGGTTAACGCCCGAAAAACGTGATTTTAACTCTTGATGTCTTTGGCCACCAAAGTATACGCTCCCGCTTCCATCGTGGGTAACAGAACGAAATTTTCCATTAATACTAATTATATCTTTGAAGATGTACGAATGGAAGATTTCGCATAGCTTAAAACAAGTATCGATCCCCATCTGTATTTCATTTGATCGAACCCTTTGAGTGATAATAAAAATAATTTCGTTATCAAGGGTATCAAATCGTGTTCTAGCAAGCCTGTTGGCCTCTTTAACTTTGGTTAGGGGGTATTTATCAGGGAATTGCCCAATAAGCTCTCTGAGTTGTTCTAATTCATTACTTTCATCCAAAATGTTACTTTAGTAAAAATTACTGAAGTGATCAGATTGTTCTTTAGCTTGTGTAAATACGTCTTTATATTCATCAATTGAGTCAAAGATGATTTCTGAGGCCAAATCATCTTTATCCATATCAAATACATAAGCATAATGAGCTATTGTATTAGGGGGATAATACCCTGATCCCCCACCTATAGGAAAGTTTTTGGCAAAAGATTCTTTACTGTAATATTCTATTATATCAGCATCTGTAATTACTCCATTATAGTCCTTTTTATTTAACCAAGGATCTTCTGCATGGGTAGCTTTGGATAGTGTAATAGCATTATAGAAGGAATAACTATCTAAAATAAAATCAATAATTTCAAGTTCTTCACTGTTTGGTGATTTGTATTGAGGAGTCTTGTCAATAGGATATTTCTTATAAGATTTGTATTCCTGATAAATTGAAGGGTTTACAGGGCCATGTTTCCATGCATGAAATTTATGATTTGGATCTAAAACTTTTATTCCGGCCACTACTGTCCATACCTTAACATAGTACAGAAGTTTTTGCAACTTCATCGGTGTTATCTCATTCGGATATTTATTTAAAATGTAAGCTGCAAGTACTTTTATCGAATGCATTGTTTGGCTTTAATAATATTGGGTTGGGTGTTTCAAAGCGTTGTAAAATAAGTACGTAACATATAAAAAAAAATGCACTTTCCTAAAAATTATATGCAAATAATTTTACAACTTAAATAATGACGAATCTAAAAATCATTTATAGGTTATTTTTTATTTATACTTTTGCAGTTTATGATTTCCAACTCTATACAAATAACGGCAACAAATTTCAGATATTGGATTTGCATCACGAGCACTCTCAAACAATTTGTCACCACTATTCATCCATGAAATGACCGTTTCAAGGTAGTGCTGGTGATCCAGTCATGTACTCGTTGGCAAGCTGGTAAGCGGGCACGTGGATTTGGAAAAGTGCCGCTTGGCGTCTGCCGTCCATGAGCCTGCATACACGGCATTGCGAAGTTCTTGTTAGGTAAGCTCCTCCCCGGCAATGTTGATGGTGCGAAACCAGTCTAACTTTTCGCAATCGGTGGCCTTTACACTGGGACACCGTCAGCTTATAGCCAAGGAAAGCGTCTTTCTCGTTTTGCTGGAGATTGTGATAGCGCTGCTTGTAGGAAAAAGCACCATCTACATACTGACAGGCAGAAACGGTGCGTTGCTGGTTGTCGATGATCTCGAAGCCGTCAGGCGTAACGGCCCAATAAAATGAATTAAGCGGAAAGCACCGGGTGACGGTGTCGATCACTGCTTCACGTTGCTGGTCATTTTATAACTTCTGTTATTAATTATAACATCTTAATCTCATAAACCAACCCATTTATACTAGATAGACCAAAGAGCTCAGTTAGATAGCGCTTTTAAATTATGAGGAGCCGCCCTCTATCCCACTTGAACTTGTTAATAATAATTCGTGCATGTGCAGCGATCCATTTTGGTAATATTAATTTACAATTGGTTTTTAAAGGTTAGCCTAACTAAATTTTGTGTAATGAGCATATATTCAACTTATTTCTATATCAAAGCTATGCTTTGTGGGAATCCTTATTTCCCCTTTCCCATAAAAGCTATTACGGGGGTACATAGTGCTAAAAATAGTTACCCTTACTATTTCTTAGTTGCATTGTTTATGCTTTTATTTGATCTTAATCGCCATATTATAAAAGGTAACAAGTGATATATCTCTGGGTAATAATCGGGTACCTGGCTTTGCTTATGGGCATTTCCATCTGGAAGAGCTTCATGATCAAAAGCCAGGAGGATTTTATGGTGGCCGGGCGTTCGGTGCCTACATACCGGCTGGTGGGAACTTTATTATGTACATGGCTTGGTTCAGGCAGCCTGATTGCAGGGGCCGGTTTGGCGGCCAGGGTCGGTTTTTCTGAACTTTGGATGGCCGCTGGTGCATGGGTAGGTATTGTAATCGTTTTTTTTCTTGCCGCAAGAGTACGCCGGATTGCCGAGTTTACCGTTCCTGATATTCTGGAATTACGCTACAACCAGTGGGCACGTATCCTTGGTACGATCGTCATTATTCTTGCCTACACGACTATCGTAGGCTATCAATTCCGGGCAGGCGGCTTTGTGCTTGATCTGGTAACCAATATGTCTCTGGAAACTGGCATCATCGTTACCGCCATATTTATTATCTGTTTCACAGCCTTTGCCGGAATGATGTCGATTGTAGCCGTTGATGTGATCAATGGTGCTGTCATTACCGTGGCCATTGTGGTTGCGGTACCTCTGGTTTATTTTAATATAGGGGGATCAGAATACTTGACCGCTACGCTTGATCCTTCTTTATTTACCGTATTGGGTGACCATAGCTTTCTATGGGCTATGGGTGTGTTTTTCCCAACCTTCTTTTTGCTGCTGGGTGAATCCAATATGTACCAAAAATTCTTCTCCGCTAAGAATGAGAAATCTGCCAAAACGGCCGTGGTTTGGTGGGTGATCGGCACCATAATTGTCGAAACGGCCATAGCCACCCTGGCCATTTTTGCCAACAGCCATTTCAACTTGGTTGATACCGAACAGATCATCCTGCATACTGCCCGCTATAGCACGGAAGTGGGAATCCCTCTGGTAGGGGGCTTGCTGCTGCTTTGCGCTGCCGTAGCGATCATCACTTCGACGGGCAACAGTTTTCTGCTGACCCCTTCCACCAACCTGACCCGTGACATCTATCAGCGTTTCATCCATCCGGATGCCAAACAACAGACAATCATCTTGTTTCAGCGGATTATGGTGGTGATTCTTGGGATTTTTGCCTATCTCTTGCTTACCCAGTTTGATACGGTACTTGCCATGGCTTTTACGGCTTATACCATGGTAGGTGCGGGACTTACACCTGCTCTGCTTGCCGCTTTTTTATGGAAACGTGTTACTGTAGCCGGAGGGGTATCCTCAATCGCCGTGGGCATGGGTGTTACTCTTATTATTACAGTCGCCAATGCCGTAATGGAAACTCACCTGCTGGACGAATCCTATATCATTCTGCCGGCTCTGGCGGGATCTATCTCGACGTTAATCATTGTTTCCCTGCTTACTCCTCATTCCCCAAAAGAAAAATGGGGACGTTTTTATCCGGAAGAGGACGTTAGTCTTGATGAAGCGATCAGAGAGCAAAAAAGAAAATTCAAACCATAAGAATATTATCTTTGATGTTATCATGTTAAACGCTTCTGTTTCAATTTTCATGCCGGAACTATTGGATGATCCAGTTTCACCCTAGCATATTTAAGGGCAGCTTCGATGTCTTCTTTTTCTAAATCCGGATACTCCTCTAATACTTGTTCATGATCTAAACCGGCTGCCAATAAATCAAGTAGATCAATTACCCGTATCCGCATACCTCTAATACAGGGTCTGCCACCACATTGATCTGTATTTATCGTAATTCTTTTTCTCCAGTTGCTCATATTTAAATCTAATCAAACTTCAGGAAAATTCATAGGCTGCTTATAAGCAGCTTACTACAAATATGCCAACTGCAATTCTGATTTATAAGACTTTCTGCTAGGATATGGATTTGCTTATAGTTAAGGCAAACATACCGGATATCTTTATTAAATAAAGGATAGCCTCAAATAAGATTCTATTCCTTCAACATCAAAACCTAGCCCCAGGCATCTCCCATACATGTCTTATGCACAGAGGGGTTCCTCCCCACTTTTGTGGGACTTGCCTTGGACGAGGTACGGACTTGATCCATGCAGAAAGAACATTAATATTGGAAGAAAAGGCGACCATGACCTGCTTAAAATGTCTGAATTATTGAAATTAGTCCAGTAGATCAACAAAGGGAAAAGATGTTGTTTACCTTAATAAATTAAGTTAGTCAGACGCGAAGACGTAAGCGTTCATCTGTGATGAAGTTCTTCCATTTCCTACCGATGTTATAGAGCATCGTAGAAAAGTGCGGATTACTTTCCCGCGGGGATGAAATGTATAGGATTATTACCAGTTTAAACTTTATATGATTAATAATTTTTTCAAATATCATCAACTCAAAAAGCTTTGGTTAATTTATGATTGATAATACAACATCCTCTTTATGGCTAAAGCCGATAGGCACTGTTTACGATGAACTTTCAATGTTAATTAATGAACTTGCCCGGGAACATGGCTCGCCTAGGTTTGAACCTCACGTCACTCTTATTAGCGGGCTAAACTCTCCAATTGACCATATTTTAAACAAAATTGACAAGATGTCCATGCCAAATAATTCTGTCGAAATACAGTTAGGCAAAATTGGGTATAAGAATAATCGTTTCCAGTCTTTTTTTGCTCATGTAGAAAACGAAGATATCTTCTCCCTTCGTGAACAATGCAAAAAAGCTATCGGACATCAGGATATTGAAGAATTCATGCCTCATCTTAGCCTTATGTATCATGAAATGCCTGAGAAAAAGAAGGAAGCCTTATCCAAGAGATTAGGCGATACTTTGGATATGAAGTTTACAGCAACGCAAATTCATGTCATCTCCACCAATGGGGAACCTGAAGAATGGAAAGAAATTGCAGCGATTAATCTCGATGACTAGGTTTAGAGCACCGTATTAGTATTGGTTAAGCGATTCTCGCCTATTCATCAACTTAGAGGTTATAGTCTATCGTAACCGGGGCGTGGTCAGACATATCCCATTCGGTTTCAATCGTGGCGCTTTTAGCATTTTCCAGCAAATTCGGAGTGGCTAAATGATAATCTATACGCCAGCCTTTGTTCCTGGCTTTGGCCGCCGCGCGGTAGGTCCACCAGCTGTATAGGTCAGGAATATCAGCATTTAATTCCCGGAAGATATCAGTATAACCGGATTCAAGAAATCTTGTAAACCATTCCCGTTCTTCCGGCAGAAAGCCGGAAGTCTTTTTATTGGATACGGGATTGTGAATATCAATCTCCCTGTGGGCGATATTGAAATCTCCGCAAAATACGGTGGGCTTTTTATCTTTAAGATACTGGGCAGCAAAAAGGTAGAAATCATCCAGGAACCGGTACTTTTGTGCCTGGCGTACACTGCCTGTAGTTCCGCTTGGGGCATACAGAGAAAAAACACGTACCTCTTTAAATTCCGCCATCAGGACTCGTCCTTCACTGTCGATCCAATCCACACCCATTCCGCATTCCACATGTAAAGGCTTTTCTTTGGATAATAACCCTACGCCTGAATATCCTTTTTTCTCTGCGCAATGATATACGCCATGATAGACTCCATTGACTACGGCTTCAGGTATCTGATCTTCATGAGCTTTCAGTTCCTGTAAACAAATAATGTCGGGACTAGTTTTCAATGCCCATTCGGCAAAGCCTTTGCGGTCTGCCGCACGAATGCCATTGACGTTATAAGAGCTGATCTTCATTACTATAGTTTATTTGAGGTATCTGCAATTCTACCTCAGGGGTTACATAATTATTTTGCTTCGCCATTCCCATTTACATTGATTTCGGCTTTCAAATCCATCATCAACTGACGGTGTTCAGCCATATCATCATCTTTCAAGATTTCTTCTATTTCACGCGGCTTTGGAAGATCGCTGATGGAGTTGATTCCAAAATGAGCGAGAAATATGCTGGATGTGCGATACAAAAGGGCACGGCCGGGTCCATCGTAGCGGCCTGCCACTTCAATAAGATTTTTCTCAAGCAATTGCCTGACAATATAGCCGGAGTCTACCCCCCTGAGATTATCGACTTCGGGTTTGGTTACAGGTTGCTTATAAGCAATGATGGCCAGGGTTTCCAGGGCGGACTGTGAAATCTTCCTGTTCGCGTTCTGATGCTGAAAGCTCTTGAGCCAGGGATGAAATTCAGGCTTAGTAGCGAAGGAATAGCCCCCGCCTATATAATGTATGGAAAAGGCACGTGCCCCATCCTCGTATTCACTATTCAGGGCATTAATCGCTGCTTCCACATCCTCAATCTTTAATACGGCATTTACGAGTGTCGATTGAATTACTTTATTGATCTCTTCCGGCGTAAGTGGCTTATCGCTTGAAAAAAGAATCGCTTCAACGATAGAGGTTAGAGGGGTACCGTTGATCTTTAAAGTATCCATAGAAATTTGGCAAAATAGGGGTTTGATAAAAGAGCCGTCATATTGTTTAACAATACGAAAGTAATGTGAAAATTACCAAGTTCTAATACAACCAATAAGAAATAAAGGCAGCAATGGATACGAGTTAGAAATGTAGGCCAAATACAGGCCGTTTACATTGCAGGCAAGTTTTTAATAAGTGAACCGATTACCGTATCTTCCAAATTAAACTAACAACTGATTAATCCATAATTACCAAACCAGTTGATTTTTCGACATTTATTCGCCTTACTTCCATTGGTTTTTTTACTATCATCCTGTTCTGATCAACTAACTGACAGCAATACGGATACTGATAATGTCATAGATGTTGATGCAAACAAAAAAAGTCCGGGTGACTCTGCGAATGATCTGTTATCTGACGAAAACTTCAAAACTTTGATCGTCCAGATTCAGTATATGGAAGGAGCCGAACCCACATCCGCCGCGCTTGACGGGCTTGAAGAATTTCTTGGAGAACGCGGGAATAAATCATCCATTGAAATTAGAGTTCATGAACCGCTTCCTGTCGGTGGAAAAGAGTTTTACAGCTTTACGGAAATCCGTGCCCTGGAAGACGAACATCGGACCGAATATAACCGCAGCGATACGATTGCTGTTTATTATCTTTATGTTGATGGAGGGTCAGAGGGCGACACAGAAAATAGCTTTGTTTTAGGGGCAGCTTACCGGAATACTTCACTGGTCATGTTTCAGAAGAATATTGAGAGTGTATCAGGCGGTTTAGGAAGGCCACCAAAAGCTGTGGTGGAAACTACTGTACTTAATCATGAATTCGGCCACATCATGGGTCTGGTGGATACAGGCTCAGAGATGCAAACCAACCATAAGGATTCTTCAAACGGTGCACATTGCGACAATAGTAATTGCCTGATGCACTACACTGCCAGGACTAATGATATCGCTACTCTGATAACCGGAGGGTCTGCACCAGAACTCGATCAGAACTGTCTCGATGATCTTCAGGCAAACGGTGGGAAATAGTTCAAAAGTTTTATATCCGCCTGGAAAACAACATCGGGCATAATCTTTTTCTATCCCTTTAAAGCCCTGTCAATATCCTCGATCAGGTCATCAGGATGCTCCAGTCCTACCGAGATGCGGATCAAATTGGCAGGGGTCTTTGAGTTTTCAGCTTCGCTTCTGATCCGTTGCTCCCAAAGGCTTTCAACCCCTCCCAGACTGGTCGCATTGGCGATGATTCTGGATGATGAGGTCACTCTGAGGGCTTCATCCGCATTGCCTTTGATCCTGAAGGAAATCATGCCGCCAAAGCCCTTCATCTGTGATTTGGCGATAGCATGGCCGGAATGAGATTCCAGCCCCGGATAGTAAACCTGCTCCACCTTTAAATGATCATTAAGAAAACGTGCTATTTTACCGGCATTTTCACAATGTCCGCGCATGCGGTAAGGCAGGGTTTTGATACTGCGCTGCAGCAGCCAGCAATCAAAGGGAGAGGGAACTGCCCCGCTCGTTTGCTGGATAGATCGTATGTTCCTGAAGATTTCAGAATCTTCATTAGAGATAATGGCCCCGCTAAGAATATCACTATGGCCTGAAAGATACTTTGTGGAAGAGTGCATCACCAGGTCGGCGCCCAGTTCAAGAGGGTTTTGAAGGGCCGGGCTCGCCCATGTATTATCTGAACAAACGATAATATTATGATCAGACCCTATTTCCGAAACCTTTTTTATATCGGTTATATGCAGCATCGGATTCGAAGGCGTCTCAATCCATATCAGGCGGGTTGTTTCCTTGATAGCTTCCTGAAGGGCCTCGGGACTGGTCATGTCCACAAAACTGGCATGCAGATTCCAGCGTTTCATCAGTCCGGTTAACAACACCCGGGTTCCGTGATACACGTCCTGAGGAAGGATGACATGAGCGCCCGGCTCAAGAGACTGAAATACAGCCGTGGTTGCAGCCATACCGGAAGAGAAGGCTGCAGCGTGCTGCCCATGTTCCAATTCCGTCAGCAAATCCTCCAGGTTATCCCGGTTAGGATTGGATGCCCGGGTATACACGTGTCCGGCATTATCCAGGGTATCCTGATGCCGGAATATCGTGCTTGGGTATATGGGTGAGGTTACCGACCGGGCGTTTTCGTCAAGTTTCTCCCCGCCATGGATGGATAAAGTCTCTATATGCATAAAAGTCGTTTCCTTTTTATAATTCAGTTCAGGTAAACTCTGCCCGGAATAGCAAAGTTCACATGGTTGCTCTAATTCTTAATTAATGAAAAACTAAGTAAGAGATCTACGAACACCTCATAAACAAATAAAAACATCAGGTATTCTGAACTTCCCTGATCGCTCTTATCCGTTCCATTACAGGTGGGTGAGAATATTTCAGGAAGACATATAACCTGTGTGGTGTCAGGTTTGATAGATTATGAACAGACAGCTTTTTCAAAGCTTCAATCATAGGCTCGTTTGCCCCCGTCGTCTCGGCGGCAAAACGGTCTGCTTCGAATTCATTTTTACGGGAGAAATACTGCATAAAGATGGATAATACCATTTCTATAGGAGCATAGAGCATTCCAAAAAATACTAACCCGGCGTACACAGAGGCTTGTTCCATGAAAAAGGCTTCAAATAAACCTTCGCTTGTGAGGAAAAATTGAAGCAGGGCAAACATTACACCCATATGCACAACACTTATAATCATGCTTTTTTGGATATGCTTCTTTTTGTAGTGGCCTATTTCATGGGCTAATATCGCCACCAATTCCGGCACTGTATGTTTATCGATCAGCGTATCGAACAGGGCTATCCGTTTGTTTTTCCCAAAGCCCGTGAAGAATGCATTCGATTTTGTTGACCTTTTGGATCCATCCATCACATAAAGTCCTTCAAGAGGAAAGTTTACCGAATTGGCATATTCCATGATGGCCTGACGCAGTTCACCTTCTTCAAGGGGTGAGAATTTATTGAAAAGCGGCATGATCCAGGTGGGCGCTATGAACTGAACGATCAGGATGAAAGCTGTAGCCACACCCCAGGCATACAGCCATGCATACGTTTCAAATGAATCAAAGAACCAGATGATCCCCGCCAAAAGTGGAAGTCCGAGCAGGACGGATAAGAGAAGTCCTTTGGCCATGTCCGTGATAAAAGTTCCTGCAGTAGTTTTGTTAAAACCATATTTCTCTTCAATCACAAAAGTAGAATAAAGGCTGAAAGGTAAAGAAAGTATCGTTTGGCCCAGCATCAGCAGTCCGATATAGAACAAGCCGGTGACAATGGTCCCGTAATTCCAGCTTCTAACCAGTTGATCTAATTCGTTGAATCCTCCCAAAAACCAGAATGCAAGTATAACAATTACCCCAAATGTGGCAGATACGATACCAAAACGCGTGCGCTCTCTGGTGTATTCCTGAGACCGCTTATATTCTTCTTCATCGTAAACGCCCTCAAATTCATCGGGCAGTTCTTTGGAAAGAGCTGAAGTGTTTAGATAATCCGCGGCCAGATTTAATACGTAATCTACTAAAATGGCCGCAAGAATGATAATCAGGTAAATATTCATGTTACTGTTATTGAATAAATTAGCCACGATCATGTGACATGAGAAAACTAGTTTTGTGAAGTTCAAAGTCTGAATAACAGACTTAAGATATCATCAAGACACCTTGGATACTAAGATAATAAACTAATTTAGTGCTTCTAAATTCATAAACTTCAAAGGATACATTAAATGTGATTTATTTCCAATTATCCTTGTAATTCTTTAGATTGCTGATGCTATTATTGCTACTGATCATCTTATCTTTTTATTTTTTTTATGGACTTATTTGAAAAACTTGCCAACCGTCATGGTCCCCTCGGTGATGTGATTTCTATGGGCTATGGTTATTATACATTTCCAAAGCTACAGGGACCCATCGGGCCGGTCATGAAGTTTAATAAAAAAGATGTCATCGTATGGAGTATCAATGATTATTTAGGGATAGCCTCCAATCCTGAAATTCATAAGGCCGATGTTGCGGCAGCCCAACAATACGGTTATAGCACGCCTATGGGAGCGCGGATGATGAGCGGCAATTCAGAGGAGCATGAAGCCCTGGAAGTTGAACTTGCTGATTTTATGAATAAACCATCGGCTTTGCTTTTGAATTACGGTTATCAGGGAATCGCCAGCATGATTCCAGCCCTGCTCACGCGAAATGATTATTTAATCTACGACGAGCTAAGCCATGCCTGCATTGTGGATGGCAAGCAACTATCCATAAGCGAATCGTTTGTGTATAAACATAACGATATGGAAAGCCTGGAAAAGCAGCTAGCCCGGGCAACTAAAATGGGAACTGAAAACTCTGCTATTCTGGTCATCACCGAGGGTGTTTTTGGTATGACCGGCGATCTCGGCAAGCTTAACGAGATCATCGCACTTAAAGATAAGTATGACTTCCGCTTGCTGGTTGATGATGCTCACGGCGTCGGTACCCTCGGCCACGATGGCTCAGGAACAGGAACTGAATTAGGATGTCATGACGGTATCGATATTTACTTTGGAACATTTGCCAAATCATTTGCCATGATTGGTGCTTTTGTTGCCACTGATAAACAGGTCACTGATTTTCTGCGGGCTAATATCAGAAGCCAGATCTTCGCCAAATCACTGCCCATGGCTATGGTTGCTTCAGCCAGAGAAAGACTGCGGCAAATAAGGAAACATCCTGAATGGAGGGAGAAACTTTGGGAAAATGCCCTAGAACTTCGAAATGGATTGGTCAAACTTGGTTATAATGTTTTGCCATCTGAAAGTCCGATTACCCCTGTCCTAACTCACGGCAGCCTGGATTTATGTGCCAAAATCATCACAGAGCTGCGTGAAAATCATGGCATATTTGTAAGCGGAGTCACTTATCCGGTTGTACCACGCGGTATGGTGTTAATCCGTTTGATCCCAACAGCCAGGCATACCTCTGCCCATATTGAGAAAACACTTGAGGCTTTTTCTGAAATACAGGTTTTACTCAATCAGGAAAAGGCCGTGATTAACGCTTAACTAACTTAACCAACCCTCACGGTCCAGGTTTCTGTACTGGATTGCCTCTGCCAGGTGGTTCGTTTTGATATCTTCAGCGCGTTCAAGATCAGCTATAGTTCGTGCTACCTTTAAAATGCGGTCGTAAGCCCTTGCGGACAGGTTTAGGGCGGTTATAGCTTTCTTTAACAGTGTTGCGCCTGCCATGTCAATTCGGCATATCTTCCTGACCATTCGGGTTGTCATCTGGGCATTGCAGTACACATCTTTCATCCCGAAGAAACGTTTAAGCTGAATTTCCCGGGCTTCAATGACCCTTACCCTGATCAGATTTGAGCATTCTCCCTCTGCTTTATCAGATAGCTCTTCAAAACTTACCTTGTTCACTTCAACGTGGAGGTCAATACGGTCTAGTAAGGGTCCGCTTATTTTACTCAGATACCTTTGCATTACAGCCGGTGGAGAACTATTTGGATCGCCAGGATCATGCCAGTCGCCCGTGGGCGATGGGTTCATGGAGGCCACCAGCATGATATTGGACGGGTAACTAACACTCATTTTAGCCCTGGAGATGCAAACGCTGCGATCTTCCAGGGGTTGGCGTAAAACTTCCAGTGCACTACGTTTGAATTCAGGGAGTTCATCCAGGAATAATACCCCGTTATGGGCAAGAGAAATCTCACCGGGCATGGGGATGCTGCCACCGCCGACCAGGGCGACATCAGAAATCGTATGGTGGGGTGCCCTGAACGGCCTTTTAGCTACCAGTGCTTTCCCATGGGTGAGCATACCAGCCACAGAATGTATCTTAGTGGTTTCGAGGGCTTCACCCAGGGAAAGAGGAGGCAAAATAGAAGGCAACCGCCGGGCAATCATGGTTTTTCCCGATCCGGGAGGCCCTACCATGATAATGTTGTCCTCTATTTTACTTATTGTTTTTATTAGTTATATTAAGATAAAACAAACAATGAAAATAGGGGTAAAATGAAACCACAAGCTTACGCATATATTAGATATTCCACGTCCGAACAGGAGTTTAAGGATAGTGAACGCCGACAATTAGAAGCTGCTGAAGCCTACGCCAAAGAACAGGAGTTAGACCTTGTTGTATTACTCGACGGTGCCCTTTCAGCCTTTAAAAGTGAGCATTACCAAAAAGGCAAATTGGGGCAGTTTTTTGAAGACGTAGAAACTGGAAAGATAAAGCCGGGTAGTAAATTCATCATCGAACGGGTTGATCGGTTGACACGGGAAGACCTTTTTGAAGACAGGGTGAAAGACCTCCTTAGAAAAGGGGTACAGATTTACGTAACCGGAACGGGAAATCTTTGGACGAAAGAATCCTGGGATATTGCCGATGAAATAAAGTCAGCCATTGAAAGGGATTTAGCCTATAAGGAATCAAAGCAAAAAAGTGATCGAATTAAGGCTACATGGGTTCAAAAAACACGGGGTGCGCATAATGGGGGAAAGAAACTAACAGGTCGGTGTCCGTTTTGGTTAAAGCTTAACCGTGCCGGAACAAAGTATGAAGAAATCCCGGAGCGTGTGGGTGCCGTTAAACTGATTTTTAAGTTCGCAGATAAAGGCTATGGGAAAACATTAATCACCAAGGAGTTGAATAACCATCCTACCATCTGGAAGCCAGTACCTAAAGAACTCAACAAAAAAAGTAAAGGCGGTTGGGCAACATCAACGATTCAGAAGGTTTTGCACAGCCGGGCAGTTTTGGGAGAGTATCAACCCCATATTAAAAATATTGATACCGGTGGTAAGCGGGAACCCGTTGGCGATGTGATCTTGGATTATTACCCACAGGTGATTGACAAGGAACTTTTTGATGCTGTTCACTACCGATTTGCAGAGCACCGCAAGAACAATCCACACGTACAAGGACGTACAGGAAAGTATAAAAATATATTTCGTGGGGTTACAAAATGTGGAAAGTGTAAAAGCCCGATGCATTTTGTAGATAAAGGTGAGGGTGATCAGTACCTGCATTGCAGTTTAGCCCGACAACCTAAAAATGGTAAAAGCTGTTCAGCCCGGACAATCCGTTATGATGATTTTGAAAAAGTCTTTTTTAAATATATTGATGAACTGGATGTACAGGAACTGCTGCCCGATCCTGATGATCAGCGGCAACGAGTGGATGATTTAAGGAGAAAATTAAAAGCAAACCGAAAACGCTTATCAGAAATCGACCGGGAAAAGAAAAGGTTGGTTGATTTTATCCTGCAATCAGATGCAGAGGACTGGGCGGAGTTGAAAGTAAAACGCAATGAATTTGATGCAGAAAAACAGGAGCTTCAACAAGCGAATAAGGACATTGACCAAGAACTGGCGAGTCTGCGGGATGAAATAGAACGTCTCCGGAAAGATCGAGATAGTGTGAAGGAGTATCGGGCTTATTTGGATAATGCAGAAACGGAAGAGGAAAGAATAGACCGCCGGAGTAAACTTTGGGTAGCTATACAGAACCTGATCGAACGGATGCACGTGTACCCGTTAGAGGAACCGTACAAACATTTAGAAGAAATGAAAGAGGAGCCGGGTATTTTCTGGCACATGGAAAGCCGTTATGTAGATCACTTTTGGGTACGGTTTAAAGGTAGTACCGAACACGAAGCCCTTGTTAGATTGAAACGAACACGGGTTACAGGTGAGCACTTATGGACTGGTGGAGTTAAGCCGGAATAGCAGTAAGTATTGTTAACTTAATTCCGCATTACATTGTGGGCATTTTCTTTTTCCACTTCGAAGTCTTGAGGTCAAGATTTGTCTTCCATCTACATCGAAACACCTGGGGCAGAATAAACCTTCCATATCTTCGAATTGATAACAACCCCATTTCACACCTAAAATTTTACTTTTCGCACTATTTTTTGATTCAAGTCTGTTAATTTTTTCTTCAAGCTGAAGTATAGTTGTTTTTAAATCTGCGACTTCCATTTTGCTATCAGCCAGCTTATTAGCCAATTCTGCTAGCAGGTTATTAAACTCAGCAACTTCAATATTTTTTGATATTTCCCGAAGTCTTTTGACAATACCAATCGAGGTGTTAATTAATCCTATGATTTCCATAATATATTTTGCTTTAAAAGCTCTCTATTTAAATTTCCCTTGTTCTCATCATTGGTAATTTAGCTCTTGAAAAAATCCTGCTCAATTTGTGGAAATAATTCCTTGGATACCTTTCTCGTCTCAATGACTTCAAGATTTTTGTACGTATCCTGATCGTCCAGTTCCCGATATCCAGCCAATTCCCTTTCAAGTAATTCATTATTTTTGAATACCTCTCCTTTAAAATTATACGAACAGTGATTAAGACGGGCAAAAATGTATTTCGTTTTTCCTTTGCCCGTTTGGGTATGGTATTCAGTTCCGTAGATCACATATACATTACCATCTGCCCGGCCATAGTAGTGGGCTGTCTGGTTAGTCGGCAGGTTGGTTTGTTTGGCTTCGTAGAGCTTTTGGACTCCTTTTATTTCGGTCATTATTTAACAGATTAGGTTTAGGCGATTCCGCCAACATAATCAATCTCATAAAATCCTGCCAAAAAAATTTCTGTAAGGAAATCCGTCTTTATGGTTCTTATTATAAATGAACCATTAAACCAACCCATAAAGAGCTATGAATGATGTAAGACTTGGATACCTCTGCACACAAACAGTTAGGAACCGTTTAACTTTAGATGAAGAAACCGAATTACTTTCCTATATTGCGCTGCAACCGGAGTTGTTGGAGTTAATTATGTTGGAGGTGTTATTGAAATAGATTGAATTAGGTTAACGATTATCAATCATTCTCAATTAAATGTATTTATTTATAAATTCACATTCATCTGAATAGATAAAGGGGGTATTATGGCACTAAAAAAATGTAAGGAATGCAAAAAAGAAATAAGCACAAAGGCTAAAAACTGCCCGTACTGTGGAGCAAAAAAGCCTACAGATAACCAATTGGTAAATTTCTTAATTGGTTTAGGATTCATTATTTTCTTTATTTGGATATTTACTGGCAAATCTGAAACTGACCCTTCCATTAATCCTTTAGCCGACCGATTTTCCAATACATCTCTGAATATAAGATCCGGTCCAGGTACAAATTATAAAACTATTTCCGCCTTAGATCCGGGCGAACAAATTCGAGTACTTGCGGATTCTATTGGTTGGCTAAATATTCGATCTGTTGAAAATGATGCAGAGGGTTGGGTGTCAGAAAGTTATACGTCTGAAATTTCTGGATTAGCAAATTGGCTAAATGAGCAAAAAGCAGAGCAACAGAGACAACGTGCAGCGGAACGTGCAACGGCATGGCAACGGCAAGATAACTCAAATGCGGCCTATATAAATATAGAGGATTTTGTTGAGGACAGACTTGTTTCCCCGAGTACAGCCGAATTTCCCGGTGTATTAGATGGCAGGAGAGATCACGTGCAATATCTTGGTAATCACAGATATCGCATACGATCTTATGTAGATTCCCAGAATAGGTTTGGAGCTACATTAAGAACGCATTTTGTAGGGGAAATTAGACAAACTTCCGAGAGGAATTGGAGACTTGAAAGCTTGGAAATGAGTGAATAATAATTTTACCCATTAGCAAAACCCAACCATATTTTCCGAACTGATGCCTAATTATACTTCGTGTCTCTTAATCATACAACCCGTTCACAGCCTGATAAGAACGCTCTTTTGAAACACCAACGTAAATCTGAACCGTAGCAAGTGAAGCATGTCCTAAATGACGTTGCACCATTCGCAGGTCTTTTTCCTTTTCATACAGATACGTTCCGTAAGTATGCCGGAGGCTATGGATTGAATACATAGAGTCCAACCCGGCTGCCCTTGCTGCTTTCTTAAACTGCTGTTGTAAACCCATTGTTGAATATTGCCGACCGTTCACATTAAAGAGGCAATCCGTTGGTTTCAACTCATTGGCATTGATGAAGTCTTTTAGCCGTTTCTTAAGCTGGTTAGAAATTGGTATTAATCGAGGCTTACCACCTTTACCGTTGCTAACATAAACAGACGGTTCATGTCCTGTATTCACCTCATGGACTTGAATGTCTACCAACTCCGCTACTCTCATTCCAGTATTGGAAGCCAGTTGTATCATCATTTCAATACGTGGCCAAACTGTACGTCCTTTGGCTTTATCCAATGTAGCTTTTTCGGTAACGGTTGTAAGGAGTTTACTTAATTCGTTTTTGGATAGGTACTTATCCGGGGTTAATTCTGTTTGGGTAGTCATAGCAGATAATTCTAAGGATTATTAGTTTATATTTCCTACTTAATATATTAGAATACCCTCCGATTTACTACCAAATAGTTTAGATTTTATTAGAAATATAAACTCTCAAGATTCTGACCGCCAACCCCTTGCGAAAACACCCGGATAACGGTTTTAAACTTACGCAAATATGTTTAGCTATAGTCTACTACTACTTATGGGGAGATCGTTGTTTAAAAAATGGTGTAATGCTCAAATAGGGGGTTATATCTACCAATTCCTACGCTTACTTACTACCGAAAACCTAAGTTCTTACGAGTTTGCTCACGGAACCAATCCGGGTCTGTTTTTTCAGATGGTATTTCATTGGAAAGGGGTTTTAAATCCAATTCATCAAAATCATCTAATTCTAAATCTTCTAATTCTAAATCTTCTAATTCTAAATCGTCCGCCTGCTGGGTAGGTTTACGCTTTACCTTAATCTTTGGTTTATTAGGTTGGTCGGAGGTAGCCCTAGTTTTTTTGTAACTATTTTGTACTTGGTGAGTGTGTTCAACATCAAAAACTGATCGAGGTTTATTCTCCTTTTCACCCAATACATACTTCAACTCAGGCCACTTCTCCGGGTCGTTACCAAATTCCTGAAAGTAGTTCCGCATGGTGAAAGATTCTGTTTCATCCTCATCATCCACGTATGCAGTTGCTTTACATTGTAGAAAACGAAGACATTTTAATTCAGACAAAGTAAGCCTATCCATAACCTCTGTAAACCCATCTGCCCTGTCTTCTGCCTTTTCTGCCTGTTCTTCACGTTGACGGATTTCATCCATCTTAACATACAACTTAGCCAGTAGTTCTATGGAGCTGTTGTGTTGGTTTATAGCTTTTAACTGGGTACCGTGCCAACCCCGGTCGGTGGCTTCAGCAAGAATTCGTTCACTCTCATTGAGCATCCTTGTTACTCTCTGTAAAATTCCATCTGTATGCTGGATTTCAGAACGGTTTTCAGCGGCTACCAGTTTTTCCGGCAAATGGTGCTCGGAATGATAGCGCACACTGAAATACGCCACGTTATATTTTTTGCTAATCTTTGTATGAGACAGACCGTTGATAATATCCTTCTCAATTTCTTTGGTTTTTGGGTGTGAGCAAACTTTGCAAATTTGTGCCATGATATATTTATGTTTTCTTAAGTCCCGGACGGTGTGAACCGTTTTTGGGGTGAATTGATGTTTTATTTTTACTGGGGTAGTGTATTTATTGGGGTGAATTAGTTTATAATTCCATATAAACTATATTAAGTTATTATTAATATTATACTTAATTATATAAACTCCGTATAAAGTTGTATAAAGTACTGTATAAAGTTCGGATTCCTTCCAAATCAAGTTTATACACCCCAATGTTTACTATATAAAGTTGCGTATAAACTTTTTCTGCGTTTACAGCCCATATACAGCGATTTTTGCCTACTTTATATAGTTTATACACTTTATATACCATTTAAGCGTCTTAATTTTGTTCCGACCTTTCGGGATGCCTGTTGATCCACCCATCCAGTGACAGCATACCTGCCATATTCGGGCTGTTCCAGTTTTCCGGTACTCACCATTTTACGGAGTACCGTATTTGCTGAATTGTGCGAAAAATCAATCTCCCCATTCTTGCACGCCTGTTTAATTTCTTTCAGTCCTGCGGGTTGATTTTCCTGTAACCAGTCGTACAGCGTTTGGCGTTCTGCCGATTTCTGAACCTCTTCAGCTTGCCCGGCAAATTCCCAGTCCGCCCCGTCATGGCTGTAAAATGCCAGATGCTTTTCGTCAGTATCTTTACTACGGATTGATAGTTTTTTGTAGCCAGGTCGGTTTGGCTCATTGGATAGCACCATCAAATTATCAGCCGGGCCTGTCGTGCCGGAACCCCCTAGGATTTCATCAAAAACATCCGCTTGTTTGCCTTTTGTGGTGTGGTGCAAAACAATGATTGCAACGTCATACTTTCGGGCAAGGTTTGACAACTCCCCGAAAATATTGTACTCTTCAGCGTACAAACCGCCCCCGCCTGTACCAGATTTTTTGCTCCAAACTTTGGCAATGGTATCAATAATTATTGCAACGGGTTTTTGGTGAGTCTCTAACCAACGTTCGATTCGGGTTAATCCGCCTTTTCCCAATTTCTCCCATTCAAAAAATGGCTCCAAACATTTATTGAGCCGTTTCTTATCCGGGTTCGGTTCAATGTTCCGCATTCTGTCCTGAAAACGGTAAACCGGGTCTTCCAGTGATAGGTATAAAATCTGCCCGTATCGAGCCTGCCAATGATCAAACACGGGTTGTTTTTGCGCCATAGACAGCGCCAAATTAAGTACCCAAAAACTTTTGCCCGTTTTTGGTTTTCCTGCCAGGATGGTAAGTCCCATTGGCAAAAAGTCCTTTACCAAAAATTTCGGCTTTTTAATTTTCATGTCGTACAGGTCTCCGGCTTTAATGATTTCAGTTTCAGGATTATCAAACAATACCAGTTGAAAATCTTGTCGTAGTTTTTCTGCCTGGTCAAATTCCCCGGCCTCTGTTGCCCGCCGGATTTCGTCTTGCCATTCTGCGTACAGATTTTTGTTGAAATAATCCTGTGTGCGTTTTATCAGGTGCAGAACATTGAACTCCTCCTGTTGTTCATATGAATCTGATAAACCCCCTAAAAATACCTCAATATCTTCTGCAAGGTCTTTTGCAAGTTTATCATTTCGGAGCTTTTCATAATAGATTGGTTCAATTTCACCTCCCGGTGCCGTCCCATATTGTTTGTGGTAATCCAGTACCCAGCCGGATAACATTTTTGACATATCAGCAATTAAGCAATGTCGCCCGTGCCGTTCTAATACTGCACAAACTTTGTTACAGTACTCATCATCAACAATTATTCCCGTGAGAATGTCACGCTCTATAAACTGCTGTCCTTTTTCCCGTTCATTTAACGGGTCATTCATTTTTGGTTTTTTCATTTTTCCAGTGCTTATCCAGTGCATTAGAGATTAAAAGATGCAGGGGTGCCTTGGCAGGTGCACTGGAAGAACCCACCAAGGACTTGACCCCCCGCAATTTATTATACAACTCAAACATTCGTTTTATGATTTTTTCTGTTGCTGAATCCGTAGAGTAACAACATGCCACGTTTCCAAGGGTGCAATTGCCGTAATCTTTTGACTGTCAATTTTTTCAACTTCACAACCCTGCCCTGTGGATTTTTCGGCTTTTTAGCATGGAGAATCAACCTTGTGTATGGTGGATAATCTCTTATAATTTCTCCGTAGATAAATTCCCTACCTTGAAATTCCTTTTGTCGTAAATCTCCAATCACACTCATAAAATTTTACCTCTGTACCCCCATAATAGAGCATTATACAAGATTCTCACGTACGATCTCTATTATAGCCATGGGTTACTATTCCTAAAACTTTTCAAAGCTTTTAAGTAGGTAAAAAGAGCAAAACCGCTAGCGTAAAAACCGCAGCTAAAAATATTGCAAGTTCAATTTTTCCTTTTTTCATGATTCAGGATTTTTAAGGTTAAAAAAAAGCCCGACGACGGGACAAAGTTACCACCGCCGGGCCACGGAGGTGAGCTGCCTCACCAGAACAAATCATTCAACTTTGTTTATGCCTTTAGGCCACTCCGGCCATTGATCTTTAGTCGACCAATCATACTTTTGTCGCCATTTATAAATCTTACCGATTGTGAATTTTAGTTCGTGATACCCTTTATCACTGTATTCCAGATACCTTTTAGCAATCTCCAAAGCCCATTTAGGTTCGCCACTCAGCTTTTTGCTTTTAGACTTTTCAAACTCCCGAAGGATAACAGCCACTTCTTGATGGTGGTTCTTTTTCAGATGGTGTTCGTCAACCCATGCCTTAGCCATCTGTTGATAGTGGTAGAGTGAAAGACCGTCATAAGGTGAACTGGTTTCTGAAATAACCGGCCTCCCTTTTGCATCAAAGGTAAGCCTTTGTCCGTCCACGCTAATAATTGCATTTCCTTTTTTGCCAAGTTCACCAATTGGACCGAACGGCAAGATTCCTTTTTCATGGTCTTTTTTCGCTCTTTCTTGCAACTCTACAATCCGGGATTCAAGGACAGACTTTTCACGTGTGTAGACATCTATAATGGCTTCTGCTCTCAAACGCTTTGTCAATAAATCACTTGGCCACTGTTTCGGCAATTCAAATGATTGTCCACTTTCTAATTGTCTCTTTTGCCAAATTTTAAACGCATTATGGATTTTTTCCAGTTCAGATTTAATGCTAGGAATACGTGCCTTTTCAAAATGACCATCGCGGACATAAACCCCTTCATCATTCCCTACCAGTTCAGCTAAAGAAGCCCTTGCATTACCGACACCTGTCAAAGCATTGCTGTCGGGGTTCCACAAAGTCTTCGCCGAATCAGAAAGAATTGCTGATCGCTTAATCCTGTGTTGGTACTCAGCGTGATATTCCGGATACTTGCCACTAGCGTATCTTTTGGAACCGTCAGCCTTTCCAGTATTTTTCATTTTCGATTTTGTTTGCATCATTATTCAGTTTTAGTTTTCAAGTTTTATTCCTGCCGGTAGCAATGGCTCACTGTCGCTGTCAGTCTGTTGTTTAGTTTCCTGAACTTCCGTTTTTGCTTTAACCTGCCTGTCAATCGGTGTTTCGATTTCACCATTTGCCAAAAGTTTAAAACCCGTTGGAAGCATCATTTCTGAATCATCCCCCGATGTATAATTGACCTGATGCTTTAAAGGTTCGGGGTCTTGTTTTTCCGGCCATTCTGTCGTGTTGGTTGACGGTTTTCCGTCTTTGGTTATTCGTTGATTAACAACAAAGTTTGTTCTCGTTTTCATATGATACCTGTTCATTATTATTAGTTGGTGTTAAATTATTTCGTGCGGTGGAGTTGCCCGAGGTATTGCCTGCCAATTTTTGCAAGTTGTTCCAAAGTCGGCGGGTCTTCCGCTTCAACCAGTTCTTCAAATTTCTGTTCAGGGATTCTACCGATAGCCATACTTTGTAAATATTCTGCAAAGGAAAAACCCGCATCTCTGAACCCATGCCATTTTAGGCAGTATTTAGAATAGAATTTAGGATGTTTAGAACTCTGCCATGCACCTGCACGGAAGCCCTCACCAATTTTCCAATTAATGATTTGATACCTGTACCATTTCGTGAATTTATGACCGGCAGGGCACTCATATTCGCACAATGCAAATAGCCCTTTCGGGTCTTGCGGGTCAACTACTCTGCTTATTTCAAAAGGGGTGATGTGCATCCAAAATTCTTTCTCACGGTCTGGGTATGCGGTTGCCAATATCTTTTTCGCTTCTGCATCATCATAAAAAGCCGACTCTTTGGCAAGCTTTACACACTTTGGGCATTGTTCTTTAAAGGATTCCGCCGGTTCATTATGGTGCTGGGCTATAATGGTTGGTGGTATGATGTTTTGTGTCTCCCAATAATAAATCACCCTTGCACCTCCGGGACTTGTTCTTTTCTTGGTTGATGCTTGTAATTTACACGCCCTTTATTATATGTTTGTACCCAGTCGATGGAACCGAGAATGCTTTCCAATCGCTCACGGGTTGTTTCCTGGGGTTGTACCAGACCGTTTTCTATAAAAGAGAGAGTGGTTTGGGTCAATCCTGCAACCTGAGCAAGGTCGAATTGTGTAAAACCTTCGTTTACTCTTGCGGTTTTCAGTGGTAAGGCTGTTTTGTCAGTCATTTGGATTATTATTTAATTAAATTCTGGGGTGATATTTAATCTATAATTAATTTAACTAATTCCAACAACCCTTTACAAATCAATTACTTACTATATTGTAAGAAAACGTCATAATATTATTATATTATGACCACCGGCAGCGCCTACTTCCATTGAACGTTTAACATTCTCCTGTCCCTTTACATCACTGAAATCTACTACATCGTCCGTCTGCTGCTTATTGAACAGGCTAACCAGGTCGAGGTATACAGGCTTAAATTCTGCAGTACTGTTAAGCCAGCTGATAACCTGTTCTAAATTCTCCAGGCCATAAACTTCGATTCCTTCAACTACCGCAGCTTCCGATCCATTCTGCGCAGGAACGATGGCATATTTCAACCCTTTCTTCCTGGCTTCAACAACGATAGGCAAAATACCTTTAACCGGCCGGAGGGAACCATCAAGGGCAAGTTCACCAAGGATTACTGTATAAGGAAGTTTATCCGGCCTTACCTGGTGGGAAACGCAGAGCAAACCCACGGCGATTGGAAGGTCAAAAGCACTGCCCTCTTTGGGCAAATCAGCGGGAGCCAGATTAACGGTCACCGCACCGCTGGGCATCGTGGCGCCAGAGTTCTTTATGGCAGGAATAATGCGGGAACGGGACTCGACAATAGCTTTATCAGGTAAGCCTACAAGAAAGTATTGGGGCACCCCTCCTGTATAATTAAGTTCAACATCAATGAGGTGGGCGTCTACACCGAATGTTGAGGCGCAAAAAACATGGGCGAGCATAGGTATCTTTTAGAGTTCTCTTTCGTATAAAGAGAACCATAGAGATCCTTCCTTGCGCAGCAAGATAAAATATTTATCGTGAGACAAATATAATCAACCGGAACATCAGATTTGTAACATAAACTGCTTATAATCCGTATATACATTATGAAAAATACCCACATAACCAAAAACGCTGCAATGATGTCAAATACCATATTTGAAGAAATCAAAGTCTCCGGCAACCAATTGTTGAATCAGGTCAAGAAACTGATCAGGAAAGGCAATGTTCGCCGGGTTATTATTAAAGATCGTAACGGCCGGACGCTGGTTGAAACACCACTTACTTTTGGTGTAGCTGGTGTGGGCGGTTTGTTTCTATTAGCACCCTTCATCGCTGCTGTAGCTGCAGCCGCTGTCATATTCAGTGATGCAAAGATAGTGGTCGAGCGGTATAGAAATGAGAACGATGACGATAAAGAAGTCAGGCAAGATTACATAGAGATAGATGTTGAAGACGATAAGAAAGATTAAACCTTTCTTGCCTTTCAAAATATCACATGCTTATGTGATAGCTGTTTATATATAATCCTAAAAAGGTTTCTCTGTAAGGTTTTTGGCTTTTGTTCATCTTTAACATAGATGTGAACAAAAATAAATCAATAAACCATGTTTAAAAGAAACCTGTTTTTCTGGCTTGACCGGCTTCAGATATCACCTTCAGAACGTATTCTCATTTCCTTCTTTTTTGCGGTGCTGGTCATATTAAGTACAGTCCGCTTGTACTGGCAACCGGCTTTTGTCTACAACGAAGAGTATTATGAACCCATTGAAGCTGAGTTTAAAAGATTAAGTCTCATTAGGGAACATGAAGAAGCCGCACTTCTCGCACAGTATTATCCGCCATCGGATACAGGCACTAAAGAACCCGGGGTTCCGTTGGTACCCATTAAGGATAATACCGTTGAACCCGTTGCCAGTTCTAATCAGGATTCGGTAGTTTCACGTTTGGCATCCTTAAAAGTTAATATCAACACGGCTACCAGGGAACAATTAACACAGCTACCGGGTATTGGCCCTGTAATTGCGGATCGCATTGTTGCATACCGCGAAAAGTTTGGAGAATTTGAGATCATTGAGCAAGTAATGCAGGTGCGTGGAATAGGCCCAGCGAGATTGAAACAGATCAAACCATTTTTGGAATTAAAGATTTAATATCAAATATCATATGAGCATTGAAATCCTGTGGGCTGATGATGAAATAGATCAGCTTAAACCCCATATTATTTACCTGCAAAATAAAGGTTTTGGAGTATCGCCTGTATCCAACGGGGAAGACGCCCTTACGATGATTCGCGACAAATCATTTGATATTGTATTTCTGGATGAACAGATGCCAGGCATGGATGGTATCACCACACTGGCTCAGATTAAAGAAATGAAGCCATCTCTTCCGGTAGTCATGATAACCAAGAGTGAAGAAGAATCTATCATGGAGGATGCCATAGGCGGCAAGATATCAGATTACCTGATCAAGCCGGTTAATCCCAATCAATTGTTACTGACCATCAAGAGGATTCTCGACCGCCATCGGTTGCGCGACGAAAAATCTGCACAGTCCTATTTGCAAAGCTTTAATCAGATTACATCACAGATCAATGGTCAGCCTGACTGGGAAGAATGGATATCCATTTATAAAAAGCTAACCCTTTGGGATCTAGAGCTCGAACGCAGTGATGAAGGGTTACGTCAGGTACTCGACGATCAGCTACAGCAGGCTAATCTGGCATTCGGCCGTTATATCCAAAATGAATATCATCACTGGTTAGGGGAAAGCATACCTGAGCGTCCAGCCCTCTCACCTGATGTGATGAAACAGTATGTGCTACCCCATATAGACAAGGGGGATACCACCTTCTTGTTTATTATAGATTGTATGCGGTATGATCAATGGTTGGTATTTGAAAGCATGCTTAACGAATTCTACCAAATTGATACCGAGTTTTATTATTCGATACTGCCCACAGCAACCCCCTATTCCAGGAATGCCATCTTTGCGGGGCTCTACCCTTCTGAAATTGCTAAGAACTACCCAGCCTTGTGGAATAACAGTGATGAAAACGAAACATCATTGAATCAGCACGAAGAAGAATTGCTTAAACATCATTTCAGCAGATTAAAGTACAAGCTTACCCCAAGATACGAAAAAGTGCTTCAGGCTGATGAGGGGAAGCGTCTGGCTGATAAAGTTCTTAACTATACTCAAAACGAGTTTAGCGCCTTTGTTTTTAATTTTGTGGATACCCTCGTTCATTCTCGTTCCGATTCCCAGGTCCTGAAAGAGATCGCACCGGACGTGCCTGCCTTCCGTGCATTAACTAAAACATGGTTTGCTCACTCCGCTCTGTTTCAAATGTTCAAAGCGTTGGTTGACCAGGATATTACCATCATTGTTACTACCGACCATGGAGCCGTCCGATCATTACGAGATACCAAGGTATTTGGAGACAGAGACACCTCAACCAGCCTGCGTTACAAATATGGGCGTCATCTGAAATGCGATAAGGATTCAACAATATTTATTGATAATCCCGAGGCTTATAAATTGCCTGTGGATAACAGGAATACCAACTATATCATCGCTAAGGAAGACTATTATTTTGTCTATCCAACGAATTACCATCGCTTCCAGAATAAATATAAAGACACCTTCCAGCATGGCGGAGCATCCATGGAAGAGATGATATTACCTATTGCCACACTTAAGCCCCGTTAAGCAAAACATCCGTGATTGAGGAGCTCCATAAATTTTTAAGTCATTCGCCGGAGCAAACCCTGGAGTTTGGCCGTACTATAGCCAAAAGTTTGAAACCGGGCAATGTAGTATGCCTGCACGGAGACATTGGCTCAGGCAAAACACATCTGGTGAAAGGAATAGCTTCTTTTTTTGGGATAGATGAGCATGAAGTTCAATCTCCGACATTTACTATTATAAACGAATACGAAGGCGGCAGTATCCCCGTTTATCATTTTGATTTTTATCGGATAAATACTCCTGAAGAAGCCACAAGGTTAGGTATTGATGAGTATTTCTACGGTGAGGGAATCTGTTTGATTGAATGGCCTTCTAAGATAAATCCGTATATACCCGAACATCCGATTAACATACGGCTTAAACACCGGAGTGATACAATCAGAGAGATATTAGTTTACATTGAATAGGAAATTATGCCTATATTTTTAGTTCATTATGCAAGCTGAGCGACTTCCATATCGAACCGATCGACTCCCGGTGATCATGCCATTTCACCGGAGGGCAGAGAATCACCTTCATACAGGCGACCTTGTTTACTATGGTCCCAGTCCTGAGTTTTATGGCATTGGAGAGATCATCAATATTGTAGACAACTTCTGTGTGGTAGATTTTCGGGGAACCGGTATTTATGGTATCCATAAAGATGTTTTTAACCGCAGCTACCTTATCCCTATCCACAAGCTCAACCTTTCCCATCTTCTGAAGGACGTGTAGCCCTTTAAGTAAAACCTATAAAGATTATAATATATTTACAGTTTCTAATGCTCTAACCGGGCAATTTGAATAGCTTATTCCGCGTATATATGATATTTATTGATATATATAACAGAAACTGTAATGAACAAGAGGTTTAAATGTTGAAAGCTAAAATACTTGGAATTCTATTCACCGTATTTTTTATATCAGGCACCGTTTTTGCTCAACCAGACAAGGCAACGCAAGCGGAGAATGAACTTAAAAAATACGTAAACCATGTTGTTGAACAGGTTAAAAGTACGTATGATCCGGACGAAAAAAGAGTCATCCTGAATAAATCTATCGGCCATCTATCCGGATCACTGAATACGGTGAAAAAAAATATGACTTTAACAGACCAGGATCAGGAGTTTATAGATCGATTTATTCATGATCTCCAGGAAAAAAAAGATGAACTCAATGGGCTGAACGGCTTTTCTAAGGTTCAGGATGTCCATCTGAATGACTTCACCGATTATATGCAGCAAGACATAGAACAAGCCAATCGCACAATCACCATCAGCGTGACAACAGCTTTACTTTTAGCCTTAATATTGGTTCTGATAGCCAGTTAACTATGACGTTCAAGTGTATCACGAGCATTTGCTTTGTCTTTTGGTTTGCAGCATGCTCAGCAACAGAAGAAATACTGGTAAAGGATACAGTTGAAACTCAATACAGCCTGATATACATTATACATGGAGACGCCGGTTATTTATATCACGAAAACGGTACTGCATTTAAAGCTGATAAGAGAATTTTAGAAAAAGCCAAGGCAGTGGGTCATACAAACCCACATGCCGAGGTTTTTATCTTTCATCAACGTCCCAAAAGCCACATCCTTTACTTATTCCCTAAAAAAGAGAGCAAGTTCTATTATTACAGGGGTGGTGAATTGTTAGCAGAGAACAGCTATTCTCGTCTACCTGTATCAGATCTTAAGGAAGAAGCCGCCCTTTATCATCAATATGCCTTAGGGAAACAAGAGCTAACAAAGCGGGTATTCTTATATTATGGACATGAAATACCAACTGATAAAGGCCGGGGATATCATGTTTCTATACCCAAGGCGGATTTTAATATTAGCAGCCTATCGGTAGGGATGAGTTATTTCAATGATATTGACATAGGGTATGGGAATCGTTTTGACCTGGCAGTTCTATCAACCTGCAACAATGGGACCCCCGAAACCGCAGCCAAACTTTCAAATCAGACGAACTATCTGGTAGCATCACCCATCGACCTTCACTTATCATATATGGAAAGCCACTATTTCATGGAACCTGATAATCCGGATTCCGTAAGCACAGAATCCATTGCACACAATTTTGCGCTTAGGGCTTTTAACAAATTGGTAGGGGAAGTACACACCCCTGTTGGCATAACTCTTTACAACACTGACGAATTGGATATTACTAAGCCCAATGAAAACTCTGTTGTTACTGAATTTTTTAAAGCAGCCAGATTCGGTACTCCACAGCAATAGGGTTACCGGCTGGCAATTATATAGATGGCATGAATCAGGCCAGGGATGTAACCTAACAGGGTAAGTACAATATTCAGCCAAAAATGTAAACCTATACCCACTTGCAAGAAGACTCCAACCGGAGGAATAATGACAGAAAGGATGATCCGTAAAATATCCATATTACCTATTAGTATATTAATAAAAACATCTTAGTAAGTAACTAGCAGAGATAAGCTTTAATTGTATTCTGATGTGTTAATATTGGAAATGATCAGCGGAAGGTGTTCATTTCAGACCTTCCGTAAATCCAGATAACTAAACTGGTCAACAGTCCCGGATAAAAGGGTTCGACACCCATAAAAACCTGCGAATAGATATCATCCCCCATGATACTTCCAATAATTAGCCAAATCAGTGAAACCATGACGGGAACTACTAGTGTGATAACAGCCCGTTTTTCCGGCAGTTCAAAGAACTTTATGTAAACTCCCAACACCGGAATCAATAAACCAGGTATCATTACTGAACCAATGACGTACCATAGTGCGATTACACTTGGATAAATGTAAATCAGGATGATAGCCAACAATGCCGAAGCAAGAACACATAACCTCGTTAAAGTTATCCTATTGATTTTAGTATATGTTTTTGCCAGCAAATCCCGGCCTAAGGTCTGGCCTGATAAAAATAGGAAGCTATCTAAAGTGGACATTATCGTTGCAAGTAAAGCCAGAAAAAAAAGACCTTTGAACCCGTATGGCAAAATCGTATTGGCCAGGTAGGGATACACCATGATGGGATTATCAATATCACCCAGCATTACCACTCCATAGAGTCCGGTTAAAAGGGTTAGGCAATCAAACACAAACCAGAAAACCACAGAAACCAATATGCCTTTACGGGCTATTGCCGGTGTCCTGGCAGCCGCAGCCCGTTGGTGGAAACCGGGATCCACGAACGTCCACATAGCGATGAAAAACCAGACCAGTATATATTGAATGGAATGTCCACCACTGAAGTCTCGATAGGATTCGGGAAGCTCTTTCCAGAGCGTTAAGGGTGTTCCAAATGACTGAATGGCATACACTATCAGGATAATAAACCCGGTAAACATAAGCGCCATTTGTAGTATGTCCGTCCGTACTACAGCTTGAAATCCCCCATAGCTAACATAAGCTACTGAAAACAAGGCTACCAGTATGGAATATACTAAAGCATAATCTGTTCCTCCTATCATGAACTGAATTAACAGCCCCAGCATCAGGATATAGGGAGCAGGACTCACCAGAACAAATATGGCAATAGATGATAACTTGCCTGAATTGGCGCCGTACTTTTGTGCTATGGCCTCTGGAATCGTCAGTGCTTTATTTTCTCGTATTTTGCCTGCCAGGAAGACGGCAAAAATGATTGCAAAGACATAATAGGGGAACCCAAATATAAGCCACTGGGAAACTCCAAATTGGTAACTGTATTCACCCACTCCCAATATCCCGCCATACCAGGTCGACACCAAGGTAGCTACAAAAGCCGGCAGGGTAACTTTTCTGCCTGACAGCAGATACGTTTCCTCATCTACGAATTTCCAGTTTTTATGTAAGCTCAGGAAGATGAGCAATACAAAGTAAGCGCCAATTAAGAACCAGTCAAATGGAGAGAATTGTAATTCCAATGTATTGTTTTACTTATTTTTCTCTTTAAATTTGGTGCCCTCATGCTGTTGGGGCACGAACAAAAGGAGGTCTCCTTCACGGTGTTCTATCTCGTAATAGTTGCCTACTGTCTCATTTGAGCTTCCATCGCGTATGCCGTTTTCCAAATCTTCATAATTCAGCTGATATTTTAATCCCGTTGTTACAATACCTTTTACTTTCCCTGAAAGTGGAAACAGAGAGATGGTTGTACCCCCCTTGCTAACTTTTCCTGAGAATTTTTTAGGCAGCAAAATGATCTTTACATAATCGTCTTCGAACCCAAGGCTTAAGAATCGTGTGCTAAACTTTTTATACACGGAAAGATTCTTCAAAGTATGGTCTAACCGTTTGCCGGTTGCACCAAGAACAACAACATGATCTGCCTTCATTGCTTTGGCATGCTTCAAAGCTTTTTCCAAATCGTTGCTATCCTGTTCAGCTTCTGTGACAATTTTTCCCTGATAATTTTCCGGTGGGACAAAACTATCCATATCGCCAATCACTACATCAGGGGTGATGCCGAAGTTTAATGCTGCATACGCTGCACCATCGGTGGCAATACATAGATCGCAGGCCTCGTAATGACTTTGAAAAAGTAAATTGGATGGTGGTTCGCCGTCACATAAAATCAGTGCACGATATGCTTGCATTCTAAAAAGCTTCAGCTGTTGAGTAATATTACCTGGCGTATAATACCTCATAAAACATTGACTACAAAAAGAACTTCTAACTTATTAGTTCTTAAAAGCCTGCTATCAATTTTAATGAGTATCATTTTCCTAAATCATACTACTGTTCCCTGGTAAATCAGAAACATTTATAAAAACCAATGGTGCTGTACTTATCAATATCGTAAGTTACCCATCAAACTGATCGATAAGTTAATCCAGCACACGCAATTTCCATTAAAATATGATCGCAAAACTTAGCCAACAACTAAAAACTCATCAATGTCTAGCCATATTCTCTCATGTTCGCCCGGATGGTGATGCCATTGGCTCTCAGGTAGCACTATGTCTATGGTGTAAGAAACACGGTATTGAGGTAAAAGGTTTTAATGATGATGAGCCTCAGGAAAACCTGAAATGGCTGTGTGAAATATATCCCATTGTAAAACCGGATAAAGAGTATCTGAAAGGATGTGATGGAATTGTATTCTTGGATGGAAATTCACCCGACCGGTTTGGTGGCCTTGGCGGGTATGTTAAATCACTAAACAAACCTATTTACCTCATAGATCATCATCCGGACCCTGATGATATTTATGAAATAGCCTATTCCGTTCCTGATGCCACCTCTACAGCAGAACTTGTATATCACCTGTTTCAGCAGAACGATCTGGATATGATTGATGGTCAAATCGGACGCGCTTTATACACTGGCATAATGACCGATACAGGTTCTTTCCGTTTTGATTCAGTCACGTACAAAACTCATCTGATTCTTGCCGATCTGATTAAACGAGGCAATTTTAGCCCGGACGAAATCCACCAGCGCATCTATGATGACCGCAGTATAAATCAATTGCATTTGCTGGGGATGTGCCTTAAAAGGATAAAATTACATGTTAACAATCAAATTGCCTCAATGACCGTTACTGAAGATATGTTAACACAAACTGGATGCACATACTCTGATTTGGAAGGGTTTGTATCACATCCGCTTAGCATTAATGGTGTAAAAACTGCTACTATCTTTTGTGAGCTTGAAGGAAAAATTAAAATGAGCCTGCGCGCCAAAAGTGACGTTGATGTGAACCTTATCGCCAGGAAGTTTGAGGGTGGTGGACACAAGAAAGCAGCGGGAGCCTGGCATTCGGGTCCCTTAGCGGAGGCAGTTAAAGATGTTGTTCAGGCTGCAGAATCTCAGCTAAAAAGCCAGGTATAGAAAATCTAGATGATACGATTAGTGAGTCAAAACTCTGCAAAAACTTTATTATATTTCTTCTTAATAACCGCCTTTGTAGGATGTTCACAGAGAGAAGAAGCTATCAACCTCCCCGACAACCTCGTCGATACCCCTGCCGCTTTACTATCACCAACTTCCTCTGATGAATCGGATGTAAATAGTGAAGTAACCATTAGCAGACATAACGCAATAACAAATACCGTAAATAGTGTAAGTGATGCCGTTGTAGGTATTACAGTAACCGAAGTGGAAGAAGGCGCAAAGTTGGAGTTTGATCCTTTTTATGGTTTTTTCCTGTCACCCGGCGAACAAAGAGAATTTAAAAGCCTTGGTTCGGGCTTTATTATATCCGAGAAGGGGCATGTAGTCACAAATGAACATCTTAGCGGTAGTACAGCTAAAAAGATCAAAATTACTACTAAAGCCGGAGAGATCTACGACGCCACTCTTGTAGGTGCAGATGAATACACCGACTTGGCCTTACTGAAGATCGATTCAGATGAGAAGTTTACCTTTCTAAAGTTCGGTGATTCTGATGATGTGATCGTCGGTGAATGGTCTATAGCGATAGGCAATCCATTCGGCCTTTTTGAAGATGGTCAGCCATCGGTAACAGTTGGCGTGGTTAGCGCGACTAAACGTAACTTCCAGCCTAATCCACGTGATCCTAAGATGTATTTTGACATGATACAGACCGATGCAGCCATAAACCGTGGCAATTCCGGCGGTCCATTACTTAATGCGGCAGGTGAGGTTATTGGAGTGAATACCTTCATTTATACTGGTGGCACCAGCGACGGTTTTGTCGGCCTTAGTTTCGCTATACCTAGCAATCGTGTGATGAAAATCGTAAACCACCTGGCTGATTCCGGCGAGATTGCACTGAGCTATGATCCTGGATTTGATGTTGTTTCAATCGACCGTAATATTGCCAATCAATACAACCTGCCAGCCATGCGGGGATTGTTTGTAACCAGTGTCAACAAAGACGGCCCGGCTTATGAGGGCGGTATCCTGCCGGGAGATATTATCATGCGCATAGGATCAGAATACATCCACGGTAAAACTCATGCCTGGGCTCTTTTTCGTGAATATGATGAAGGAGATCAAATGCAGCTTGAGGTACTGCGCCAAAACAATCGGTATGAAACTGAAATGACGCTGCGTAAAAGGGTTTCTTCAGAGAAGCGATAATGTATTTCATTTCATTTTTAATCAGCTCCTGATAGTCAGTTATACCAACTCAGGCCATGAGGATTAGCATCCGATTCCTGATGTTATTTAATTCTTCAACCCTGGCCCAGCTTTACTGTTAACATTTAGCTCATTTAGAAAGTTGATCTACCCCGGTTGATAGGGCTGGAACTTCTTTCAAGATTATTCAGGCCAGGCAGCTTCTGAAATAGACTTTGTATCTGGGAATCACGAACAGTCAGACGGAACATGTAGAATTGGAAATCTCCAAAAGGGCTCCATTCAAAGGATAAATCCCAGCAGTGCAAATTTCTTGTGATACTAAACCGGCTGGGGGTCAATTGGTTTCCAATGAAGTCGTAACCCAGGGAAGTGTTGAGTTGCCATTCAGGGGTAACCCTGATATTCAGATCATTGTTTATCGTTGCCCTGCGTGTGATATCGTTGGTAGTGGTTCGTTGCCAGCTATACTGAAATGATGTATTAACTGACCATGGAACCACCATTGGCTCTATGGGAACATCATTGAAGGCATCATCTACAGGATGGAAGATGCTTTGATCATACGGGTCATAATGTCTGGGATAATGGGGGGCACTACCTCCCTGAAATGATAACCCCTGCCCCTCACCGCCGTTGAATCTTGTGCTGGCATTAACCCTGAAGTTCGTGAGCAAGGCCACCTTGTTGTTATCCTGCCACAGGTACCTGTCAATCCGGCGGCCATCATCGTCACGGTCGTAAAAGCTGAACTGGAAATTGGTATTAATATTAACACTAGGCACCAGCGACGTTCTGGCGGACATATTCAAGTCAGACAAATTGTACTGTTCAGCTGCCAGGTTATAACTAATATTGGCAGTTAGGCTTTCAATGATACGAATAATATTTTCGTTGACCTCCCCTGTTGAATCTCTTTCCACATGTTTGGTTTCAAATATATTGCTTACAGAAAAACCGATGCTTTGCTGTTTTCCTGCCCCTGGGCCTCCAATTATGCTTCCCTCATATATAGGGTACCGGCGGGTATCTCCTGCATTGTTAAACTGAACATCACGGTATACCCCCCAGAAGTCGTCTGAGAAATCAGGAGAATAAGTGAAACTCAATGAAGGCCTCATCGTGTGTCTGAACCCTTGTAATTTCCAGATGCGCATGTTGGAAATACCATAAAGCGTGGTACCCAAACTTGCTGATGTGCTAAAATTACGGGCTGAAGCAAATCCTCGCTCCAGACTTCTTTCCACACTGCCCGGCAGCTGTGTTCCGGTTGTATCCAATCCACCCGGTATAAACTCTTGTCGTATAGTATGAGGATACCAATATTCACTTAAACTTACACTGGTAGTGAGATTTACAAACTGACTGTTTAATAAACTTGAACTAGCATCTATATTCTGCTGGAACCCTGCATCATAATGACGCAGATTGCCTGTTGCCTGCCTGTATAAGGAAGGGTTAAACAGAGCTTCCATAAAAGTAACATCACTGTCGTCACTCGGATTAAAATTGAACCGGCTGCGCAGCTGATTCTGATATCTTATGTTAAAGGATTCATACCATCGGGTATCTGAAGCCGGGCCTGATCGCTGAAAAGGAGTAAATCTGCGCAATGAAAAAGTAACATCCGGCCCACTAAGCGACGTCACATCCGTATCAAAGTTTCGTCTTTGGTTAGCGGAAACACCGAGGTTGAAAAGATTTTCAGGGTGGTTGTAGTTATAACTGGCTCGTGAGCTTGTAGTCACTTCAGCCCTGTCTTCAATATCATACGAGTTGCGGCGGTTATATTCCGCCGTCCGGAGATCTATGTTTCCGCTTAAACGAGCGTAGGGCGACAGGGTCTGATTGTGGGTTACCTGAAGATTTTTTTGTACGTTAGAAAAGAAATCCGGATCTGTTGATTCCAACCCCCGATCCCTGGAATAGCCTACCGTTATTGATCCCGTATACTTGTCAGTCAGCGCATAATCCAGCCTTGAATTGACAAAATAAGTGCCTGAGGTAAACAGATCAAAAGAGATTCTCCCGGCAAGGTAATCATTAAAATACTGGAACCACCCTATGTTCTGAAGGCCCAGACCCCTTCTCTGCTGTTCCTGATACGCGAACGTCGGTTCCAGCAATCCTGACTGGTTTTGCTGGATGCGCGAAGGAATAAACCCAAATGGAAATACCATTGGGTAGGGGATATCCAGAATAAACAACCGCGCATTAGTGAAGAAGACCTCATCTTCATTGACCACCTTCATTTTGCGGGCTTGTATATAAAAATGAGGATGATCAAGCTCACACGTAGAGTAGATTCCATCTTCTACAAAAACAACATGGGAAGCGGTTCTTTTGACCTGGGTGCCAATCAGATTACCTTTGTCTATGTTCACCCTGGCTACGTTGAACTTCCCTTTTTCTGTAGTATAATTATACTGAATACGCTGGCTTCTAACCTCATCGGACCCTCGTGTAAGTATGGGTTCGGTTAGAGAGTCATCTTCAGCACCTGCTTGAGCGCTCATGAGGGTATGATCAAGGTTCAACTCAATCTGTCCGGCTCTAAGCTGTCCCTCAGGATGCCTGACTTCTGCATGACCATATAGTCGAGCTTCTCGCTCAGGGTTAAATACAAAAATGAGAGAGTCGCTGGCCGTAAATTCTATTTCATCACCACCCTCCTCAGGCTGGATCTGACTGCCTGATCCGATTCCATCCTGCTCCATTGACCCCGGAAACAGTTCACTGGGTGGGGCATCAGGTGTTTCAACCGCAGTGGTATCAGGTTGAGGTACTGAAATTGTATCCGACTGTGAAGCCGCCGGATTCCAGAACGCCAGGAACAGAAGCACAAATCCGGTTAGGACGGCGTTGCCGGAACAAAGTCGGATATAATTATAAACGGCAACATGTGTAGTCATTCTTTACCATAATTGCCCTCAAATATTCTCAAAAGCCAGGCTGGAAGCACCAAGCAACGCGGCATCGTTGCCAAGTTCTTCATAAATAATGTTAAAACCTTCGTGAAATGAGGGCATCATTCTTTCTAATGCAGCAATAATAGCAGGTTGAATAAGCCATTTACCCGCCTTTGCAACCCCGCCGCTCAAAATAACGGTACGGATGTCCAGAATATGCACATAATTGGTAATTGCATAGCCAAGCTTCTCTCCGGCATCATGCAAAATCTTAATAGCCAACTGATTACCCTTATCAGCTTCCATGGATATTTCCTGAGGGTCCAGCTTTTCAAAACAGTCCTTGAAACGTTCATATAAAGGATTTTCAGGTTGTTCACGAAGTTCTTCTGCAGCAATCCGGCTTAAAAACCGCTGGCCAAGATAAGCCTCTATCCCGCCTCTGGTATTACTATTTGAGGAACGTCCATTATAATCTATTGTCACATGCCCTAGTTCCCCTGCCCCACCGGTGGTGCCTCGAAATAACTGACGGTTGAAAATGATACCGCCACCCACACCGGTACCCAGGGTGAGCATGATGAAACTGTCATACGCTTGCCCTACTCCAAATCGGGAACAGCCTAAAGCGGCAAGATTGGCATCATTTTCCACACGAGCCATAAACCCGGTTCTCCTTTCAATCTCGGAAGCCACATTGACCGTAGTCCACCCTGACAGATTGGGGGGATAAGATACTGTAGTTCTGTCCATAGAAATCACACCTGGAGACCCAATCCCAACGCCATGTACTTTTTCCTCGGCTGATTGGCTGACTCGGTTTATAACCTGTGCAATCAGATCAAGTACATGACCTATTCCTTTATCTGCTTCGGTTGGGATGTTTAACTGGTTAATAATTCCTTTTTCACGATCAACCAAGGCTGCTTTAATGTTCGTGCCCCCCAAATCAATACCTACTGCCTGCATATCTATAAAATTAAACTTGTTAACGAAAAACCCTGATGTTACTTCTCCCTGATCCGATACACAGTCTCTCCCGGCTTACGCATGCCATAATCTTCTCGAGCAATTTTTTCAAGTACCAAAGGGTTGGTTTCAATGGCTTTTATTTTTGCTTCCAATATTTTAGATTCACTACGTAGCTTATCGGTACTTTGTATAAGCTCCTTTTTTTCCTTGTTCAGCTGATATCGTGTATAAAGGCTGTATGAATCGAGAAACCCGAACCAGACCACTAAAAAAACGCCCAGCAATCCCATAAGATAGGTTTTCTTCCAGCGAAATGGATTAAACAGACGAAGATTCATGAAATATCAAGGTTTATGAGACTAACCATTAAGGGAATTTAAATATAGTACCAATAAAATGTGCGTTTAATTACTTATTTAAACAAAAAGAAGTTAGTAATAGCCCATAACTTTTAACACCACCTGGCTCTTCCATGATCATTATTGCTCAATGAAATTCATCAAACCTTTATTTATCTGCCTTCTAATATTTCCTCAGAGTTTACTGGGACAACTTTCCCCTTCTGAATTTCTAGGCTATGAGTTGGGTGAACGCTTCACCCAACACCATAGGGTTATTGATTATTTTAACCATATTGCCGGTGAACTCAATCATGTTGAAATTAACCAATATGGTGAATCTTATGAACACCGGCCTCTTGTTACCGCATTCTTATCATCACCCGAGAACATAGAACGTCTGGAAGGAATCAGGCGGAATAACTTAAGGCTTGCCGGGCTGGCCGATGGAGAACCTTCAGAAAATACGATCGCGATTGTCTGGCTGGCATATAATATTCATGGAAACGAATCGTCAAGTTCCGAAGCGGCCATGCAAACATTGTATGATCTATCCGATCCCAATAATGCAACTACAAACGAATGGCTGGAAAATACTTTAGTCATTATAGATCCCAACATGAACCCTGACGGAAGGGAACGGTACGTCAACTGGTACAACCAAATAAAAGGCAAGGTTCATGATCCCCGATCTGAAACCCGCGAGCACTCGGAGCCCTGGCCCAGTGGCCGTTATAACCATTACTATTTTGACCTGAACCGTGACTGGGCTTGGGGAAGTCAGCAAGAAACACAGTACAGGACTAAACTATTTCAAAAGTGGATGCCACATGTACATGTTGATTTCCATGAAATGGGAGCGAATAGCCCTTATTATTTTGCACCCGCTGCAGAGCCTTTTCATGAGGATATCACCGATTGGCAGCGCGAAATTCAAACCGAAATAGGTAGAAATCATGCGCGGTATTTTGATGAAATCGGATCCCTGTATTACACACGCGAGATCTTCGATCTGCTTTACCCCAGCTACGGAGATACCTGGCCTACCTTCAATGGTTCTATAGGCATGACTTATGAACAAGGCGGCAGCGGCACAGCCGGGCTAGCCATACAAACAACTGAGGGTGATACCCTCACCCTGAAAGAACGGATTGAACATCATCACTTATCTGGATTATCAACGGTTGAAGCCGTGTCAAAACGCTCTGCTGAGGTAGTCCGTAATTTTCGGGAATACTTCCTCCGTTCAACCAACAACCCGGATAGCCAATATAAAACGTATATCATACGGAGCACCAATACCCCAGACAAACTTCGTGCATTTACGGAATACCTTGACAGTCAAAATATTCAATATGGTTACGCCCCACAGATACGTTCTGTTTCAGCTTATAACTACGAAACAACCGAAACCAATAATATACAGCTGAACTCTAATGACATTCTGATCAGTGCCTTCCAGCCTAAATCCGTACTTCTAAAAGTGCTTCTGGAACCCCAGGCTACGATTACCGATTCACTCACCTATGATATTACCGCTTGGTCTCTCCCCTATGCTTATGGACTTGAAACATACGCTTTAACTCAACGAGTAAATCCGATATCCATGGATGTGAGCTTCGAAAAGGCTGCTCACATCAACGATGATGTCGAAACACCGTATGCTTACATCAACACGTGGAAAAGTTTTAAAGATGCAGAATTCCTGGCTACTCTGCTTAAGCTGAATATCCGGGTTCGCTTCAATGAAAAACCCTTCACACTTGATGGCCGGGAATATGATGAAGGCACTCTGGTAATTACCCGTGCTGGCAATGAAAAACATGGAGAAGATTTCGATCACATCGTCAGGAAAACGGCCTTAGAGTTTAACCGTCAGCTTATTGCCTCCCCTACCGGATTTGTTGATGAAGGCATTGACTTCGGTTCCAATCACATGAAACATTTGAGAGCCCCTCAGGTCGCTTTGATAACCGGAGAAAGCACAAGTCCACCCAGGGTTGGAGAAGTTTGGCATTACTTTGACCAACAGATTAATTACCCGTTAGCCCTCATTAATAGCCATCAATTAAATCGTGTCAATTATGATGATTATGACGTATTTATACTTCCCAGGGGTAATTACAATAAAATTCTAAATAGTAATGAGTATGACCGCATGATGGAATGGGTCTCAAGAGGAGGTAAGATCATTGCCCTGGAAAATGCAATCAGCTTTTTAGCCGGCAATGAAGCATTGGCTATCCCTAAAAAGATAGTAGAAAAAACGGAAGGAGATCAGGATGATGCCCATGAAAAACTTCGACGGTATGGTGACCGGCAGCGTGAAGCTCTGAAAGGGGTTGTTCGGGGGAGTATCTTTAAACTCCAAATTGATCATTCCCATCCACTGGGCTTTGGATATGACAGCCTTTATTACACGCTTAAAAATAATGCCTCAACCTGGACATATTTGAATTCGGGCTGGAATGTCGGGATCTTAAGAGAAAACGCACATCTCTCCGGATTTGTGGGATCTGATATAAAAGGCCAGCTTGAAGAAACCCTGGTTTTTGGGGTATTGCCTCACGGTTCAGGGCAAATTATCCTGATGAACGATAATCCACTCTTTCGTGGCTTCTGGTATAATGGCAAACTATTATTTGCCAATGCCGTTTTTATGGTTGGAAACTAATAGTGGTAGCAGAAAATTATAGCAGATCGCTATGGTAGGTAAATAGAACTATTCTTCAATTTTAGCCCCTGAAACAACTTCTAATAATTCTCTGATAAATTGCATTTCATCCTGATTCACCGTGTGTCCCAAACTTTCGTAAATACGTTTGGTCACTTTGGCTCCTAACCTTTCAAATATCTCGGCTGTAAGGTTTACCCTTTCCAGAGGAATATGATAATCAACATCACTGCAACCTAAAAATACCGGGGTACCCTGCATTGAACCCTCATAATTACGTGGAGTATCATTTGGCCCAATAACACCACCACTCAAACCAATTATACCACCGTATAGGCCGGCATTTCGTGCGGCAAACTCAGTAACAAGACAGGCCCCCTGGCTGAAACCCAATAATACAATCTTCTTCTTGGGGATACCTTTTTTTTCAATTTTCTTTATCAAATCTTCAATAGCCTTTAATCCTGAAGTTATTCCTGGGCTATTCTGATCCAATGGGGCCAGGAAAGTTTTGGGATACCATGTATTTTTAGCCGCTTGCGGTGCAAAATAGGCAACACCCCGTTGTGGAAGATCTTCAGCCAGCATCATTATACTTTGGGCTGTAGCCCCCCGTCCATGAACCATAATAACAGCAGCATCAGCATGTTGTATCTTTGCGCCACCATGTAGTACGGATTTGTTTTGGTGGGGATACAGACTTGAATTTATCATAGCTATTTTTTGTTAATTATTACCATATCCGACTAACGTTTCACCATCTCTTTTGCATATCATGTTATGAAAGCATGGATTGGTCAAAACCTATATTTTACCTATATTTTAGTTAAATATAAGTTGAATAACCCCTGAAGCCTACCAAATAATCATGAAAGCCCTAACTTTTCATTTTTTAATATTTTCCTTTCTTCTATTTTTGGTAGAAGGTTGCAGTCCAAGTACAGAAGAAATTCGAAAAAAAGAAAAATTGGAACAAGAGGCAAACCTAAGGTTGCAGCAAGAAGAAATCATGGTACATGAAGCCATGGAATTCATAAAGTCACAGAGCCGGGCCATCGCACGCGGGGAGAAAATAGCACAACCAAACGATATAAAACAACCTGATGCTAAAAATGAGCCGTCTCTTGCATCCACATCTGTAGAGAACAGCAATCGAAATGCAACAAATAATCTAACAACTTATACGGTTCAGGTTGCATCACTGAATACATCAAATCGTGCCAATTCTGAACTAGGTATATGGCAACAAAGAGGTTTCAATGATGCTTTCATCACCAGGAATAATAATAATTACAGGGTAAGGCTGGGTAAATATAACTCTAAGGAAAAAGCTCAGGCACAAGCTGACCGCGTAAAAAATGAATACAGCATCCCTGCCTGGGTTGACATTATAAAAGAAGCATCTGCTAATCAAAATCAAGTATCAAAAGTATCATCAGGCGGGAGATTCACCGTTCAGGTTTCTGCCGTTAGATCACAGACATCAGCCAATCAGGAAATTAATAAATGGAAAGAACGTGGCTTTGATGAAGTCCATTCAAAAGAGGCTCAGGTAAGTGGTTCCGTCATACACCGAATACGAATTGGCCGGTATGAAACTAAGGATGAAGCAAAGAATATATCATCAAAGGTGATTGAGAATTATAAAGAAGATGCCATCGTTGCTGAGTTCTGATTAAATCGCCCAGTCAAAAATTAATATTTGATATACAGTACAAGCAAATTATATTAACTGTTACAATCAAAGGAGCTGTTTAAATCAACGTATTGCCTTTTAGCCTTTGGCTGATACCTGACCGAATTAATTTACCTCAATGACGAATGGCACTTAAAAGATTTTTTGCAAGGATATTCGCGTATTTCTTTGTCAGGAAAATTTATAAAGCCGTTTCCCGGCCTGTAGAAGTTCAGGATAAGGTGCTTAAAAAGCTCATAGAAACGGGTCGCAACACGGCCTTTGGTTATGACCACAAGTTTTCGTCCATTAAATCTTATGACGATTTTAAACAGCAGGTTCCTGTCAAAGATTATGAGGCTCTATCACCGTATATCGACCGGATTGCCAAAGGTGAAGCCAATGTTTTGTGGAAAGGTAAGCCCGTTTACCTTTGCAAAACTTCAGGTACTACATCAGGTGTAAAATATATTCCTCTGACCAAAGAGTCGATTCCGACACATGTGCGTTCTATACGTAATGCACTTTTTTGCTATATAGCAGAAACGGGAAATACAAAGTTCCTGAAAGGAAAAATGATCTTCATTCAGGGCAGTCCAAAACTGGAAAAAGAAGGAAGTATATCCGTCGGCCGATTGTCCGGAATCTCTGCGCACCACGTTCCCAGCTACCTTAAGAGAAACAATATGCCATCTTACGAGGTGAATTGCATAGACGATTGGGAAAGTAAAATCGCAGCGATCACCGGGGAAACCATAAACGAGAATATGGCGCTTATCGCGGGTATCCCACCCTGGGTACAGATGTATTTCGATAAACTTCTCAAGGTCTCCGGAAAGAAGTATATCAAGGATGTATTCCCTGATTTCTCACTATATATTTACGGAGGTGTGAATTTTGCACCCTACCGGGAAACCTTTGAGAAAACCATTGGCAAAAAGATCGACTCCATTGAAACCTACCCTGCTTCAGAAGGTTTCATTGCTTATCAGGACCGGCAAAATGCAGAAGGACTTTTGTTGAATATTGATGCAGGTATCTTTTATGAGTTTATACCGGCAGATGAATATTTTAATGAAAACCCTACCCGAATCTCTCTCAAGGATGTTACGGTAGGGGTAAACTACGCTATCATCTTAAACACGAATGCAGGCCTTTGGGGCTATAGTATAGGTGATACAGTAAAATTTGTTTCTACGGACCCCTATCGGTTGGTTGTTTCAGGCAGAATCAAACACTTTACGTCCGCTTTTGGTGAACATGTTATATCTGAAGAGGTAGAAAAAGCCCTTGCACAGGCTACATCCGAAACGAATACAGAGATTACAGATTTTACCGTAGCCCCGCAAATAACCCCGTCCAAAGGGTTACCTTACCATGAATGGTTTATTGAATTTTCAAAAGATCCTGATGACCTTAAAGATTTCGCACAGACCCTGGACGAAAAAATGCAGGAACAAAACATCTACTATAAAGATCTGATCACAGGTAGTATACTGAAGCCACTTGTCATCACACCTATCAGGAAAGATGGATTGATTAGCTTTATGAAGTCACGCGGCAAACTAGGAGGACAAAACAAGCTGCCCAGGCTATCCAATGACAGAATAATCGCGGATGAATTGGTCAAGTTTGCTGATACTGAAGAAATATTCAATCAGTCAAGATAACAAAGGGTTATGGGATATCCCCTACCCTTTGCACCTTAATACTCTAAACCCTTCTAAATCTATTCTTAGCTTTGCCAGCCGAACCGGCTTTCGCTCTTGCACCATTTGACCTTCCTTTCCCACTATTCCTGACACGATCCTTGCGAGGTTGGCGTTGCTGCTGTTTCTCCGGTTCCGGTGGGTTATGATCAATTAGCGGATAGGCATGGCCGTCAATAACCGGTATTCTTTTGCCAATCAATTTTTCTATATCACGTAAATATGCTTTCTCCTGAGCATCACAAAATGATAAAGCTGTACCATTTGAACCTGCCCTACCTGTCCTGCCTATACGGTGCACATAGGTTTCCGGAATATTGGGTATCTCGTAGTTAATCACATACTGCAATTCATCCACATCAATACCACGGGCGGCAATATCAGTGGCTACTAGCACACGGGTAGATTGGTCCTTAAAGTTACCCAGTGCTTTTTGTCGGGCACCCTGGGATTTATTCCCATGTATAGCGTCGGCTTCAATTTTGTTACTGCGAAGCAGTCTGACAACTTTATCAGCCCCATGCTTGGTACGTGTGAAAACGAGGGCTGAATTTATGGTATCATCCTGTAAGACATCTACGAGTAGATCTCGTTTATTTCCTTTATCAACGAAATACAGACCCTGTTTGATAGCATCAACAGTAGATGATTCAGGCGTTACCTGAACTTTAACCGGCTTGTGTAGTATGGAATTGGCTAGTTTAACAATTTCCGGAGGCATCGTAGCCGAAAAGAATAGCGTCTGACGTTTACGGGGCAGAGCAGCCAACAGCTTTTTGACGTCATTAATAAAGCCCATGTCAAGCATACGATCTGCCTCATCGAGCACAAAGATCTGAATATCATCCAGAGAGATGTACCCCTGGTTCATAAGGTCAATCAGGCGTCCGGGTGTGGCAATGAGAATATCAACGCCCCGGTTCAAGATTTTAACCTGACTTTTTTGGTTCACACCGCCAAATACAACAGCGCTGCTCAGGCCGGTATGCCGGCCATAATTCTGAAAACTTTCATCAATCTGGATAGCCAATTCACGGGTAGGGGTAACAATAAGGCTCCTGATTCTTTTATCATAACTGCGAGGCTTTTCGGCACTTAGCAATTGCAGGATTGGAATAGCAAAAGCGGCTGTTTTCCCGGTTCCTGTTTGAGCGCAGCCCAATAGGTCTGTCCCTTTAAGTACAATGGGTATAGCTTTTGATTGAATAGGTGTTGGTTGAGTATAGCCTTCTTCTGATAATGATTTGAGGATGGGTTCTACAAGGCCTAGCGATTTAAACGACATATAATAAATTAAACGGAAAAGTCCCGCTTTGTTTAACAGGACTTAAAAAAATAAGGTAATCTTTAATATACGTATAAATAATCATTATGTTGGATCCCTATTCATTATTTAAAACAGCTTAAGTGATTCATAAGCAAATTGTAGAGTAAATTCCGCCCGATAAGGCAAAATGAATCTTTTTTATTATTAAGTAAGGCGGGCCATCCCTTCACTATTGACTGAATATCAAATCCATACCATGCTTTGGGCATCTCTTATGCCGCGAACGGTTGCTAGCCGGTTTTGTAAGACTTGCCTTGGACAAGGTACGGCCAAAACACACATTGATATTAAAGAAATATGGCCATTTTTTAGCCCTGGAATAGTGGTTATTGATCTAAAATGCACCTTATCATTCCCAGGTAGCAAAGAAGGGAAATGATCAAAATAACTTTAATTATTTAAGTAGTGGGCGATGCTTCAAAGATGAAAAATAATTGATTTAGAAGAGCAAAAAATGACCCTGCTTTTTATGCTCTTGATTTCTCTGCAAGGAGTCTCGGTATGGTTCCCTGGCTGGGGTCAGCCAGGCGTGGAGGCAAAAACCCTTCAGGGTAGCGGGTTAGGTAATCCTCGCCAAAGAGACGATCATGAATGAGCGTATTGCGGTAGACCTCCCAATCAAACTTGCCAATCTTCCGATAATAGAGGGTAACTCCGGATGATACCGCTACAATTAGAGCCGAATACAGGATTGCCAGCCAAAGCATCTGGCTTAAAATGGGGTCGGTAAAGCTCAGTAATATGATAGCAAAAGCTACAGGGGTGTTTTGTATGCCGGTTTCCAACGATATTGCTCTTTGAAAAATGGGTGGCAAGCGAAAGGCTCTGGCTACCCAGTAGCCAAAAAGAATACCAAACAAGCCAATAAATGTGGCAGCCGCGTATATTTCAACAGGGGTTCTCAAAAAGAGGGCGGAGTGGCGGAATAAGACGGTAACCAGTAGATAAAGAATTACAATGATGGCCAGGAAACCTGCGGTATCTTCGACAGTCTTTGCCCACCCCGGTGATCTTCTACGTAAGATCATTCCCATTATGACAGGAACTAATACAAGTATCAAGGAACCTACAATATCACCTGTGGGGATGACGAAATCACGTTGTGAAGACCCATCTGCAATCATGCCACTCTGGATTTGCTGAACAAAGCCAGCGGAGTAAAGCTCTAGCAACAAGGGCATCATTATGATAGCCACTACCGTAGATGCCGTGGTCATTGCAATGCTTAAGGCTACCGATCCTTTTGAAAAGTAGGTGAATATATTGGAAGTTGTACCGCCGGGGAGGCAGCCAATCAGGATCAGAGCTATAGCCAGCGAGGGTGAAAGATCCAGAATAATGGCTAAACCAAGGGCCAGTAGCGGCATGAAACCAAACTGTGAGAGGAATCCGATCAGCATACCTCGCGAATGCCGGCCTATTGCACGAAAATCATTCAGGGTCAGACTGGCTCCCATGCCAAACATGATGATAAATATCATGATGCCCAGAATAATCTGGTCACTAGGGTATAATAACTGGGTTTCGATATCCATAATCTATTTTAAGCTACTTGCGCCATTTGAATATAATTCATGAATCAACTCCTCATACTTACTGGCAACGACATGACGTTTCATTTTATGAAGATCGGTAAGTTCATCCCCAACTTTGAACGCATCGGGTACAAAACGGTATTCCCGAATTAATTCAAATCCCCTGAATCCGGTAGATGAAGAGATTTGAGTCCGTATATCTTCTCCCATTATCTTATGAGCTGTAGGGTCTTTCATCAATTCATCAATTGAATCTGCCTGTATTCCGGCTTCCCTGAAACTTTCTAAATTGGGGACGATCAAGACACCGATATGCCGCTGATCCTGGCCTACCACCATACAATGGTCGATATAAGGGCTTTGCCCAAGGCGAAGCTCTATGGGTTCGGGTTCAAGATTTTCACCGTTAGAGAGGACGATCGTTGATTTGCTCCTTCCAAGGATTTTCATGCAGTTATTGAAGGTCATCATTCCTATATCACCGGTGTGAAACCATCCGTCGCGGATAGCCTTGTCGGTCATTTCGGGTTCCCGGTAATACCCCTTCATTACTTGGGGACCACGTATGCAGATCTCACCCCTCATTCCACGGCCTTGATGGGGAAGATTCGGATTTGGATAAAGTACCTCGTTTGTATTCAGATCAACAATTCTTATCTCCGTATCCTGAACCGTCGGGCCAATGGTACCAATGACTAAATCCATTTCTGTACGAACGGCAACAACAGGTGAGGTTTCAGTCAAACCATATCCTTCCAATACAGGGATGCCTATATAATTAAAGAATCGGTCGATTTCCAGAGGAAGGGCCCCGCCGCCCGATACCGTAGCCTTCAAAGAACCTCCGGTTACCAGACGGATATTTTCCAATACCGTGGCGTTGAAGAATCCATACCAGGGTATGACCAGGATAAACCGAAGGGCATTGGCAATCCACAGAGGCACTCGTTGCCAGAAGGGTTCCGGTTCCATTTTTAGATGATTATTCCTGAGGTAGAATAATGATTCCTGATACTGACTACCCAGAAAGTAGGCTATATGAAACAATGCGCGACGCACGGGATGCGCTGCTTTAATGCCATCCATAATGCGCTTGTGCAAGCCTTCCCATAATCTGGGTGCTGACCCCATAAATGTAGGCTCTACATTCCTGAGATCTTCCCCCAGGGTACGTACGGACGTGTAGTAGGTACATGACCCGCTGTAAAGGGTATAGACTTCGAATACACGTTCAAAAATATGCCATATGGGTAAAATGGATAGTACCCTGTCGGTGCAAGATAATTTGATGGGGATTACCTGCATCTGGGATACCATATTAGCATGTGTAAGCATCACACCTTTAGGTTTACCTGTAGTACCGGAAGTATAAATGAGTGTAAACAGGTCATCGGATTTAATATCATTGATTCGCTCTTCCGCAGTACGGTCCCCTCTATCACGCAATGCCCCTCCGAGAGCCTTTACATCGGCGAATGATCGGTTACCCTCCAGAACGGTTCCATCAGGGTCATGCAGAATCACTTCCTGCAGCCCCTTCAACTGTGACCTTAGGTTTTGTATCTTTGCCTGCAATGCTTCCGTTTCAACAAAAGCCACGCGAATATTCGCATGATTGATAATGTAAATAAGTTCTTCGTCGGTCACATCACGTCCGCGAGGCACACTCACAGCGCCACAGAACTGAATAGCGTAATCAGAAAGAATCCATTCAAAACGGTTATCACCAAAGATGCCAACATGGTCGCGAGCTTCAACTCCCAAATCTATTAATCCGGTGGCTAAAGCAAGTCCCTGTGAATACAGTTCACGGAACGACACAGGAATCCATTCAAATTCCTTTCTTCTTGTGGCAAATGCAGGCATATCCTCGTAGAGGCTGGCGGAACGTTGATAAAGTTCAGCTACATTATGAGGTGGGATATCTTCTTCCAATTTCCCCGGCGTAATATTGTTTTTGATAACAGTACCTGTGTACGACGATATGAACTAAATAAAATCCATGGAAGGTTTCACAGACATTGCATTATGCCCCCTCCTTAATGCAAGTAAATATACCATAAATCTTTAAAAATGCAATCAAAGCTCTTTATGTACAAGCTAACTTACAAGCTAACTAATGATAAAGAGAATCTGCATAGAACATATAATGCTGTCAACTCATGCAGGGCGCAAAAATTTTTTAAATATCTTTTCAGAAGTTTGAATGCTGTAAATAATACTTGACCAATCATTAACAGAAATGCCTATCACACTTCAGGCTACATTAGAATAAACTAACTTGACGCTTATCAAGCGCAATATTATTATGTACTTAAGGCGTTGTCTTTGGGATCCAAAATCGGGAATAGGTCAACAATCCCGAGGTGTCAGGAACAAGTATAAAGTTGCATTTCATTATACTTGGATCTTGTTATCAAGAGCACCAAAAAACTGAAGCAACGCCTTTTTTATTTCTTCCCTCCATGGAAGAAATATTAAAATATCAAAGTATTGAAAACCATCAGAGGTGGCCAATCAATCTGAAGTAATCCTTTCTGTTTTTCTTGCTATTGGCCAATAGTTCATACAAATTAAAGAAAGCTCATTTGCTAAATCTTTGTGAGATTTGTTATGATAAAGAATCTTTTCCTCATCGCTTTTATCCTGGGGTTTTATTCATGTAATGAAAATGAACTATTTAGATCTGCTGCCATAGATGACGACTATAGTTCCATAACTGATCCTAAAGAACGATGGGAAGCCTATGATCTTAAAAGTTATTCTATAGAGCAAACCTGGTCATGTGAATGTTTGCCTCCTAGTTCTGGCCATTCTTATATTATCAATAATGAAGTTGTTATGATAGAATATAATCTATCGAAAAACTCTGCATTTGGAAGAAAACAGGATGAGATTTATTCCTACGCTATAAATAAAGCGATCACGGTAGAAGAAGCATTTGATATTATTGAGAAGAATCAATCAGCACATCGTATAGATGTTGAATACGATTCACGGTACGGTTACCCAACCAGCATTTTTATTGATATTGACCCATCAATAGCGGATGAGGAAATCATTAGAAATTTTGGAAACCTAAAACGGATTTTCAACTGATCTTTGACGGGGTGATCCTGTGGGAATATAAACTACCCGCCGGTGGCCACGCCTCGCCGTCAACCTAAAGAGTTGATGGACACCAGTATGTAGTATTTATACCCGTGCATTCTTTACTCTTCTTTGCTCTTTTTTTCCCCTACAATCACCATCTTATTCTTGATTTTGAATATGGTAAAGAAGATATGCACTAGCGGCAGTAATAAGTTTATCACCAGATCAGATTTGAATAATTTCTTTAGATAATACCTATATGGAAAAGCCAGTTCATGGACTTTATTTAACTCAATGACTTCCAAACCAGATGCTTCAAACAAAAGTTTCATTTCATTTGTTGAGAAAATCTGCTTGTGGCCAAAATTCTGAGCTGAGTACATCGTGTTTAAAAAAGTTGGAAACCTACCCTTAGTGAACTTATAAGTTAGTTCACCTACCCGATGATAAAAGCTGTCTCTGCATGGTGTATCTATTAATAAATACCCTCCCTGTTTAAGTACTTTTGCAGCTGATTGTAAGGTTGATAATGGATAATTAACATGCTCAATCACATCCCATAAAGTCACAAAATCATAATGGTAGTAAAATTTCTGCCAATAAGCGGATTCAATGGATTGCTTTACAACATCAAAATCATACTTTAATTTTAAGTATTGGATTCTGCTTTCACTTAATTCAAGGCCTGTCACATGTGCTCCTTGCTTTTCAGCCAAAGAAAGAAACAATCCTCCCCCACATCCGATATCCAGAACCTTCATCCCCTTGATAGAATCCTGGCGATTTAAATGTTTTACATGTTCTTCAAATCGTTTATAATTTGACTGAAGTGATTTTTCAATATGAAGGATCTTTTCCTGAGTTAGCTTTATAGTCTTAGCCTTAGATACAAAATCATCTAAAGGATCCAGATAGTCTATATAGTGGTAGCCTATTTCGGGGGAGACATAAACATTGGCGTTAGCCAATTTGTATCTGGGAGATAAATTGGCAGAATGTTTTAAAGTATCTATATTTTCCATTCTGGATATTTAGTTAAAGTGACTCTCTGGATATTATGAATATGTATAATGTAGATATCATAACCTCTATATTCTGAATTAATTATATATTTATCAAATATTATTCTAGAACCCTGCTATATTAGAATTAAGAGACAAATAAACTATTAAGCTTGATCATTTGATTATATGATACAATTTCTGTAATAAATGGAAATCCGACTACTATTAACCAGGAATGAATCATGATAAGACTGATTGCACAATATCGAATTAAAGAAGGCTCTCTGGATAAAGTTCAGGCTGCGATCCAAAAATTTGTAACGTCAGTAGAACGTGAAGAGCCCGAAACCAGATATGAGGCTTATCAACTTACAGATTCAAATGAGTTTCTGCATATAATGGCTTTTCCAAACGAATCTGCACAAGAAAAACATCAAAATGCTCTGTATACTATAGAATTTGTTGAAATACTTTATCCAAATTGTATAGAAGAACCAAAGTTTACTCCTGTTTCAATTATTAAATAATAATGGGGTAGTTATCAAATACGTAAAGCATATATGCTTAATATTCTTTTACTAATCATAGGAATAGCATTGCTTTCTATTGGGGGCGAATTATTGATTCGGGGTTCGTTAGGTGCAGCAAAATTCCTGGGCATATCGCCACTTCTGAGCGGTCTTGTTATTGTAGGTTTTGGCACATCTACACCAGAATTGGTTGTTTCAATTAGTGCGGCAATTAATGAGCAACCGGATATAGCCGTTGGTAACGTAGTAGGTAGTAATATTGGTAATGTTCTGCTTATACTTGGCATTTGTGCTGTAATCAGGCCACTTACGATCAAGCCTATAGCATTACGCAGAGATGCGACCATAGTTGTTCTTTCCAGCTTCTTGTTTACATTATTAATCGTGGGAGCTATAGTAGGGCGATTGGATGCTTTAATATTACTAGTGGCTTTGCTTTCCTATTTAGGTTGGGCTTACCAAAGTGAACGCCATTCCAATATGCCTTCCGCAGAACTTCACAAAACTGAAGCCGAGGAAGTTCATAACATACCCCATTCGATTCTGTGGACCCTTTTTGCTGTTTTTATTGGATTATTTCTTTTGATAGCCGGATCACAAGTCCTTTTGTCGGGTGCCATAGGAATTGCTGAATCCTTCCATGTTTCTGAAGCGGTAATAGGCTTAACATTAGTTGCCGTGGGTACATCACTCCCTGAGTTATCCATTTCTGTAATTGCAACCATAAGGCGTCATGCAGATGTAGCAGTAGGAAATATTCTAGGTAGTAATATTTTCAATGTACTGGGGATATTAGGGATTTCGGCACTACTTCAACCGCTGTCTGTACATTCACGAATACTTGATTTTGATCAGTGGGTGATGCTGACAGCCTCAATTCTATTGCTGATGCTTCTTTATACAAGTCGTAACATTAATCGGTTAGAAGGAGCCTTTCTTTTAATTTGTTATGGATTATATTTAGTTATTAGCTTTACCTTTTTTGGTTAATAAACTATTTATCAATTTTATCTATGAAACCACCCGTTGACGCTGAGATTTACGATTTACCAACAACAACTGTCTGGATCGACCAAAGTGGCATCTACTGTGCGGTCTCCAAAAAAGAGGCGGCTCGAACCCTTGAAACAGCCAAAGAAACACTTGAGGAGTTTAAAAGAATTGCCGGCGACAATAAAGTTTGTGTATTAATAGATGCTACCTATGCACAATCATCTTCACGTGAAGTTCGTGAATATGTGGCGGAAGAGTTTCCTCGCATGTTTAAAGCGATCGCCATCATTTCGAGATCTACTTTGGGAAAAATGGTGGCTAATATATTTTTTACCATAAAGTCACAACCCTACCCCATCAAAATCTTCAATGATGAAGCAAAAGCCAGAATATGGCTGAAACAATTTTTGTAGCAAAAGCTATAAGAGGCCATGCACTTTAATCATGAATAAAATGCCTAGGCACATTTATGCAATGTACGGGGGGATGAGTTTTATCCACCTGACATAAAAACAATTGATGGGTTTCGAATTCATTGATTAAAATTACTAATACGTACAATCAATGTATTCTATTGATAAAGTTGCAGTTTAATAAATATTAGCTATTTCCCAAGCATAATTGCAATCAAAACACAACAAGGTGAAGGGAGAATATCTTTTGCATTCATTAGTTTTTACCAAATTGTAGTTCATCTTCCTCGATTTTCCGATACCATTCCTGCATAATGTAGAAAGCTTGTTTTTTTAATCCGTGATTTGATATCAACCCTGCCCGGGACCAACCGTCGTAGATTCTGGGAAGTGGCCGGCGGGGTGAACGGAAATCCATAAGGATCCAGGGGGATGTCCCTCGTAGAAAGGATATATTCTCCAACATATCGAGAGTGTTCGTATACAGATCAGCCTGAAAATCTTCCGACCAGCGTTGGCTAATATCTGATTGGAAACCCTGTTTCGCCGCGCCACCGAATTCACTTATTATCAATGGTTTCTTGAAATCAGATTCCCACTCAATCTGGTCCATGCCTTCAAGTGATCCGCCAAACCAACCGTGATACTGGTTGATGCCGAGCACGTCAAGAAATTCACCGAGAGGATCTTCAATCCTGTAAAGGGTACGCTCTCTATAAGGGTTTGGCTCTAAGGCTCCGGTCAGGAGGCGGGTTGGATCGAGTTCCCGGGTACGATCTATGAGAGAGCGAATAAAATCATTCCGTTCCTCAGATTCTTCTGTTTCATTGAAGAGTGACCACAGAATGACCGCTGCCCGGTTTTTGTCCCGGTGGATCATCTCTGATAGCTGGTTTCGGGCGTTTTTAAGTGTTTCCGGGTTTTCCCACTGAATGGCCCAGTACACCGGCACTTCAGCCCATATGAGTATACCCAGCCTATCTGCCTCACGTGTCATAATTTCATTATGAGGATAATGGGCCCACCGCACATAATTGCATCCCATTTCTTTAGCCCAACCTAAAAGAGTTTCGGCATCCTTAAGATTATTAGCACGTCCAGATCGGTAAGGTGCTTCTTCATGAATATTAATACCTCGCAGAAAAATGGGTTTTCCGTTCAGCAGAATATCTTCGCCTCGTGTTTCAATACTTCGGAACCCAATGGTATCGGCAATTTGATCTGACTCTGTGGACAGTAGAACTTCATAACGCTTCGGGTTATCCGGAGACCACAATTCAAGATCAGCTATAGCTGACCATTCGGCATACCCTTCCTCATCTGTGTTTACACTCACTTCAATTTCGGCTTCAGGAATAGCCAGAGTCACCCTTTGGTTCGGCTGGGTACCGTTCATATGCACCCATCCCTGAATGCGGTCAAGTGAACCGGGAGCCAGTTGTACAAAATAATCTTGTATAAAATTTTGTTCGGTTTCCACCAAGTGTACGGGACGAGTAATACCTCCATAATTCCACCAATCGGTCATGGTGGTGGGTACTCCCTCACTGCGCCTGGTATTATCTACCATAAGGATTACAAAATTATCTCCTTCTTTCAACAGGTCGGTTACTTCAAAATTGAAAGCGGTAAAACCACCCTCATGGCGACCGGCCATTTCACCGTTCACCCAGACCATGGCATCATAATTCACCGCGCCAAAATGGAGAAATACTCGTTTGTCAGATTGTAGACTCCACTTAAAGTCTTTCTTGTACCAAACGGTTCCTTCATACCAATAAAGCTGCTCCATCTGTGTATTCCAGTCTCCCGGCACATTCAGCCTGTCACTAAGATCAAAATTGTACTCAACGGCATCTCGGGGAGATTCATTTTTTTGGTTTTTAAAATATCCGTTGGGTTTAATCCGGCTCCTATAGGTCAAATACCCATTTTTATACGGATCAATGATGATATCCCATAAACCGTCTAGTGAAGTAGTCTTCCTACCTTGAATATTAGTCAAAAGATCCGATTCCAATACGGCTGACCTATCGGCTTTTTCCTGTGATGAAATTGCTCCGGCAAGCGCTAGAGTTCCGGTGACCCACAGGAAGCATATTGCCAGAACGATGTGTTTACAGTATCTGCTTATTTTCATTTCACTTGATTAATTGATTTATTTATATGAATTATCCCTAATAGTAATGAGGATTCTGGAAAATAAATAGTCATTAATTTGATACACAAATCATATGCAAATGGAGCCTTAAACCGATGCGATAATAGTAGCCCGTAATTATCCCAATTGTGCACCAAACTATGCCCAAGTATGACTTTTATAAATTCCGGACAAAAAAATAGCCCTCATAATCGTCATATGAAGGCTATTATGGTCGGGATGACAAGATTTGAACTTGCGACCCCTCGCACCTTAAATGGGGAATAATTTGCCAGCACACAGGCATCCAGGAGTATCTTATAATCTGCGTTCATTTACCTGTATAACGGGTGTCGTTCTTTCCGGCACCGGCTACCTCATCAAAAAGGTCATCGAGTATTTCGCGGCGTTTCTTGTCACGCTGGTCAGCAAATGCTTTCAGGTCGCGGAAATAGATGCGTCGATGGCTGCCCACCTTGTGATGGGGGATTCCTCCTTCTTCGAGCAGGTTCACCAAATACTGCCGGGATACGCCCAGAAAGTTGGCTGCCGCCTGGGTGGTGAAGGTTTCATCTTCCGGAAGCATGATGATCGAACGTCCCTGTTTCATCGATTGAATGACATGGACCAGCACATCAAAAATCGCACCAGGCAATTCGATCCGCTGCCCATCTGCATCAACCAAGGCCGGCCGGCCGCTGCTTTTGATCAGCGTTTCCATGGCTTCCATTTCCGAAGCATTTAACGAGGATGAATCTATTCGGTGTTCCATACGAGTATTAAGTGATAAAACATGATAATACGAAGTGTACAAAATAAACGCTATAAACGCTAACAAATTTTATGGGGTATTAGAAATTTAAGTTGAATGACTCCTCAAGCGTTCTATGGTCTCAACCGGAATTTAGTGAAGGTGTGGGTATCGGAGTGTATCAGATACTGATGTAAGCTTACACTATGGCTGAATCTTGATATTGGTGGGATAACATACCATAACAGGATTTCCATTTTCAAGAGGACTGTCTACAGCCAGAATCTATAAGGTCGTGCGGTAATGGTATCATTCGGGTACCCTTTTATACGGGTTACAATCGGGCACCACTATATTTTTGAGGTGGTAAAAAAGGGGTAAAAACTCCATGCTCATCAAAAAACAAAAGGCCCAATAACCCGTAAGTCATTGAGCCTCAAAGTCGGGATGACAAGATTTGAACTTGCGACCCCTTGCACCCCATGCAAGTGCGCTACCGGACTGCGCCACATCCCGAACAAGTACAAAGTTACACTATTTTGATCTTTTACCCAAACGGGTAACGCCCCTTCAGGGGTTTAATTTTCATAGTTTCTTAATCTGTTTTACGTTCCTGACAAAGTTCTATCAGCATACCTGTGCTATTTTTAGGGTGCACGAATGCCACCAGTTTATTATCGGCTCCTGATTTTGGCTCATCGCTAACCATGGTAAAGCCCTCGGCTTTCAAGCGGCCTATTTCAGCCACTATATCCTCCACTTCAAATGCCACATGGTGCATCCCTTCTCCTTTTTTGGCAATAAAACCAGCTATCACCGAGCTTTCTTCCGTAGCTGCCAGCAACTCTAGCTTTGATCCTCCCATTTTGAAAAATGCGGTATCAACCTTTTCACTCTCAACAGACTCTCTTTTATAACATATTGAATCCAGCAATTTTTCGTATTGCTGAACGGCCTTATTCAAATCTTTAACTGCAATGCCAAGATGTTCTATTGTCTTCATATGATTCTTTCTAAAGTACCGTGTTGGATGATTTTTTAAACCACTTTATTACATCAGTTGCTGACCTTGTGTTTAATACTCTATCTTTATCATACCACCCTTTTCTGGCTATCTTTACCCCGTATTTCAGGTAATCCAAGTCCCTGACCCTGTGGGCATCAGGGCATATTGCTGTCATCAGACCAACTTCCCGTGCTTTTTGACCGTAGCGCCAGTCCATATCCAATCGGTTAGGATTCGTATTGGTTTCAATGGCTGTATTATGCTCGGCAGCAAAGGTTATAAGTTCATTCAGATCGGCTTTACTTCCTTCCCTGCGCAGCAGCAAGCGCCCTGTAGGATGTCCAATTATGTTTGAGTAAGGATTGGCGATAGCTCTTTTATAACGATCGGTCATTTTATCGGCCGGCATTTCCAGAGAGGCGTGCACGCTGGCTATCACGAAATCGAAACCCTTGAGGATATCATCCGGATAATCCAGACTCCCATCCGGCAGGATGTCAGATTCAATGCCTTTAAAGACCCTAAAGTCAATGCCTTCTTTTACAAAAGCCTCGTTAAGGCTGTCAATTTCTCTCCATTGCTGTTGAATACTCTCAATGGTAAGTCCGCCCGCGTAAGCTGCCGTTCTGGAATGATCTGACAAACCCAGATAAGAATACCCTCTTTCCATACAAGCTTCAGACATTTCCCGGATGGTTTTCTTCCCATCACTCCAGGTGCTGTGTGCATGCAGGATGCCTTTGATGTCTTTTTCTTCGATTAAAAAATCAGCAGAGTCATGCTCAGAGAAATATTCGAATTCACCACGGTCTTCCCGTAGCTCCGGAGGAACGTAGCCTAGATCAAGATGACGGTATATATCGGATTCAGATTTGAATGACAGGGGTTTTTGAAGATTTATTTTATCGTTATCGTCCAGTTCATACAGACCGTATTCATTCAATGTCATTTTTTTCTTCCTGGCTCTCTGTCGCAGACCTACGTTATGTTCTTTGCTGCCGGTGAAGTACATAAGTGCGGCTGCAAACTGATCGGAACTGACAATACGCAGGTCAACTTGTCTTCCTTCTGCAGTTCTCACTGAACTTTTTGTATCGCCCAGGCCCAGTATTTCTGTTACGAAATCGTGGCCCGTAAATGCATGAAATATATCAGCATGGTATTTCTTATCTGCAGCTATGAGAAAATCAATATCCCCAACTGTTTCCAACCCTCTTCTAAGTGAGCCAGCCACCGAAATTTGCTCCACGCCGGGCTGTTTAGCGAGATCCTTATACATGGCCTCGGCAATTTCAGTGGCTTCATTAACCAGGCTGCGCTGGCCGAACTTCACAGCCCACTCCATTGATCTAAGTATCTTATCGGCTGATTTTTGCCCCATCCCCGGTAAGCCGGCCACCGACCCGTCCTCGCATTTATTACGAAGTTCATCCAGTGTGGTAATGCCAAGTTGACTATGGATTTTGTAAATACCTTTAGGTCCCAGTCCGGATATAGACAGCCAGTCAAGTAAACCTGCAGGAACTTTTTCAGTGAGTTCTACCAGAACGGGAATCTGCCCGGTTTCATCCAGCGTATGTATGTCGATGGCTATTGATTTACCAATTCCAGGAATGTCAGTTAACGTTTTGTCTCGGATATAATCATTGACATCCTCACCCAGTGTTTCAATGGCCCGAGCAGCCCTGTCGAATGCCCGGGCGCGGAATTCATTCTCGCCTGCCAGACGCATAAGTACTCCGATTTCGATTAAGTATTTGGCAACAGTTTCGTTGGTAAGAGACATATAGATTCTTAAAGGTTAGGAAATGATGAACTGGATAAATATGTTGTAAACCTACTGCTATTATTAATTTAATTGGTAGAAATATGGTGGTTACAATTTCTTAAAACAAGTTTATGAATATAGAGTTCATGAGAGAGGCCATTCAGTTGGGCATTGAGTCTATTAAAACGAACCGTGGAGGGCCTTTTGGTGCAGTCGTTGTGAAAGATGGCAAAATTATTGGCAGGGGAAATAATACTGTTACCCTAACCAATGACCCTACTTCTCACGCTGAGATTGTAGCCATCCGTGAAGCCTGCAAGAACCTTCACCATTTTCAACTAGAGGGGTGCGAGATATACGCATCCTGTGAACCTTGTCCGATGTGCCTGGGTGCTATTTACTGGGCTCGCCCAGCCAGACTTTATTACGCCTGTTCCCACACTGATGCTGCCCGATACGGATTTGATGATACCTTTATTTACAAAGAATTATCCCTCCCGGCTGACCAGCGTAAGATACCCAGTAAGCAGATCCTGCGTGACGAAGGATTGGCGCCTTTTAAATTATGGGATGAAACGGATAAAAAGATTCCCTACTAAACCAGCCAAAATACAGCATATAATCCCGCAGCCGTTGCCAATATACCTGAAATAATACTGGCGAATATATTGAACATAGCATAAACCCAGGCTTTTGCTTCCATCAACTGTAAAGACTGCACCATCCAGCCGGAGAATGTAGTGTAGGCACCTAGGAATCCAGTGGTCAATGCTATAATCAGCACCTCAGACATCCCTGAAACGGAAGCCATACCGGCCACAATACCCAGTGCTAACGAGCCGGATATGTTTACCACAAATATTCCCCATGGAAATTCACTCTTCAATAGGCTTCGTACCCATGTATCCATAAGAAACCGGGAAATAGCCCCCATACCACCTGCCAGAGCAACAGCCAGATAGATCATGGACGACCTCCTAACTTGTAGGCCAGCATCATCCCTATAAATGCAGCCAATAAACCACCCAGGGTACTGAGCAGCAGATACCCCACAGCCACAGATATATTCCCGGTATCAATAAGATTGACGATATTCAGACTGAAGGTTGAGAAGGTTGTGAAAGAGCCCAGTAAGCCTGTACCAAAAAAGGACATCCTCAATCCTTTTTGCTTCCACCAGTTGGCAGTGATTACAAGCAGGAAACCCAGAAGAAAGGATCCTGCCATATTTTCTGTAAATATAGTCAATGGAAAGGCATATTGTGGGGCAGGATAGGCAATTATAAACCCATACCTTAACAAGGCTCCGATAGAACCTCCAATGCCAATCATACTTAATTTCTTCAGCATATTAGTATCACATAAAGTTCAGCCAAGTCTGATTGAACTGATTTAATATATATCGTTACTGTAAGCAATAATTACCTGTAGTTTAATGGGGAAACTAATGCCTATAATGGGCATAGACATGCATAACAGAATATAAAATAGCATCAACTGATGCCATAGTTTCGTTTAAAGAATCATACATTTTTCGATTAATCAAATGGCATCCACATTCACCATGATCCTTACCTGAGAAGCACCTTTTGGTTTACGTTTTTCATATAGTGCGAAAGCTTTATTCAATAAGGCTTCAATTGCGCTCGCACTGTTCTCCGGCTTGAGCTTAAGATAACATTCCCATATGAAGTTTTTCTGGATTCTCATCACCGCCGAGGGCGCCGGACCCAGTACCGGTACATGTTTGCCGGCCTCACGCAGGCAATCTGAAAAGATATCGGCCACACGGGTGATTGCCTGTTCATCAGGGGATTTGAACTGTATTTTAAGCAGCCTGGAGAACGGAGGATATAACAGCATCTTACGGTAATGCATTTCCTGGCGGGCAAATCCTTTATAATCATGCATCCGGGCAGATTCTATAGCGGGATGTTCAGGCTGGGTTGTCTGAAGATACACAATACCGGGCTTATCACCCCTTCCTGAACGTCCTGCAACCTGGCTAAGCATCTGAAACATCCTCTCACCCGACCGGTATGAAGGAAAGGCCAGCTCTGTATCGGAATTGATTACACCAACTACTGTAACGTTCATAAAATCCAGCCCCTTAGCCACGACCTGAGTACCAATAAGGATATCAGCATCCCCATCCCCAAACTTCGTTAGTATCTGTTCGTGGGCATGCTTTCCGGATGTAGTATCCTGATCCATCCGCAAAAGGCGTGCAGTTGGAAATAGATCTGCAATTTCTTCTTCTATCTTTTGGGTGCCTGAGCCCTTCTCTTCAATATCATGACGGCCGCATTCCTGGCAGGTATCGTATTTATACCGACTGAACCCGCAATAATGGCAACGTAGATTGTTGCGGTATTTATGATAGGTCAGTGTTACCGAACAATGTGGACATTCTGCAATATGTCCGCAATCCTTGCAATGCAGGTAAGATGCAAATCCCCGGCGGTTATAAAGCAGAATAATCTGCTCGCCACGGGCGAGAGCTTCTTCAATATCCAAGAAGAGCGGAATAGCCAATGAGCCACGCATGGCGTTCCTGTATTGCTTCATATCAAGCACCTTTACGGTTGGCAGTTCGGCTTCAGCATGCCGGGCGGGCAATTCCAGCATAGTACATTTACCCTTTGTAGTTAACCTGAGGCTTACCATACTGGGTGTTGCCGACCCCATCACCACCACACCATTATTCTGCCATGCTCTCATAATGGCTACATCCCGGGCATGATATCGTGGCGCAGGATCTTCCTGTTTGTAAGATGAATCATGCTCTTCATCGATCATCACCAATCCCAGGTTCCTGATAGGTGCATAAACGGCGGAACGTGCACCTATGGCTATATTCTTCTTGCCATCACGCAAGGCTTTCCAGGCTTCGAAACGCTCGCGATCGTTGAGCCTGCTATGAAGCACAGCAATAGAGTTACCAAAGATCTGATAGAATCTCTTTACGGTTTGGGGCGTCAGCGCAATTTCAGGCACCAGGATCAAGGCCCCTTTGCCTTGTTCCAGTGTTTTCAGTAAAGCGTGAATATATACCTCGGTCTTCCCACTTCCCGTGATCCCATAAATCAGGAAGTTTGAGAAGCTGCCTTTTTCTATCGCTGTGGATATTGGCTCTAATATCAGTTTTTGTTGTTCATTAAGTTCTTTAAGCTTCGAAGGGTCATATTCATACGGAGGCGGAACTTCACTGGCTGGTATCTGTATGGTTTCAACAAACCCTTCTTCTTCTATTTTCTTTAGGGTATACCCTGTTAAACTTTCCAGCCTCAGTATCTGCTGACGTGTAGCTGGCATTTTGATGTTCTTCAGCTCAGATAAGGCTTTTACCCATTTCGGGCTCTTTTCATCCAAACTTTCCAGGATCTGGTCCCTGATTTCAGATATCGAACCGTCACGCCATTTCCAAAGCGTCTCCATCTTTTGGTTTACTTTAAGCCTGGGCTGCTCCCATATTTCAAGAACACCCTTCTTTACCAGCCTGGTGATAGCATTAATCCCTATTTGTCCCCAACGTTTTTGTGCATCAGCGTGAGGGTAATGTTCATCTGAACTTTCATTAATAGCTCCGAGGATCTCCTTTTCAATGTTTTTTGCTGATCGTACGTAATCCTTATCCACAATCCGGAGATACGCATCCGCAACGAAGTTGAGTCCGGCAGGCAGTGCAGCCTGGATCGTCTCACCCCAGCTTGCATAATAAAACTGGTGAACCCATTCGGTGAGCCTGATCATTTCCTGATCCAGAACAGGCGTATCATCCAGCAACTTTTTAATAGGCTTGGTGTTGAAATCAGGTTTTTGAGAATGAACTTTAACGATCATTCCGATTGCCATGCGATTCCGCAGAGGAACCCAGGCTCTCATTCCCGGCGCTGCTTTATGCTCATCTTGCAAGGATAGCTCATATGTAAACAAACGGCGTACGGCAGTGGGAAAAGCAATATCAGCAAACAAGCTGTAGCGGGTTAGGTGATTTAGAAGGGTTTTGCTAAATGTACACAGGATCAGCTAAAAAAGTAAGTGTCACAATATTAGCATAGCGTCGCCAAACGAATAGAATCTGTATTTTTCCTTAATAGCATGGTCATAAACTTTGCGCATCTCTTTATAACCCATCAATGAAGCAATCATGATGAGCAGAGTGCTTTTGGGTAAGTGAAAGTTAGTAACCAGTGAATTGATGGCTTTAAATTTAAAGCCCGGCTTGATGAAGATATCCGTTTGGTTCTTCCCTGCTGTGAATTTGCCTTCTTTGATAATATTAGATTCTAATACACGGGCGCTGGTGGTTCCCACGGCGACGATATTTTTGGCTGCATTGAGCTGATCAGCCGTAGGCTGGTCCATCTCATATTGTTCGCTGTGAAGTTTGTTCTCAAGCTTCTCGTTTTTTACAGGAGCAAAAGTACCCAGACCTACATGCAGGGTGACCTCAGCTCTGATAATGTTTTTCTTCTTTAGTTTGTTAAATACCTCATCCGTAAAATGAAGACCTGCTGTAGGGGCCGCTTTACTACCCTGGTGAAGAGCATATACGGTTTGGTATCGTTCTGCCAGACTTTCATCTTGTTTGATGTAGGGAGGGAAAGGCGTCAGCCTGTGGGCTTCAAAATGCAAGTCATTAAGGGGAAGGTTAAACTCCAGTCGGCGCTGTCCGTCATCGAGCACTTCAACTACTTTGACATTGATTTCATCAGTGAGTTTAACTACCTGATCTTTTTTAAATTTCTTGCCTGGCCGTACCAGGGCCTCTACCGTGCGGTCATTATACTGGCTGGTAATAAATACTTCTTTTGAACCGAAGAGTAAGCGTGATTTATCGACTTTACTGTTGTTGACAACCAGGGTTGAACCCTGAGGCAGATATTTATGCAGGTTGTAGAAGTAATCATCCGTAATAACACCTGTTTCCCGGTCGTATACCAGCAGACGGGAATGGTCACGCGGTGTGGCTGGATGTTGGGCAATCAGCTCGTCTGGCAGGGTGAAATTAAAATCTGATAGGGTAAATTCCATGGTATGTTCAACGTAGATAGCAGCTAGCTGTTTTCAGCCTGAGAACCATCGCAAAAGGGTGGAGTGCTTGTCAGCTTGCAGCCGCAAAAGGTTGTTATTCTGGTTTCGGTTACCACTTCCTTGATGGATTTTAATTCTGTCTCTGCAGTTCTATGGGCATTGTCGCAATAGGGCTGATCAGCTGAATACCCACATGCACACCACGAGTATCTGCCGGGCTCTATTAAAATTTTGAATGATTCTTCACAATCAACCTTGACTTTTTTCATAGCGAATAGTTATGATTACAATCCTATGCGATAAAGCAGAGGGCTTACCCCATTGATTATGAACTGAACACCTATGCAAAGGGTAATAAAACCCATCATGCGGGTAAGGGCGTTCATACCCGTTTTGCCCAAAACTTTCACCGAGTTAGGCGCTATAAGAAGCACAATATAGGCCGTTAAGGAAACCATGCAGATAGCGGTAAACAGGGCAATGTAATCACTAAATTCCTCTACCTGGGAGGCCAGTCCTAAAACCACGGCTATGCTTCCCGGACCTGAAAGCAGAGGCATAGCCAGAGGACTGAATGAGATATCGGCTTTCATCATGGCTTCTTCATGATCTTCGTCTGATAATTTTCTACCTCCAATATTGGGATCTAATAACGTATAGGCCCATTTCATAATCATCAGTCCACCGGCAATGCGAATTCCTTCAAGACTGATTCCAAAGAAGCTGATAATGTAGGAGCCTCCAAAAAGGAAAATCGATAGAATAAACACCATAAAGATAGCAGCCTTGCCGGCTTGCTTGATACGATGCTCTTTCGTATGATTATCTGTCAGAGCCAAAAATACAGGCATAGCCGTAAACGGATTGACGATAGCCAGAATGGAAATAAAACTGGTGACAAAAAACGTGACTGAGATCAAGTTCTGTAAAGATATTAGGGGAGAAAAGGCTTATTTTTAATAGGATTAAGGTACCCTTTTCCACAATTAACAAAAAGCTTAATGAACTATTTAATAAGAGAATAGGGTGCCAATCAATGAGTAGATCTACTAATTTCTCTTTCCTATAAGCTTAGAAACTGAACTGATGGCCTCAGAACAGATCTTTTTGGTTATTTTCTTTTTTTTGAGCCTTGGTAATGGTTGGATCGGCATCCCGGTTGATAAGCAGCATTTCAGGATTAAACCTTTTTTCGAACAGCCTCAGTGCGATTCCATTAAGTGCTTTCTCACCGGTATGGGTAATTGTGAGCCTTCCACCTTCTTCTTCTTCTTCTTCCAGGAACCCAAATTGCTTTAGATCATTAACGATTAGAAAGGCAAGCTGTGTCAGGGTACCACACTTTTTTTCAATATAAGTACGGTCTACACCTGCTTCCGGAGGTAAATAGGCCATGCCAAGGATATTCAATTCAACCTCAGTAAGGGGGTAACCCACACAATCCTTAGTCAGCAAGCTATCCCATGCCTGCTGGCTGTAATATAGCCCGAACCAGGTCTTGGCTTTTTTAATCAGCTTAAATGTAGCGGCACACCCAAAATAATCACCAGCAGTAGCATCGGCTGGTTCACCTCTTGAACGATACAGAGAGATTATGTTCGCTAAATCAAGAGTATTCAGGTTAGGCGGATACCGAAAATAAATGGGGCTTTTCTTCAATGGGGTTTTATTTCAAATTGTAGTGATGTTTTTATTCAACACTACATGTTAATCTACATTTTGCTTTTTATCAACTCCAATGCATCGTATTTCTGGAATTTCTCAGGATCCGTACCCTTAGGCAAGCTTATGTTTTTCTTGCCATATTTAATATAAGGTCCATATCGGCCCGTCATAATATTCATTTCAGTACCACTATCAGGATGCACACCCAGTTCCTTAATAACCGATGATGCTTTGGCAGCACGGCCGGTTTTTTTCTGTTTAAGCAGTTCAACCGCACGATCCAGCTCAACGGTGAGCACATTGTCATCTTTAGTTAAGGATTTAAAGGATCCATCATGGACGATAAACGGACCATACCTTCCCACTCCTGCCTTCACTTCTTTATCCGTTTCCGGATGGTTACCCAGGCTACGGGGAAGTTCAAGCAGCTTTAAAGCCATTTCGAAATCAATATCTTCCATTGTCATCCCTTTGAGCAAAGAAACCCGTTTTGGCTTCGGCTTCTCTTCCGTTACATCACCGAGTTGTACATAAGGTCCAAACCTTCCTGTTAACACGTAAACAGGTTCTCCGGTCTCTGGGTGATCTCCAAGAGATTTAGGGCCTTCTTCGGACTGTTTGAGGAGTTCATGGAGCTTATCAATGGTGATATCGCTTGGAGCCAGACTAACAGGCAGAGAAGTTGAAACCTGCTCCCCGTCTTTTCCGGTTTGCACATACGGGCCAAATCGACCCACAAAGACTTTCATTCCATCCATACCTTTAATAGGTAAGTCGATCTGTCGGGCTGTCTGAGGATCAATTAGTGATTCCTGGCGATCAACTGCGGCCTTCAGGCCATCCTCACCTGAATAATAGGAAGTAAGGTACTTGATAGCATCCTGTTTACCAATAGCGATCTCATCAAGACGATCTTCCATTTCAGAGGTGAACTTCTGGTCTACCAATTCAGGAAAATGTTCTTCAAGCAGTCCCGTCACGGCAAATGCCGTGAATGATGGAACCAATGCTGCACCCTCTTTTATTGCATATCCACGATCTTGTACCGTACTGATAATTGTAGCATATGTACTTGGACGCCCTACCCCTTCTTTCTCCAGTTCTTTAACCAGAGTGGCCTCTGTATACCTGGCAGGAGGCTTGGTCTCATGGGCTAAGGCTTCAATTTCTTTACAGTTAATTTCATCATTTTCTTTAAAAGCAGGGAGTGGTTTTTCCTGATCTTCTATTTGCGCTTCCGGATCGTCACTACCTTCAACATAGGCACGGAAGAAGCCGGGAAAGAGAATCTTCTTACCGCTCGTCCTAAAATCAGCGGAAGTATCTCCCTTCTGAGCATTAATCGTTACAGTAGTAAATTCCAGCTGAGCTTCTGCCATCTGAGTAGCCACCGTTCGTTTCCAGATCATCTCATACATCTTGAAATGGATTCCTGTAAGTCCGCTGTCTTTAGGGGTCACAAAACTGCTGCCTGCCGGGCGAATTGCTTCGTGGGCTTCCTGAGCCCCTTTCGATTTCTTGGTATAGGTACGCACACTTTTGTAGAGGTAATCTTTACCATACATGGTTTCCACGGCAGTACGGGCTGCATTCACTGCCTGAGAAGAGAGATTTGTTGAATCTGTCCTCATATAGGTGATGAAACCTTCTTCGTACAGTTTCTGAGCGGTGCGCATGGCATCCCGGCCCGAAAGCCCAAGACGTCTGTTAGACTCCTGTTGTAAAGTGGAAGTGATGAAAGGCGGAGAGGGCGAACGTGTTTGCTTATTCTTTTCTATGGAGACTATCTTCCAATCAGCCTTCAATAGATCCTCTTTAAGGGTGGATGCCTTTTTCTCATCTAACAGCTCCACGGCCTCAGGCTTCTTCAACTTACCTGTTGATTCATCAAAATCCTTGCCGGTAGCTAATCGTTTTTCATTTAAACGAATGAGCATAGCTTCAAAATCTGCCGGCTTACTATCAACGGTAGCAAGTTTAGCTTTAAGATCCCAATAGGTACCACTCCTGAACCTCATACGTTCACGTTCACGCTGCACAAGCAACTCTACGGCAACTGATTGAACACGTCCGGCAGAAAGGCCCGGTGCAATTTTTTTCCATAACAGTGGCGAAATCGTATAACCCGCCAGGCGATCAATGATACGGCGTGCTTCCTGAGCATGAACAAGGTTCATATTCACATCACGATAGCCTTCAAGAGCACTATTGATAGCCTCTTTTGTAATTTCATGAAAGACAATACGCTTTACCGGAATCTTTGGTTTCAGCACTTCGAGCAGATGCCAGGATATACCCTCACCTTCACGATCCTCGTCAGTCGCTAGTATCAGTTCGTCAGCCTTGGCGATCAGTTCTTTCAGACGTTTTACCGTTTTCTTTTTTTGTGCCGATATCACATAAAGAGGTTCGAAATCCTTATCCACGTTGATGCCAAGATTCGACCATTTTTCTTTTTTATACTTTGCAGGAACTTCTTTGGCTGATGCCGGTAAATCACGGATATGGCCGTTGCAGGAATCAACCTCATAATTCTTGTCCAGAAATTTCTTAATGGTCTTCGCTTTAGTCGGTGATTCAACGATTACTAATGATTTCATGCTTTAATACTATTCAATAAGTTATAGGGATGAGGATTTAATCAAATCCAGTAATTCTTCAGAGTGATTTTCAGCGTCTATTTTTTCAATCACCTCCAATACCGTTCCGTCCGTATTGATAACGAATGCGGAACGAGAGGGTGCGTCAAAGGTTTTGCCATACATTTTCTTTTTCACAATGGAATCAGTAGCTGATGCAAATACATAATCAGGATCGGAAACCAGTGTATATCCGATGTCAAGTTTATCCGAGTAATTTTTATGTGAACGGCAGGTGTCTTTACTAATTGCTAAAACATTAAAACCTAATTCATCAAATTCAGCGGAATGAGCCGCCAGACTTTTATTTTGCTTATCACAACTACCGGTATTGTTTTTCATATAAACAGACACAATCGTTTTGCGCGTAAGAAGATCACTGAATGCCGTTTCCCGTATAGTCCCCTGCTGGCAAACCTTCAGAGTTATTCCGGTATCAATTTTTTCTCCTTTAGATATCATAGTATAATACGGTTTGTTTAGCAGTTGTTGACGTCTTGATGAAATTCTGATAAGGTTACGAAGATTAGTTCAGTTATGCGAATTTGAAATATTTTATAATCGCAAACCACTATGACTTCAGCTTCCACCCATTAACGGTTCATTTAAAGCGCGAATACTGGCGTTAGGCAATCCATTAGGAAATGAACGCCGGATTTGTTTGATAGTCTTAAGAACCACGTCAAGATGCCGTTCCTTCGAATTTTGGTAAAAGGTTTGGGCTTCCACATTGAGTTTAGGCTTGCCGTGAAGAGGTTTGTCACTGATGCACAACAAGGTTGCATGAGGTATTCTATAACGAAAACCATTGGCGGCGACCGTAGCCGATTCCATGTCAACAGCGATACTACGGCTTAAATGAATGTCGCTTACAGATATTTTTTTTGCAAATTCCCAATTCCGGTTAGCTGTGGTATATACGGTCCCAATCCTATAGGTGAGGTTCAGTTCCTGCAACACATTCTGCAGAGTGATGTTCAGCAGGTTATTTGGTGTTACAGGTATATTAAGAGGTAGGATATCATCTAAAACACCATCGGCGCGAAGGAACCCGGATGCCAGAACGAAATCACCAATTTCCTGATGGTTACGAAGTCCGCCGCAATGACCCACCATAATCATCAAATCCGGACGCAGCACCGCGATGTGATCGGTGATGGTCTTGGCATTAGACGGGCCTACACCAATATTGACTAGCGTTATGCCTTCGTTATTTTCTTTTTTGTGATGGTAAGCAGGCATCTGAACGGGTCTGTCTGGAGTAATACAATCAGGGAACTTATTATTGAACACCTCCACATGCATATCATAATTGGTGAAAAGAATGTAGCGCTGGAAGTTCTCTGCTTTGGTACCGGTATAATGCTCAAGCCGGTCCAGTGAGATATCAACACGTTCTGCTTTAAACAGGAATAGTTTTTTTTGCGTAAAATCCCATTCAAGTTCATCCAGGCTGTCCAGCAATGATGGATCGTTCAGGGGAATCCTTTTACGGGATGGGGTAATCTTCATCACAGCACCCTTTGAAGCCAGTTTGCCAAGCTCGCGGAAAAGATACCAGCGGTATACTCTCGGTTTTGCAAATTCACCTGAGATGACCGGATTATATTTTGACCATGCCCGTTCAATTTCCAGTTTAGGATAATATCCGGAATCATAAATTGATTCCATTAAGGCGCAGGCTTTCTTAAGTTCTGCATCAACAGAGGCATTATCTTTACCATTTTTGTTATTTATTTCGAAAACCTGACTCATTGACAACCTAAATAATCTGTATGAAAATAAAAGCGTGGAAGATATCTAATAAAAGTAAGGAATTTGAAACACCGATTTATAATGTATTTAAGAATAAAGCCATGTCAAAAAGTTCCGGAATCCAGGGTGATTTCTTTGTGATAAATGCACCGGATTGGGTTAACGTGATCGCCACCACACCAAACGATGAAGTTATCCTCGTTGAACAATACCGCCACGGTATCGAAACGGTAACCTTGGAAATTGCAGGAGGTGTGATCGACGATGTAGATAAAGATCCCGAAACCGCCGCACGCAGAGAACTATCAGAAGAGACCGGCTATACTTCAAAAAAATGGACAAACCTTGGCAAAGTAAGCACCAATCCGGCTATTCTTAATAACTGGTGCCATTTCTTCCTGGCCGAAGACTGCGAACTAACTGATTCCCTTAATTTTGATGCCCATGAAGAAATATCAGTGAGGGTGATACCCCGCAAATCTTTTCTTAAGGAAGTGAAGCAGGGTACTATCCATCATGCTTTGGTTGTGGCTGCAGTGGCCAGATTGGGTTTGCATAAACCAGAATGGCTAAAAAATAATCATTAACAATGATTCAGGGCATTTCCTAAAAATACACAATGCTCAATGCCATGACCACAAATACGGTGCCCGCTGTCTGGTTCATAATACGTTTTGACCTTGCTGAGCCCAACAGGCTTTTACCGACCGAACCAGCAAGCAGAGCAACAGTTCCGAATACCAGAACTGTTGCGATGATAAATACACCGCCCAGCAGCATAAGCTGAACCGTCAGTGATCCACGAGCCGGATCAGCAAACTGAGGCAAAAAAGCCAGGAAGAAAATAGACACCTTAGGATTGGTCACATTCATAATCATCCCACGACGATACAGGATTCCCATATTTATTGGTTGAGGGCTTTCCATATCACCGTTTTCTGCTGAATCACGAAAAGCCAGCCAGCCCAGGTATAACAGATATCCCGCTCCCACCCATCTTAAAAAGATGAAAGCTACGGGCGAAGTTTCAAAAAGAGCAGCGACACCAAGAGCTACGGCGGAAGTATGCACCATTAATCCTGTGCATAATCCCAGAGTAACCATTAACCCTCCCGCAGGTCCAGTAACAGCAGCCTGAGTAAAGACGAATATATTATCAGGCCCCGGTGCCAGTGCTAAAATTACTGCTGCGCCAAAGAAACTTAGCCCTACTTCGGGTGGTATCATACCGTTGTATTGAAAGCAAAAGGCTGATGATTACTCCACATCCAACTGAGAATCGTCACCCACGTGGATTACACCTTTTACATTGTCAACCGTTGCCCGAATGCCAACTGTACTGTTATTCAGCCGACTATTGTTGACTTTAGCTTCATCCATGATAATAGCGTCATTGATTTTGCTTCCTTTAATCACGCTGCCTGAGCCAAGGCTTACATTAGGCCCAATCTCGGAATCCTCAATATCTACATCCTTACCGAAATAAACAGGGGGAATGATATTTGAATTCTTGAACCCTGAAACCGGCTCTCCGTTTTCTTTTCGGATAATGACTTTACTGGTCTCCAGCCAGGCCGGTATTGTTCCGCAATCCAGCCATTCATCGACGGTAGCGGATTTAAATATTTTGCCTTCTTTCAGCATACGGTCTATGGCATCGGTAAGCTGATATTCTTCGCCATGACCCGTAACTTTATTATCCAGCAGATACTTGACCTGCTTTTTGAGTTCCTTGCCTTCCTTGAAATAATAGACGCCTATAATAGCCAGATTCGAAATAAGCTCTTTTGGTTTTTCTACAAAGCCGGTGATAATACCCTCTTCTTCGACAGCAACACCAAAACGGGAAGGATCTTCAACGTGCTTAAGCCAGACAACGCTGTCGGCACCTTCAACACTTACTTTATGGTCTGTATCAAATAAGGTGTCTGCGAATACAATGATGATTTCACCATCCAGTGCATCAGCTGCACAATAAACGGCGTGAGCGGTACCCTTAGCTACATCTTGCTTGAAGAAAGTTGCCTTGGCCCCGTATCGTTTACTCATATCGGTCAGTTTATGCTTAACTTCGTCACCAAAGTCCCCCAGCACAAAAGCAATTTCGTCTACAGTACGGTCCAGTGTTTTTGAAAAAGTCTGGATGATTCTCTCAATGATCATCGTTCCGGCAACAGGAAGTAGGGGCTTAGGAGTGGTGTGTGAATGTGGCCTCAAACGAGTACCTTTACCGGCCATTGGGATGATAAGTTTCATAAATAACGGTAGGTGATTTAATTTTAAGTTATTTTGTGCCCCAAGATAACATAACTGGTTATATTTATGGCATTTGAATTTGTGAATATAACCGTTTTTTAATATTAGGGAAAGGAAAGGAGTTCGAGAACGTTTCAGCTCTTGATGAACATCCTTACCTGAGCCCCATAAACATTTTAGTTTGAACTGGTACTACCTCTTTATTGAAATCCTAAGCTACTTGTTTATTTACATGATGGCCAGAAACACCCTGTACCGGGGTCGTTTTTTTCTGCATATGTACCAACAATCCGGCTATAAGGGCAGGGAATATTGGAATTGGCTCGGTAAAAACCTGGCAACCTATGCATTAACGGTAGACTTGCTTGCATTTAACCTGGTGGTTTTGATTATAGCCATATTCCTGGACCACCGTCTTACCCATACCGCACCGATCCTGATTATATTCATCTATGCACTCTTCTGGTGTGCTCCAGTGGGACTCTATACTAAAAACCGTCCGAAGAAGCCGCTAACATTTACACCCCGCATGAAACGGCTTGCCATAACCTTTGGGTTACTGGGAATTATAATCCCCTTGTACGGCACTAGCCTCTCCTTTCAATACGGCGTCTTGTTTCCCAATATATACATCCTGGCTGTTACTTGGGTCCTGGGGAGTCTGCTGCTTCCCTACCTGCTTATTATTGCAGGATGGCTGATGTATCCGGTTGAATCGGCCGTTCAGGAAGGTTTTAAAAACCAGGCCCGGGAAAAACTATCGTCTGTGCCCGCACTGAAAACTGTAGCCATCACTGGGAGTTACGGTAAAACCAGCACCAAGTTTTTTATTAAAACTATATTAGGTGAACGGTATAACGTATGCTTCACACCAGGAAGTTACAATACACCAATGGGCATTTGTAAAGTGATCAACAACGATCTGCAGCCTTCCCATCAGATCATCATCCTGGAAATGGGTGCAAGATATAAAGGTAATATTAACGAGCTATGCCAGATTGCCAAACCCGATGTTGCTGTGCTTACAAATATCGGCGTAGCCCACCTCGAAACATTTGGGTCGGTTGATAATATCAAATCCACCAAAGGCGAACTTTTGGACCACCTTTCTGATGATGGTGTTGCTATTATCAATGCTGATGATCCCGCATTAGCTGACATGACTAAAGACCGTAATATCAAAATCATCAGTGCTGGATTAGAAGGGGGCGATTTCAAGGCTTCCGATATAAGCTATAATGAAAATGGTTGTAAATTTAAGGTTACCGGACCCAATGGCACCTCCGAACAAGTCAGTACCAAACTTCTTGGTTCCCATAACGTCCAGAACCTGTTATTAGCTTTTGCTGTTGGGCACCATTTCAATATACGTCTGAAAACCATGGCTCTGGCCGCACACCGAATTGAGCCTGTTGAACATCGCATGGAGCTCAAAAAAACTGACAATATAACTATCATCGATGATGCCTTCAATTCCAACCCTGTGGGCGCACGCAATGCCGTAGAGACCTTGTCTAAATTTAAACCCGGCAGACGTATCATCATCACCCCCGGCATGGTCGAACTGGGTGCACAGGAAAAACAGGAAAATGAACGCTTTGGCAACATCATCGGTAAAGCTAATCTTGATCATGTATACTTGGTTGGTGCCGGACAAACCAAGCCTATACTTGATGGTATACGCAGCACCGGTTTTGATATGCAAAAGGTAACCACAGTCAGCAATCTATTCGAAGCCAATAAAAAACTATTGGAAAACTACCAGGCAGGAGACGTTGTGCTGTATGAAAATGATTTACCGGATGTATATAACGAGTAAGTTCTTTACCCGATTAACCTTATTGGGTAGAACCTCAGAATCCTCACCCTAAGCTAGCCGCCTTCCAATGTTTTCAGCAGGTCTATCGTGGGTTGATCTCCCGGGAACTTGGCCATGCAATTAAACAAAACTATCCTGGCTTCATTCAACTTCTTTAAGTGGGTCAGCACTACGGCATAGTTTTGCAATATGATTGGTGTTTCACCGCCATGCCTGATACTGTTTTCGATAATATCTTTAGCAGGAGCATATTTATGCTGTTCCATCAAGCAATCAAACATCTCGTTCAGCAGACCAACATGATCGGGCCATTGTGTGAGAGCTTCCCTGTACGATTTCTCAGCTTGTTGATGATACCCCAGCATACTGCATAAGGATCCCAATGAAAAGTATGTATAAGCCCGGTCATCCCCTTCGGTGAATTTTGTGTAGTCAATCAGCTGATCCCCTATATCCCTGAGTTGTTTGGTTATGAGAGAATAACCTGAATCATTTCCGGCCTCACGTAACCTGTCAAGTTCATCTGACAAATCGACCAGCCTTTCCGAGACCGCCAGTAATTCTTGCTTAACGGATGTTTCGTTCATTGATAAAGCCAATGATCACCTTAGATAGACATTTCAACATCATGAACTTTTCTCAGGATCGCAACAGCGTTTTTATCCTTATGCTGCATTACCTTTTGTTCCAGATTGGTCACCAGATCTGCACGGACTTCCTCAAAGGCCATATCCTTTGCATCTTTTTCCTTATTCGTGCGAACAATAGTGAAGATTTCATCGGCGCGAACTATGCTATACAACTTGTCCTCATTAAACGCATGAGACCTTTTTTCTTCAAACTCTTCAAACAGAGCGGGAAATTCCGTTGTTGTCTCTGCCTTTCTGATAACCTCAACGTCTTTGGATCCTTCGGCGCTTAAAGGTATACGGCAGAGAAAGAAATATTTTTCAGAATACAGCATGAATATGATATGATTAATTGCTAATGGGTTTTATATAATATACAAAACTTTAACGGTGCTTTCTCTAAAACAATGCCTCTGTGAGTCCGAAAAAATCAAAATCCAACTCTTGCCAGTTAATCCTATTGGTGCCTATATAATTTATCATCACGATCAGCTAACGTCGGCGCTTACCGATAGCAGGTAACTCTTAACAAGCTGATAAACATTCTCTATATCTTTTTTAAACACACGCTCATTTTTTTGATGATAAGGGAAAATAGCCGGCTCAATCGCGATAGAAGGAACTGCATCCGTTGAATTCTGATTAAGGCATTTTCCATAAGTCAAATAATCGTTGGTGTTGTTAGATAACAACAAATCGGGTGAGTGTTCCAGAAATTGGTTGGTCAGGGCCAACGTGGACAGAATTTCAGCCTGGGATGGCTGAGACTTAGTATATTGCCAATGTTTGGAATAGATGGCCACGCCGGAATCTCCTTTGAAAAGCGGTGTCGTATCAAGCGTAATCACGCATTCGGGCAGCATGTTCTCCTTCTTCAAAAACTTCGAAATACGTTCAGCCCCGATACCGTGATGCAGTCCCTTTCCATGGTTTCTCATAAGATGAGGATGCTGCTTCAGCCCGAAGCTCTCTTCCATCTCTGACAGCAGCACCAACAGGGGCGGGAATTTCTCATTCCGGCTTTGCAGTGCTAAACCAAGGCATATTCCAAGTCCTACAGAATCATCCATCTGACCTTCAAGGTACGCTTCTCCCTCTTTGAACGGCAGCTTTTCCGGCGGATTCTCACCAAAGTGATTAATCTTATCCAAATGGGCTGCCAGCGCAACCGGTTTTACACCCTCAGTACCGGATATCTCCAACACTAAGTTATGATCGGCAATCCGGTGGATGTTCAATCCTGACAATTCCTTTGTTTTTTCCAGGATGCAGGGGTGAAGGATGTCTTCGTAGGAACTAAAAGACGGAATTTCAGCTAATTCACCAATTAAGCTAACAAGTTGTTCAATTCTCATATTTCTATGGTTTAAATGATCACCTATAATAACCAACTTTTGACATACCACCACCTTAATACCATTATTTCATCAGCGTCATCCTCCTTGTAATCGTTTTGTTATTTACTTCAAGACGGTATAAGTAGATACCGCTGGATGACAGGCTCCCATCCCAATAAGCTTGATGCATGCCCGGACCCTTATCTTCCGAGATAAGCAATGCCACTTCCCTGCCAAGCAGATCATATACCGCCAGCTTCACAAAGGCCCTTTCAGGTAATTCAAACTGGATACTGGTAAATGGATTAAAGGGATTGGGATAATTCTGCTTCATGTTCAACTTCTCAGGAAGTGATACCGATGGTAACATATCTGTAATCTGACCTGGCTGTACCATGAGCATAAACCGGTATGCTTTTTCGTCTGATTTAACCGTCAAATTGCCTTTATTCATCCATTCGGTAGGATCCCCCACCGGTTCTGAAGTGCCTGATAATTCAAACGGATATCTAAACAACGTATCCACCCGTACGCTATCCCCCGTTTCACGATCTGTGAGCATTACACTCCAGTTATCGGGTAGGTTGAGAATATTCGAACTGAGCGTGTAGTTTCCAATTCTTGTGGTTTCTATGTAAAGAGGAATATGCAGAGTCTGGTCGGGCACGGGTAAATGATTTATATCGAGAATCATATCGGTGTCGGTTCGGGTGGCCAGCAGGGCATAGCCTGAAGAAAAAGGCTGCAGCTTCAGCCCATCGCCTGCGTCTTTTGATATTTGGCCATCCTCGCTAAAGTGCAGCCAAGCCGAACTGTTCAGGTTTTCACCCTCCAGTTGAAGTCGAATGGCCATAGGTTCCAGGCTGTTCCGTTTTTTACCATAAAAAACTCCTCCTGTATCTAATGCGGCCTCTGTGATCTCAAGACCAACACCCGATCCTCCTTCCGAAGTGTAGACAAAAAAACCCTGAAAGGGTCGAATAACCCCATCAGCCAGATCACCTGTTCCATCAATGCTACCCGTAATCCATTGCTCAGAATCCGGGTCCCAAACATAAACAATATCATCAAGGCCATTGCGGGTAATAGCTTTCCACGTCAGTGGCGAGGTCGTAGGGTTGCCAAATAAGGTAAACCCTCCTTTCTCTTCATTTGCCATTAAGTTTAAGGGGAGATTAAGTTTGGATCCAGTAACAGACAGCATCTTGTTAAACGGTATGTCAACTTCATCTCCATTGATTTTGTCATCTTTGGCGTACACATAGGCTAGCATCCCTTCTCCGGTTCCTATTGGCGTGTTTAAATCCGTAAGCGGTTGCCAGTTTTCATACGAACCCGTTGACGATGAAACCTTCCAGGTCCAAACATTGGCACCATCTTTCGCATAAGGATCATCTGAACCAGTCATTCCCTGAGTCCATATTGGAGCCAGCAGTTCATGAAAACTTACAGGCACAGGCGTTGAAAGCATCCGAAAACCAGGATTGCCGGTTAACATAGTTTGATACTGATGCATTCCAATGGTGGTAAATACTGTTACATCACCAATCCCAATTTGCCGCCTAGCACCTGAACCCGGGGCATTGCCATCGCTCAACCATCGTATTCGTATGGTATCACCTTCCGGTATGGACAAACCGGCAATTCTTGCTTGAACTAATGAATCTTTCCCAATGCTGGTTGAATAATATAATGAGGGTATCACTTCTTCATTCACTTCAACTACCCATTCAGGGAAGCGGCTAACATCTCTTGTCACCATGCCCGAATAGGATATAACCAGATCCTTTATAATATGCCCGGTCGCGTTGAGTAGCTGCAATGAAGCCGCAAACACTGCCGTAGTGGCCGTATGTTGATAACCAAGAACATAAGCATTGCCCCTCAGGCCTGCCCCTGTGCCGGTCCCCCAGTCCCCCATATACCTTTCATCAGATACCGACCATCCATCAGGTAGAGTATATATATCAGAAAAATCACTAAAAGTCTGCGCATAGCCGTTTGCCGTCAGATCAGCGGTCAATAAACGCGGGATCCGGTCTTCAATCAATATTCTGTCAACCCGCCATTCCCGATAACTTAATGGATCATACATGTACAGAAAAGCCAGGTAGACTTTATCTCCCTCAATTAATGAAAGGGATACATCACCTGACCCTTTCCAAAGTGCATTCTTCTCCGGTTGTACAAAATGAAGTTCATTCCACTCTGAATACCCCGGGTCGCCTATTCCTTCGTAATCTGTAGAGTACAGGAGTTTGAGAAAGTTGTTTTCATCATCCAGCCCGTAGTTATACCAAGATTCGAATGATAGTACAGGATATGCTGCTTCGGTGACGTCAATACCCGGCAAGATCAGCCAGTCCATTTCAAGTTCGCCGGTATCAAATCCATCCATTACGGCATAACCATCCTTTCCATATTCCCACTCTCGATTAGGGCCCATCTCGTTATAAACATAGAAGGCTCCCAAATCTTCATCAAACTCTTCTGAATAAGGTAGCACACGGCTCTGTGGACTTATTACTATTCCTTGAATTGGAACTTTGACATCAGAGACCCCCGCCCCGGCAATCACTAATTCTCCTTCATATCGGCCGGCAGGCAAATCACCTGATAGCCTCACCCCAATGTCATGATCTAATCCGTTATAGGCCGGAATACTTACACTGTTTCCGTATTCTGTTCTATCATCGTCTGAAACCTCAAAATACTCAGACGCTGATATAGTTACATCAGATCCGTCAAGGAGGAGACCTGATAACCCTATTGTTTGAGGCAACGATGGACCATAGCCTATATCAACTTTCAGCCCAGATATAGTGGCTGGTGACACCATCAAGGTGGGTCCGGTAGGCTCACCGGTAACCATCACCTCCTTTATACGGCTATTGCCTACGGCATCGACCTGGAATCCGCTAATGGCGGTATTGGATTTCATGATCCATCGTAAAATTACCTCTTCCTGCCCCCCCACTTCTTCCGGCAACAACCTGTTAACAACACCGGTCATATATTCATCATCAGCCACCTGATAAGCCGAACCCTCTACATCCTGCCAGGTTTTTCCACCATCAATACTATAATTCAACCTAAAATATCGGGGACCCGTTACTGAGCCTTTATGTTTCGAAGAAAGCATCACGTTCTTGAAACCAGTAGTATTCAGGGAAACAGCCCAATACTTAATATCCTTTCCATCTGTCCACCCAGAGGTAGTCAATTCGTTGTTCAAGCTTCCAAAAAAAGAATAACTACCGTCAAAACCAGGTTCCCGGGTTATTTCAGCAAAGCGGTTCACCTCTACCCCGCCAGAAGCTATACGACTGCCTGAATTCGAAGTCCATGTTGCTATAACGACCTGACCGTACAGCACAGGTGTCGTTACAAATACCATCCAAAAACCTATGACCGCTTTCCGCCACATATGCCTCCGTAATCGTACAGCTTAAGCTTACTCCTTAGTTGTTTGGCGAGACTTATTCAATCACCAACTCCTTAACCTGAACTGTATGGGCGCTAAAATAACCTAAAGCGCCCCCATTTATATTCGAAGCCGGGTTTGCAGGTGACGCCTCTGAACGGTTTATCGTTTTAATCAGGGTGGCAAAGTACTCATAAACCTGTTTGTCTATGGATTGCATTTCTACCAGAACTTGGTCACCCTCCACCAAACCATCCTCAAAGTCACCATAAGGCAGAGGCCTTTCCATGTCTTTGCCTTCAAAAAAAGCATCGGAACTCACAAATATGGAATTGCTTTTTTCACCATTGACGTATAATACATGCCTGTAATAATTTTCAATACCTTTAGGATCACTATAAAGCGCATTGATAAGCTTGAGCGTTTCTCCGAAAAAGGTGACATCTTCCGTATACAAGCTATCAAAATTAACCGGTTCGGGCATTCTGGATGATGAAGTAAAAGTCTCTTCATTGATATTTACGGTGAGGGTATAGGTTCTCCCCGGTCTTCCGTAATCGTCATCTCCCTGATACATTCCTGAACCAACAGGCATCAATATTTCTGAATTATCTTCATCATCCGAGATGATAACCTCTGCATGATCAACACCTTCAAATTCATTCTCCTCATCGAAGTTTTTTGATTGTGTGATTTTGATCTGATGGGATGATGTATTGGTCACACTACCTTCTATTACATACTTTGGTGATGATGAATTAAGATCAATATTAACGATTTTTTCACAGGATGCCATAGACAGAACTGTCATTATCACGAAAAGCAGATAAACTTTATAAGACATGGTTAAAATTTAAAATTATAGGATATAGCCGGTACTAATTTAAATAAAGCAATCTGATAAGCTTCCGTAACATCCGGATTGGCTTCGCTTTCCCTGAAGTTTATGACATAAGGATTCTCCCTGCCGTAGGCATTGTAGATGCTGAAAGATAGTTCAGAAGAAAATCGCTCCCTCTTCCTCAAAGTACGGGTAACCCCAATATCCAGTCGGTGATAATCAGGCATGCGATATCCGTTGCGTTCTGTATAATAAAATGCAATTTGATCGTCAACCATATATTTACCGCTGGGGAAAGTAACGGCATTTCCAGTATTATACAACCAGGCCCCTGATAAAGACCACCTATCATTAAGATCATACATTCCCACAAGGGTGATGTCATGAGTCCGGTCTTGCCTTGCAGGATACCAGCTACTATTATTGATGCCGTCAATAAGTTTCTCTGTTTTAGCCAGGGTGTATCCTATCCAGCCGTTAAATCTGCCGCTGGTCTTTTTAAAAAGTAACTCGATACCATAAGCCCTTCCCTTACCGAATAATAGCTCAGTCTCAATTCTGTCGCTATTAGTGATGTCTGCCCCATCTTTATAATCAATCTGGTTTTGCAGGGATTTGTAGTAGATTTCAGTACTGAACTCATACAGGTTATCAGAAAAATTCCGGAAATAACCCAGGGATAGCTGATCTGCAATCTGAGGTTGAATTATATTTGAGCTGGGAACCCACCTGTCGGTGGGGTTTGTGGTAGTAGAACTGGAGAGCATATGCATATTTTGCGTTGTGCGTGCATACGACGCTTTGGCAGAACTAGTACCTGAAAGACGGTATGCTGCAGACAACCTGGGCTCAATATTAAAATAGGTTTCAACAAACTCACGCGGCCTGTAATTGGTGATAGCTGTGACTTCATTCTGTTCATTTAAGGTATAAAAATCTCCCTGACCTAATATGCTGAAAGAAGTCAGCCTGGCTCCGTATATTACATCCAGGCGTTGTCCCGCATTCCATTTATTGGATACATACAAAGCATTTTCCCAGGAATACCGATCCTGAAGCAGAGGGGGAATGAAATCAAATGATTCCGAAACAGTGATTTCACCCGGGGTTACGGAATGATAAATAGTATTGAAGCCAAACTTAATCGTATTTTCAGGATTGGGGAAATATTCAAATTCCTGTTTAATGTTCCAGTCTCTGATCCGTGAAAGAATGTTGATCTCATCCCCATCAAAATTACTATCAATATTGAAGCTATAATCACTGAAAATAAGTGAGGTGTTGGAAAACAGCCGATTATTTACAAAATGATTCCAGCGTAGGGTCGCCGTTTTATTACCCCAGTCTATGCCAATTATATCCTGGAAACCTAGTTTATCTCTCCCGAAATAACCGGACACATAAACTCTGTTATTGTCTGATACAACAAAATTAGCCTTAACATTGAGATCGTAAAAGTATAGTGTGTTATCGGATATATCTTCGTCCCCGCTTAACTTCAGAAATGCATCGGCATAGGTTCTTCGTCCGCTGACTAAGAATGATGACTTTCCACGCTGAATGGGACCCTCTACGTTTAGGTTCGTTGCGATCAGGCCAATTCCACCACTTGTATGATAGTTCTGATTATTACCTTCATTCATTTGAATATCCAGTACCGAGGCTACCCGGCCTCCGAACTCAGATGGAATGCTTCCTTTATAAAGCGTGGCATCCTTTATGGCATCCGAATTGAATGTCGAGAAAAAACCCAACAGATGTGAGGCGTTGTATACCGGTGCACCGTCCAGTAAAATGAGGTTTTGATCAACCGTTCCACCCCGCACAAAAAAACCTGATTCGCCTTCGCCTGCAGCCTGCACCCCCGGAACCAGCTGTATTGATTTCAGGATATCACGCTCTCCCATAAATACAGGTATTTTATTGATCTCGGACATGTTGATACGGTTAACCCCCGAAAGAGAACTGCTTACATTTTCATCCTGCACCCGCGCCGAAATAGTGACCTCCTCCATTTCCAGATCACCAACCTGCAATTCAATATCTAATCTTCGGTCTTCATCGAGCATCACAGTCTGGTTTTGTTGACGGAAGCCAATATGGCTAAACAACAAAGTGTAATCTCCTGCGGGAATGGTTATGGAATAAAATCCATAGGTGTTAGTTGCAACCCCCATTCCGGGCAACTCAAGGATTCTCACATTTACACCAATGAGCGTTTCTCCTGTGTTGCCATCCTTTACAACTCCGCTTATTGTATGCCTGATATCTGATCTTTCCTGAGTTGCAGCCTGTCCCATTGCAAAGGAGCTTAATATAGCTGTATCGAGGATACAAATTACATTCAGGACCAGAAGAATTCTTTTCAGCATAGGGTACATGGGTTAATGGAAATCACAAATCTTAAAGAAAAATTCAACTGGCTCACCATGATACAGAGTATGTTCCATGATTATGAAAAAGTAATTTAAATCTTTTCTATGTTACAAATTGTAAGGGGGCATCCTAAAGTTCATGTAGTAGATTATACTACATGAAGATACCAAATTTTTAGACACAATTTATGTCAGATTTAATAGAATAACATTACTTTTTATTAAAAAGGTAATTTGCGCTGATTTCCTAAATTATTTAGGTTTATTCAGAGATCAGTTTTGTGTGATTTATCCTTTATATCTACACCACACCATCGCTCATACAAGTCTTATCCCCGGGACGGTTGGTAGCCGGTTTGGTAAGACTTGCCCCGGACTTGGTACAGACAAAAATCCGGTAAAATAAATGTAAACTGAAGATAATTACTTTGAAAAACAGGCTATGAAAGAGGTGTCTATAATTATAAATTTTAAAAAGGACCGAGTGGAGAAAATAGAGAAAAGCCTTAATAAATAAGGTTTAGTATAGTGGCAACAGATTAAGAATTTTATCTCAATAATAACTACAGACTACTAGTGAGTTGATTTTCCAATGCTAACAATGCTGCAACCGGTAATGAAATGATAAATTTTGCTCCCTCTCCCAATTTACTTTCACATCGAATTTTGCAATCCATTGATTCTGCAAATTTTTTGACGATATACAAGCCTAGCCCTATCGAGGTTTCATTTGCAGTAGGTTTACTCGATAATCTGCCTTATGGCGTTTCTGGGATCGACAGGATTGATGTTGAGGCTGCTTGCTGCCTGTTCCTTGACCGTAACATCTAAAAAATTATTGATCAGGTTTAACATCCTTTCCTTACTGATCTTGATGAGGTTCGTTAATTCCATCGTTTCAACGTCTCTATTTTTGTTCTCTTCCATCAGACTGACTACACCTTTTATAGCGGAAAGTGGGTTTCGAAGGTCATGAGCAGCTATTTCGAGGAATTCATCTTTTTCCTGATTTAGTTGAACAAGCTGTATGTTCTTTTCCTCATTGTACATCATTTAAATTAAACCCTTTTCTCTCAGGCTCACATAGTCATATCCTGCAATAATAATATGATCCTCCAGGACCACACCTAATATTTTACCGGCTTTGACCAGCCGTTGGGTGAGTTGTATATCTGATTGAGATGCAGTAGCGTTGCCTGATGGGTGGTTGTGTAACACAACGATGGTATGTGCGTCATTGATAATAGCCTGATGCATGACCTCGGCAGGTTCCACAATGGTGGCTGTAACACCGCCCATGCTTATGGTTCGATGACCGGTCATTATCTTTGCCGCATTAAGAAAGACAACAATGAAGACCTCTTTACGAAGATCGCGCAGTTTCGGTCCGAAATAGGCAGCAACGGCTTCTGGTGATTTAAGAACAATCTTCTCATCTGCACTGGCAATCTGAAGTCGGCGCGCAATTTCAAATACAGCCTCCAGTGTAATGCCTTTGACTTTACCGATTCCTTTAATCACCTTTAGTTCCTCCCAGCTTTTGCGAGCCATAGGTCTCAGTCCACCGAAGTTATCCAGCAGAGTACGTGACGTTTCCAGGACATTCATCTCTTTGGTTCCGGTACGAAGCAGAATGGCCAGCAATTCGGCATCGCTGAGGCTGGTTGCCCCTAAAGCCTGCATTTTCTCTTGTGGCTGTTCATCTGTACTTAAATTTTTTATGGCTCTCTTATTGATACGGTTGGATTTTTTATCTGTGGAATTGAGAATATCCGTACCGGCGTTTTTTATAACATTCTGTTCCTGATAGGCCGTCTGAACTAATTTAACTTTATTTTGCATGAAGCTCCTAATGATAGATATTGACTATATAAAGATCATCATGATCACGATTCCTTGCAGTTGCTTTGTTTCCTGTTAAATCTCAATATCCTATCTTATTGAAGAATTATATTAATCCTTTGCGATCCATTTATTAAAAGCTTAGTAAGCCTAATAACAAATCATTCAATCATATGAAAAAAGTCTATGTAAGCATGAGCGCGGACCTGATACATCCAGGCCACCTGAATATTATTAAAGAATCAGCCCAATTAGGTGAAGTGACCATCGGTCTCCTTACTGATCAATGCATTGCTAAATATAAGCGGTTACCTTATCTCAGTTTTAATCAGCGAAAACAGATCGTAGAAGGCCTTAAGGGCGTTACGAATGTTATACCCCAGGAATCATTAGATTACAGGCCTAATCTGAATGCTCTAAAACCGGATTATGTGGTTCATGGTAATGAATGGAATATGGGTGACGGGAAACAAATTCGTCAGCAAGTTATAGATACTTTGAGTTCCTGGGATGGTGATCTTGTCGAAATCCCTGAAACAGAGGGGATATCATCGGCAGTATTGGATAAAGCGGTAAAAGATAATGGAACTACACCGGGCATTCGACTTAAGCGACTGCGAAGGCTTATTGAAACCAAAGATATCGTTCGGGTTGTCGAAGCCCATAACGGACTTACAGGTTTGATCGCTGAAGAAACCCGTGTAGAAGTAGATGGTGAAGTAAGGGAATTTGATGGGATGTGGGCCAGCAGCCTGACCGATTCAACAGCAAAAGGTAAACCTGATATTGAGGTCGTTGATATAACTGCCCGGATGAATAATATTAATGATCTGGTTGAAGTAACCACAAAACCGATCATTTTCGACGGAGATACCGGAGGCAAAACGGAACATTTTGTGTTTACCGTTCGAACTCTTGAACGACTGGGGGTTTCTGCAGTTATCATTGAAGATAAAATCGGGCTGAAGAAAAACTCCCTGTTTGGGACAGACGTCCATCAGGAACAAGACACCATCGAGGGGTTCTGCAATAAAATTAAAGCCGGAAAGAAAGCTCAGGTTACGGATGATTTTATGGTCATTGCACGAATTGAGAGCCTGATACTTAAAGCCGGCATGGATGATGCCGTTGAGAGAGCCAAAGCCTATATAGAGGCCGGTGTGGATGGTATTATGATCCATTCCAAGGAATCAACCCCGGATGAGATATTCGAATTTTGCGGTATCTTTCAAACCTTTGAATATAAGGTCCCGTTGATTGTCGTTCCATCCACCTATAACCAGACTTATGAGGATGAACTGGCAAAAGCAGGCGTGAATGTAGTCATTTATGCTAACCAGCTTTTGAGAAGTGCCTATCCGGCCATGTTAAAAACGGCAACCTCAATCCTGACCCATAAACGAGCTCATGAAGCTGGTGAATATCTAATGCCGATTAAGGAGATTCTCACATTGATAAAAGGGGGAAAATAAGAGTTAAATAGAAAGAGGGTTTTTTTCCCTATTCCAACCCTCGTCGTTTCAGGAGATGGATTACTTCGGGTTCCTGGCCACTGAAAGACTTGTATAGCTCCATAGCATCTCTGGTCCCTCCTTTTGAGAGGATATGGTCGCGGAAACGATCACCATTTTCACGATTTAATCCACCTTGCTGCTGCATAAAGGCAAAAGCATCGGCGGCCAGTACTTCACTCCAAATGTAGGCATAATAGTTTGCGGAATAACCACCTGAGAAGATATGGGAAAAATAGGGTGATTTGTAACGGGGCGGAATTACTTCATTATTGAGCCCATAGCGGTTAAGTGCTTCAGCTTCGAAATTAATAACATCATCGGGTATATCATTAACACCCAGGGTATGCCATTCCATATCCACAAGGGCGGCTGCAAGGTATTCCTGCGTATCAAAACCCTGATTAAAATCGTGGGCGGCAATGATACGATCCAGAAGATCCTGAGGGATGCGCTCTCCGGTTTCATAATGCATGGCATAGTTTTCAAGCACTTCAGGCTGAATAGCCCAATCTTCTTCAACAGTAGACGGAAATTCGACAAAATCACGGGGTACAGAGGTTCCTGAAAGAGATGGGTATTCTACATCTGAAAATAAACCATGTACAGCATGGCCCATTTCATGAAATAAGGTCGTAACGTTATCAAAACTAATCAAGGCAGGTTCATCTTCAGCTGGTTTCGGGATGTTCAGCACATTAACGATGACCGGCTTCTGGTTCAGCAAGTGGGTCTGGTTTACAAAAGAACTCATCCAGGCCCCGCCCCTTTTAGAATCCCGTTCAAAGAAATCGGCGTAAAACAGACCGATCTGAGTGCCATCATTATCAATCACATCGTAGGTTCTGACATCGACATGATAGGTAGGAAGGTCAGTCCGTTCGCGAAAGGTGATGCCGAAAAGTCTGTTCATCGTGAAAAATACTCCGTCTTCCAATACCTTGTTCAGTTCAAAGTATGGGCGGACTTCATTATCGTCGATATCATATTTAGCTTTGCGAACTTTCTCGGCATAATATTCCCAATCCCAGGGACGCAGCTTATCGTCAATACCATCTTTTCGCATTTCATTAGCAATCTCATCAGCTTCAGCCCGAGAGTTGGCAACAACGGCCGGTATGAGGTCGGTCATCATATCCACGGCATTGCCCGTATTGGAGGCGGTTTGAGGTTCAAGGACGAATGTAGCCCAGTCAGAATAGCCTAATAGCTCAGCTTTCTCTGCCCTTAGCCGAACCAGGTCAAGTACGAGCGGACGATTATCAATCCCTCCATCTTCACCAATACCCCGATAGGCGGAGGCTTCCCATAAACGCTGGCGCAGATTCCGGTTGGCCAGGCTGGTGAGCAGGGGAACACGGGTCGTGTTGCTAATGGTGAGCAGGTATTTACCCTCATGACCGCGACTATTCGCGGCCTCTTTGGCAGCAGCTATTCTGTCTTTGCTCAAGCCGGTAAGTTCTTCTTTCGAATCAACAATGACTACGCGTTCACGATTCATCTCCAGCAAGTTCTCCTGAAACTGGGTAGTCAGAGATGATATTTCTTCGTTGATCTGTCGAATGCGTATCTGTTCATCTTCGTTCAGGCGGGCTCCCGCACGGACAAAATCACGGTGAGTATCTTCGAGAAGCTGTTTTTCTTCCTGATTTAATCCAATATTATCGCGTTGATTGTAAAGCGTCA
>JBBDQY010000078.1:0-19331 GCA_040905745.1 Balneolales bacterium
GGTTAAATTATAGTACAACGTTTGAAGCAAACAGCCGGCTTTTTAATAATTTTATATATCTACCATTGTTGAACCAAAGTTGGAATAATTATGTTTATCAAATAATGCATCATGACATAAACATTTGCTATGACTAACCATATTAATTCAGATCATAAAAAGCCAAGGTTGATCATTGTTGGAGCCGGTTTCGGAGGGTTGACTGCCGCTCAATCTTTGAAACAAGCTGATATGGATGTAATATTGATCGATCGCACAAATCACCATCTATTTCAGCCATTGTTATATCAGGTTGCAACCGCCTCGCTTGCACCGGGTGATATTGCCATGCCGGTAAGAGCGATATTCCGTAACCAGGAGAATATATCCGTGATCTTAGGAGAAGTGACCGCTGTTGATAAAGACCGTCAGGTAGTTACTCTGGATCATAAAGAAGAACTTGATTACGATTACCTCTTAATAGCCACAGGTACCCATCATTCCTATTTTGGACACAATGAATGGGAAGAACATGCGCCCGGACTCAAAACACTGTCCGATGCACTCAAGATCAGAGAAAAAATACTCCTTGCTTTAGAGAAAGCTGAGCGTGAACCAAATCCTCAGAAAAGGAAAGAAAGCCTTCATTTTATCATTGTTGGGGGCGGACCAACAGGAGTGGAGCTTGCCGGTTCCATTTCAGAAATCGTGAAGCGGGCAGTGATCCGTGATTACAGGAATATTAGCAAAGATGGTACCAGCATTACCATTTTGGAGGGATTACCCTATATTTTACCGGGCTTTGATGAAAGCCTTCGTGATAATGCAACACGGATGCTCAAAAAGATGGATATTAATGTAAAGGTAAATACCATGGTGACTGAGGTCACTGATCAAGGAGTGAATACAAAAGATGGCTTTATTAAATCAGGCAATGTAATATGGGCAGCAGGAAACGAAGCTTCAAGTCTGATTAAGAGGCTTGATCTGGAAGCTGGTAGAGCAGGAAGAATTCCAGTAGAGCAGGATATGAGTGTCAAAGGCTATCCCAATATGTTTATTATAGGAGATGCCGCTATTTATACTACCGAAGAAGGCCGGGAGTTGCCTGCTCTGGCTCCCGTTGCCATCCAACAAGGCCGGCACGTTGCACGATTGCTAAGTGAGAACTTTGCTCCAGGTGATAGGCCTGCATTTCGTTACCGGGATAAGGGACAAATGGCTACGATTGGCAGAGCGAAAGGAGTTGCGCAAATTGGGTCTTTTAAGTTTTCAGGGTTTATGGGATGGATGCTATGGTCAGTCGTTCACATATTTTTTCTTATTGGCTTCCGCAATCGTTTTCGGGTGATGGCTGAATGGGTTTGGTATTACCTGACCTTCCGTGGCAGCTTTCGTTTGATTACCGGCTTACCTGCTGATGCCAGTAAACATCGGGAAGAAGCAGTTAAGACGAAGGAATAACGAGATACTGAAATTTAGTCCAATATAACAGTCGAATATGATTCCTGATATTGAATCAATTCTTCCATCAGGCTTTCGGCAGCAGCCTTAGCTACATCATGAATGACCTGGCGGTCTGTATAATCACCTACTTCATAAGTGACACCACTTGACCCGAAGGTATGGTATATCCAATTCTTGATGATAGGCTGTTCCACACCAAAAGGTTCTTCGTTAATTACATAATCCGGTTGCCTGGCTCGAATTCCCCTGAGCCACCGGTTTGACAGCCCGGCAGGATAGGTTTCAATATCGTGATTGATGGTATAGAATATATCTGTACTTGTTGAATGGAAATCCAGAGCAAAGTAAACCCGGGCACCTGTTTTCTCTGCCTTCGCAACCAAATCATCACGAACTAATTTGGTTTCGGGTTGATTGAATTCAATCCAGTCTCGGTTAAGGTCAACCCCTGCTGCACTGTGGCGCCAATGTCCGGCATCCACACCATCTGGATTCATCAAAGGAAAAGCGATTACCTGATAATGTGAACGAAATAAACGAGCTAATTCTGTATCAGCAGTCAGCGTTTCAATAAAAGTCATCATGGCGATCGTGCCGGGTATCTCTGGAGGATGCTGCCTGCCGGTTACAATGATCATCCCGGCATCAGAAGGTGCATCGGAAATGGTCAGCTTATAGAACGGCCGGCCTAATTTTGAATGTCCTATTTTCAATGTGTCTACATCAGGATGCAGAGACAGGTTTCCCATCCAATCGTAAAGTGTTTGGCTGGTGATTAGCTCCTGAGCGGAAATCCATAAAGGGTCTGGTGAGACGTTAAGTTTTAAGGTAGCACCGGTACCTATACTATCTCGTTGAATGAGAGTTGAATCCATGGAAGCCCAGTTCTTGCCATCAACGCTCAGCTTGGGTAAATAACGATGGGTGCCATCCTCGTATTGAAGATTCAAATAAATCCTAGTGGGATTGGCAGACCAAATCTTAAAAGAATACCAGGCGCTTCGGTTTATGGGGGCTGCCTCCGGTTTAATAAGGGCGGTATATGTGGTATCATCTACCTGATAAAAATCGCTGAGGCGAGCCCCATCAAATTCATTGCTAACCCATACCCGGTTTTTACCGGCTCCGATAATTCGCTTGTACTGTGGGTTGATTGCCTGGGTTTGAGTTGTCGCTCCCGGTGGATCGTAATCGATGATTGAAGGGTCAGTAGTAGCACAGGCAATCAGAAATTGCAGGCTGATAATGGCAGCCAGCAATTTAGATGCAGCCGTCTTGTGTGAAGTTAAAGACAATGAGAAAATTGAGAATGGACGGAATAAAGACATATCTTCTAATATAAGGCAACGGCTGGAAAATGGATAGATAAACACGTTACAACCATTGGTAATTTTTGTGTGTAAATTTGTTTAATATGATGAATCCGTATTTTTCGGAAGATTCATTCAGAACAAATCATTAAAAGCTATTAAAGTGGGTTATTTCGGCAAAAAAAAACCTCAGTCGCTATCGTTATTACTTGAAAGTTTTATCGATGACCTGCCTCACAAGAAGGAACTAAAGAAAGGCATGATCCTTTCTTTGCTTCCCGATTATGTAGGATCAACGATAGCCGGACAATGTGAAGATGTTCATTTCGAAGGAAACAAGCTGGTGATGAGAATTAAGAATCCGGCATGGCGTCATGAACTTCATATGCAGAGATATAATATTGCTCGCCAGTTAAATAGAAAGGTAAAAGAAGAAATAATAAAAGAAATAATCGTCCGTGGATAGCGTAATGAATTGTTATATAGTTTCAATAACTAAGAAATGCCTGAATCAGAACCCAATATCAGACCTACACTTTTTTCCCGTATGACAAGGAAAGATGATGCCGGATATTTGCCCCGGACCGAAAAGATAATTGTTTTCATTGTGGCTTTCGTGATAGCCATGTGTCTTTGGTTATTGGTTAATTTAAACAGGGACTATAACCTGTCTGTGAATTTGCCTATTCAACTTGCCCAGTTCCAGAATGATCAGGCTCTTGCAGAAGCGCCTCCGGAATATGCCACGGTTAATATTGTTGGCGAAGGCTGGAAGTTGATTAACATATATAACAACCCTCCTGCGCTCCGGGTTGACCCTCGCCAGGGTTCAATAAATCTGTTTGACAGAGCTAAAGAAACTATGGGTATGTTTCTCGATGTAAACGTCCAAAATGTTCAGCCGATGATAATGAACATCCCGATGGAGGAAAAGGTTACTAAAAAGGTGCCTGTAGTATCTAATGTAAACATATCATTCAGGCGCCAGTTCAGCATGATTGGTGATCCTGTGATCATACCGGACAGTGTTGAAGTATCAGGGGCTCGATCCCTGGTAGAAGGTATTTCATCCTGGCCAACGGAAGACAAGCATTTGGAGGAAATCAGAGATTCTATACACCAGCATATACCCCTTCAGCAACCAACTAAGTTAATTGAACTTGATGTTTATGAGGTGTTATACCGCGCAAATGTTTCAGAATTTACGGAAGGGGAGATTCGCGTTTACATCCAAACAAGAGGTCTTCCAGACGACCGTACTGTGCGGTTTAGTCCTTCGGTAGTCACCATTAAATACGATGTGGCTATCGATGATTATGCTCAGTCTCAGGAAATCGTACCCTATGAAGTTTACGTTCCGTATGACGATATCGAACAGGATACTACGGGTTTTGTAACCCCTTCCGCTGTAAAGCTGACGGATGATCTCAATTTGCGCATCAAATCCATGCAGCCACCGAGCGTCTCATATTTCAATGTTCTCGCAGATTAATAGCTCATTCCTGATATATGCGTGGCTTTTAAATTAACCGGAAAACGGTTTCAATGCCTCTTCCACATCCAGACTCTCGCTTATATAAGAGATTACCTTGAGGATTACTTCATCTACCAGGGCATCAGGGCAGGAAGCCCCCGAGGTCAGGGCTATAGTAATGGGAGATTTCGACTGGGGCAGCCATCCGCGGGTTTGCTTGATTTCTTTATCCCACTGGTTGAAATGATGTAACTCGTCCTCCGACTTAATCTCCATGGCATCACGGACATGATAGGTCGGAAATTTACCTTCCAGCAGTTCAACCAGGTGAGTCGTGTTAGAAGAGTTATATCCTCCTACAACCAGGGCCAAATCAGCTTCAGCTTCAAGCAGGCCCAGGGTAGCTGATTGGTTTTCATTAGTTGCATAACAAAGCGTATCAGAGGTATCGGCAAAATGCTCCTGAACATCCGCCTCCCCATATTTTTCTATAGCCGCCTTTTTTAATAGTTCCATCACTTCACGTGTTTCTGAAGCCAGCATCGTTGTCTGGTTGATAACACCAAACTTAGCTAAATCTACAAGTGGATTGAACCCGGGTGTGGCTTTCTCCCCAAAATATCGCTCAAAATCATGGACAGGCCTTTTCTCTAGCATGATATCCGCCAGCAGCTGAGCTTCACCGGGATTAAGCACAACAACAACCGGAGCCTGTTTTGATGTTTGTGAAAAAGTAGCCCGTGTTTCTTCGTGCTGATGTTTCCCATGGATAACCAGAGCGTTACCTTTAGTCCCTAGTTGCTTCCCTCTCTTCCACACTTTAACCACAAAGGGACAGGTAGTATCATATTGGTAGGCATCTATGCCCTGATCCAATAACTTTTTTTGAGTCTCCAGAGTCGTGCCGAAAGCAGGTACGATGACGATATCATCTTTTTTAAGACTTGATATAGGAATGATTTCCTTACCTCCGGTCTCAAATAAAAAACGCACCCCCCTTTTTTGCAGATCCTTATTGACCGTTGGGTTATGGATCATCTCGCTTAAGAGATAGATATTCTTATCCGGGTTTTGCTCAACGGTACGATAGGCAATATCAATGGCGTTTTCTACACCGTAACAGAACCCAAAATGGCGTGGAATTAAAAACCGTACGGCACCGAAATCCAGCACACTGGGAGCCATATCTTTCTTTCTGGGATCAAGAACCTGATTTGACTCTTTAACTTTGGCGATGATAGCCGATTTATAAATTGGGGGTATTTCGAATTTCTTTGCCATGTATGAATTCAACCTACAAAATATGGTTAGCCTGCAAACAGGTTGCTCTACTAATCCTTACAACTAAACCAGACACTGTTAACATCCTGCTAATTAGTTTATGCGGCTTCTACATCATCCAAACGAACCCCAACCAATTTGCTTATGCCTACTTCAGGCATCGTTACGCCATACATCATTTCAGCCTTTTCCATGGTCTTTTTGTTGTGTGTGATGACGATGAACTGGGTTTCTTTACTGAACCTCTTGAGCAAATGAGTGAAACGCTCTATATTCGCGTCATCCAGAGGGGCGTCAACTTCATCGAGGATACAAAAGGGAGAGGGTTTCACCAAGTAAATGGAGAACAATAAGGCAATAGCCGTGAGTGTTTTCTCACCACCTGACAATTGTTCTATCGTACTTGGACGCTTGCCTTTGGGTTTTGCTATAATCTCGATCTTTGATTCAAGGATATCATCATTATGGACATCCGGTACGAGGTCGCACTCATCATCTACGTCGAATAAGGTGCTGAAAACCTCTTTGAAGTTCTTCCGGACCGCCTCGAACGTCTGGTTAAAACGCTCCATGGCCGTTTCATTGATCTCGTTAATAGTCTGAGTCAGCTTTTCTTCAGCGTTCACTAAATCGGCGATCTGTTCTTCATGATGATCCAGCCGCTGTTTCTCCTCTTCATATTCCTCGATAGCAAGAGGATTCACCTGGCCGATATTCTTAAGACGCTGCTTGATAGTGAAGATCGTTTCCTTAGCGGTTGAAACATCAGTATCCTCAGGAAGCCTCTCTTCAATCTGGTCGGCCATGAGACCGTAATTTTCCCAGACATAATCGGCAATTCTTTTTGCTTCCATATCGTAGCGGGATTTCGTTAGGTCAAGCGAATGCAGAAGGTCCAGATTCGTCTCTTTTTTACGACGTGTCTCCTTTAGGCTTTCCTCAATCAAATTGATCTTGCCACGCTGCCGGCTGCTGGCTTGTTCGGTTTCTTTATGCTTGCCGATGGTGACCTCTTTCTCCTTCTCCAGCTCTATAATCCGAAGCTTGATTTCCTCAATCTCTTTCTGGAAAGCCAGGATCTTATCCTTACTAAGCCGGGCATTTACTGCCCGTTGGTTAAGCCGTTTCTTAATCTCCTCAACACCACCCTCAGAACGTTCGATATCCTTTTTGATGTTTTCAACTCTATTGCCAAGATCTCGGTGACGTAACTTCATTTCGTTGTAGCGCCCCTGTGAACGCTGGAGGCTCTCCTCTTTCTTTTGGAGCTCTGATTTCAACTCCAGTTGCTGACGAAGGACGATCTCCATACTTTTCTGAAGCTCATCATGAGCCGGCTGAAGAGCTTCCAGCTCCTGGTCCATTGTAGTTAGTGCCGTTTCCAGCTTTTCTTTGCGTAGTTGCAGGTCTTCCAGACTCTTCTCGTAAATCTTCTTCTGGGCTTCTACGGTATTTTTCTTTGATTCTAACTGCTGAAACAGCTCGGTGGCATCTTTAACCGCTTTTTCAGCTGAAAGAATATCCAGTTCTTCATACGTTTCTTTGAAGTAGGATAGCTGATCTTCAGCCTTTTCAATATCTAAAGCCAGTTTACTTGCATTGCTATCCAAACCCTTCAATTTATCTTTCAAGCCTACACGAGTTCCCACATTCTTGTGGATGCTGCCACTGTTCACAAATCCATCTCTGGTAACAACATCGCCGGATCTGGTTACATAGATTGCGCTTTTTACCCTGTTCTCTAATACCCCTTCAAGAGAATCAGATACAGTAACCTCGCCCAGAAATAGTTTCTTTATAGAATCGTATTGGTCACTACAATTCACGTAATGATATAATGAATCTTGATTCACCGAATAATCGTTGGCGAGATGGTCAAGAGGGATGATGGTAGTTTTTCCTTTTTTATCCTTCTTCAATACCTCTATAATCTGCCGGGCATCATCGGATGACTGAACCACAATGAAATTACAAGACTCACCTAATACCGATTCCAGAGCAATGGCATATTCCTCTGAAGTGGATAACAAATCAGACAGCACTTCAAAAGGCGGCAGTTCAGCTTTATTTTTCTGCAGGTATTGTACGCTCGAAGGAAATGCTTCATTGGATTCAGCAATGCTCTGCAATAGACTGATCTCCGCTTGTATGGCATCACGGCGGCTGTTCATACTCCTCAACTCGTCCTTAAGTGTATTCTGACGTCCCAGGAGCTCCTCGCGGTCAGCCTTTATCCTGACTAATGCCGCCTCGGCGTTCTCCCTTTCAGACTGGGCATGTCTGAGCTTACTGTCAAAATCCGGCTGTTCGGAAGTAAAGCTTTCTATATTCTTGTTTTTTTCCGCGATCTCACGGTCTACTCGCCGACGATCTTCCTCATTATTCTCCAAACGCGACTCGATCCGGATACGGCCGGCCTGTAATTCATTGATACTTCTGTTAGTCTTCTCATAATCCGCATTGACAGAGTCAAGTTTGCTACGGCTCTCATACACATCCTTATCAAGCTGCTTATAGCTTTCCAACGATTCGGTCAAGGCGGCCGTAGCTTTATCCAACTCAGCCTGGGCTCGTACCAAGTCCTGCTCTGCCTGTTTACCCGTTTTCTTCATTTCACGGATGTCATCCTCTGACTGGATAATATCCTGTTCAAACTGATGTATGACCCCTTTTTCATTCTTAATCTTTTCATCGGTAATCTGGAGGCTGGTCTGTGCATCCTTCAATTGATTAAAAACACGGCTTACTAGTTTCTGTGCCTCATTTTCTTCCTTCTCGATCTCCAGTAAAGCCATTTGGGCCCGGGCTTCACTTTGCTCCAGTTCATCCAGTTTACGAATATGATCATCCTTTGCCTGTGTGGCATTGACGATTCTCTCATTCAGGGGTTCAAGTTCTTTAAGTGTGAAGATATACTCCGTGTGAGCTACGGCAAGGTCGAGAAGGCGAAGCTCCTCTTCATAGCTTTTTGCCCTCTCCGCTTTCGAAGCCTGCATCTGCAGGGAACGCGTTTTTTTCCTGACTTCAAAGAGGATATCCTCAACGCGGCGCATGTCGCCTCGGGTCTCCTCCAGTTTTCTCAGTGTCTGCTTTTTTCTTTCCTTATATCTTGTGATCCCTGCGGCTTCCTCGAACAATTTTCTGCGGTCATTATTTTTGTCGCTAAGGATCTCTTCGACCATCTTAAGTTCGATAACCGAATAAGCGTTGGACCCCATGCCGGTATCCATAAAAAGGTCAACGATATCCTTAAGGCGGCAGGGGGAGTTGTTAAGCAGATACTCGCTTTCCCCAGACCGGTATAGACGGCGCGTAATCCTGACATCATTATACTCAAGAGGAAGGATCCCTTTGCTATTTTGAATGGTCAGTGAAACCTCTGCCATGCCAAGAGCCTTCTTGGTTGCCGTACCATTGAAGATAACGTTTGTCATGGCGGCAGACCGTAACAGTGAAGGACGCTGCTCCCCCAGCGACCAACGCAGTGCATCAACGATATTTGATTTGCCACACCCATTGGGTCCAACAATGGCAGTTAGGCCACTGTCAAATTTCACCTTAGTCTTCTGGGCGAAACTTTTAAAGCCATGCAGCTCGAGCTCTGACAGGTACATGTAATGGGGTTATTAATCTTATTTTGTTTTCTGCAATGGAAGATTGACCATTCCGGTTGCTGTTTATTAAACTGTCAGAATCTCTTTTTCTTTTGATTCCAAAAATTCTTCTATGGTTTTATTAAAAGAGTCAGTCAGCTTTTGGATCTCGTCTTCAGCCTCAAAACGGGAATCTTCAGGCAGGGAATCCGCCTTTACGGTTTTTTTAACCAGATCATTACCATCTCTTCTGGCGTTGCGAATACTTACCCTTGCCTGCTCAGCTTTATCACGGGCTACTTTAACCAGTTCTTTTCGCCGTTCCTCAGAAAGGATAGGCAATGGTATCCGGATGATTGCCCCGTCATTTTGAGGATTAAGTCCCAGGCCGGAAGTCATAATCGTCTTTTCGATGGAGGCAATAGTGGATTTATCAAAAGGTTCTACGATCAACATCCTCGCTTCAGGAGCGGTTACGTTGGCAAGTTGATTCAGGGGGACCTGGGCACCATAGTATTCAACTTTGACACCATCCAAAAGGCTGGGAGTCGCTTTACCGGCCCGGATGTGGGAGAGTTCACGCTTGAGAAAATCTATGGCATCATTCATCTCAGCCTTGGCGTGATTGTAATGTGCGTTGAGTTCAGGAAGCATAATCGGCTTAGTTGGTTGTTGTGATAATACGGATAAAAAGATAAGCTAAAATAATGGTAAAATCAGAACCATTCCTATCGCGTAACCATCATTAACTAACATTCATTCAACAAAATAAACCAATACACAGGAAAAATAGTTTAGCCTACCATTCTACAGTAGAGCCAATCTTTTCCCTATTAATTACTTTCATGAGATTGCCTGACTTATCCATATTAAAAACTATGATGGGTGTTTCATTGTCTCGGCAGAGCGTGAATGCCGTCAGATCCATTACAGTCAGTCTTTTTCTTAGGATTTCATCGCCGGTAATAGTATCAAATTTGATGGCATCAGGGTTCTTCTCAGGATCAGAATCATAGATACCATCCACACGGGTGCCTTTAAGGATCACATCAGCCTCAATTTCTATAGCGCGTAATGAAGCAGCAGTATCGGTGGTGAAGTAGGGGTTGCCTGTTCCGGCACCGAAGATGACCACACGGCCCTTCTCAAGGTGACGTATAGCACGTCTTCTGATATACGGCTCTGCAATTTGTTCCATACGGATGGCCGACATGATACGGGTTTGCACATCTTTCCTTTCCAGAGCATCCTGCAAAGCCATACTGTTGATCATGGTTGCCATCATACCCATGTAATCACCCTGTACACGGTCCATTCCAAGTGTGGCACCACGTACACCTCTGAATATATTACCACCGCCAATTACAATAGCAACCTGTGCGCCTGTATCACGGGCCATTTTTATTTCTTCAGCATATTGCTCTAATACTTTTGGGTCAATACCATGACCTTGTTCACCTAAAAGGGATTCTCCACTTAGCTTAAGGACTACTCTGTTATAAGTTTTCACGGGGCTTTTCTAATTGAATGACTATTTAAGAAACATAGCACATGCGTTGTGGCAGGCTGGTTAGTTTATGCAACTGGAAAAAGGGCAAAAAAAAAGGCCACCTGAAACAGGCAGCCTTTATAATACTAATTTTGTTCACCAAGCTGAATACGTTTGAAAGAAAGTACATCGGGAGCATTGCTGCTCTTTAAGTACTCGCCAACGGTAATGCTTCCATCTTTAACAAACTTCTGCTCAAGCAAGACACGTTCTTCATAAAAACGCCTTACTTTACCCTGAGCGGCTTTCTCGGCTATTTCAGCCGGTTTACCTTCATTTATAAGTTGCTCCTTGGCAATATCAAGTTCTTTTTGGATCAGTGTATCATCCACTCCATCCCGGTTGATGGCAATAGGATGCATGGCGGCGATTTGCATGGCGATATCTTTGCCAAGATCTTTGTCTGCTAAAGGACTCGAAAATTCAACTAGTACGATAAGCTGATTGCCGGGATGCACATAATCGATGATCTCCCCTTCACTTTTGATCAGCTCAATACGGCTTACATCAATTTTCTCACCGATTTTACCAACCATCTCCTGAAGCTTATCGGCAACCAGGGTGCCATTGATCTTTTCATTCTTAAATGCTGCAAGGTCGGTAAGCTCTTTATCGTAGGCAAGGTCAGCAAAATCACTGGCATCCTGAATAAAGTCTTCGTTCTTGGCAACAAAATCAGTTTCGCAGTTTAGTTCAAGAGCCACAGCTTTTGTGCGGTCTTTAGAGATCTTACTAACGATAATGCCCTGGTTTGCTTCACGGTCAGCACGTTGCTCTGAAACTTTTTGTCCTTTTTTCCTAAGAAGGTCAATGGCCTTTTCCATGTCTCCATTAGATTCGGTAAGGGCCTTCTTGCAATCCATCATACCCGCGCCTGTACGGTCGCGTAGTTCTTTAACATCTGATGCTGAAATGCTCATCTTGTCTCTGGTTAATTAGTATGCTTTATTATAAATAGATTAAGAATCTTTGCGAGCAGAACCTTTGCGCTCTGAAGTTTTACGATCAGAACCCGGCTTGCCTGAACCTGATCCTCCGCCTGCACCCGTTTGGCGACGCGGACGTTTTCTTCTGGTTGGCTTTTCACCCTCATCTTCAGGAGTAAGCTCTTCCTGCTCTTTAGTCTGCTCTTCCTTTTTCTCCATGGTTTCAAGTGCAAACTGTTCTTCCTGATAAGATTCTCTTTCAGCAGCACCTTCAATAATGGCGTCCGCGATATTAGAAGCGATCAGGTTGATCGATTTTGCGGCATCATCATTTGATGGAATAATGAAATCAGGAATATCCGGATCACAGTTGGTATCAACCATGGCAATGATAGGGATGTTCAGTTTGAGCGCTTCATTGACGGCAATGTTTTCTTTAACAATGTCTACAACAAACAAAGCCCCGGGGAGCCTGGATATTTTGGAAATACCGGCAAGCACTTTGGTTAACTTTTCACGTTCACGGGTGAGCATTAAACGCTCTTTCTTTGTGATGCTTTCGAATGTACCGTCTCTCTCCATGGTATCAATTTCATCCATTCGTGAGATGCTCTTTCTGATCGTCTGGAAATTAGTAAGCATTCCGCCTAACCAGCGGTCAGTTACATAAGGCATGTCACAACGCTCTGCCTGGGTACGGATGATTTCCTGAGCTTGTTTCTTGGTACCGACAAACATGACTTTTTTCCCGCTTCGGGAAACCTTGACGATCTCATCCAAAGATTCCTGGAGCAGTTCACGGGTTTTGTTCAGGTCAAGAATATGGATCCCATTTCGGTGCATGAAGATAAATTCCTTCATTTTGGGATTCCAGCGACGGGTCAGGTGACCAAAGTGGACACCTGCTTTTAGTAAATCTTCAATTGATGCTGCTGTAGCCATAGTAATAGATGTATTGAGTTAATCCTCTACGCGGGTCTATCCCGGGAGCCAACCCCTCCGATACTTTCGGGACGGGGCACTCGGCTTCAGGTCGCCGCGTATGTGTGGTTGAATAAAATAAAAAGCGAAATATTAACGCTTGGAGAACTGGAATTGTTTCCGTGCTTTTGGTTGACCATACTTCTTACGCTCGACCATACGATCATCACGGGATAGCAAGTTGTTGGTCTTAAGCTTGGTATGCAGTTCCGGATCAATGGAGTTCAGAGCGCGGGCAATGCCTAATTGAACAGCATCAGCCTGGCCGGTTGTCCCACCGCCTTTAACATTTACCTTGATATCGAATTTACCTTCAGTTTCCGTAGTGCGAAAAGGCAGATTGATGATATTTTGGTGGGATATCAGCGTGAAATATTCAGTCAGTGGTTTATTATTGATAATAATATCACCTTTGCCGGGCTGAACGTATACACGGGCGGTGGATGTTTTTCTACGCCCTATGAAGTTAGATTGTATTGCCATGTATTAAAGCTCGATTTTTTCTGGTTGCTGTGCCGAATGGTTATGAACCGGCCCTGCATGTACTTTAAGGTTTGTAAGAAGTTTAGCGCCAAGTTTGTTTCTAGGCAACATCCCTTTGACCGCTTTTTCAATCAGGCGGGTGGGATGTTTTTCCAGAATTTCTTCAGGAGTGGTTGTCTTCCCACCGCCCGGATAACCGGTATGACGAAAATACTGCTTATCAGTCATTTTTTTCCCGGTGAGGACAACTTTCTCGGCATTGATTACAATTACGTAATCGCCGGTGTCCATGTGAGGGGTAAACTCAGGTTTGTTTTTGCCTCTTAAGATATTGGCAATCAGGGTGCTTAGGCGGCCCAGTGTTTGGCCGTCAGCATCGATAAGAACCCATTTTTTGGTAATATCTTTGGGTCGGGCAGAAAAGGTTTTGAAACTTAGTGTATCCACAGGTATAAATTGGTTACAAATGATTTATCGTCAAGTTTGGTAAGATAGGCTTATTTGATAAATTCCGCAAGTCATAGTTACCTTTGAAAAGAGGGTGCCACCTGTAAAATACCCTGTACTGTATTTCGCATGTTATCATGAAGTTCAATTTTTGACTCCATCACAAAACCCGCTGATGTAACATACCTACCTAAATGGTATTTATTTCCTGTACGACAGGATCACCTGTTTGATGATGATTCCTTATATATTTTTGATAGATGATTTATTAAGTCTGATCAAATTTCAGCAAATCATGTACTTTAATGTTGCTACACATTCTTAAAGGATGATCAGTGTCTTATCTTTTTAAGCCCATTGCCTGTAGCCGGTTTCATATCGGCAACAGATGTATCGTGCTTTCCATCAACGGCTGGCTTTTCCTGTTGAGTAACGCGCTGACGGCTTACCCTCTTATATCCACCGGGAAGTCCTGTTTTTGTGAAGAGTATTTGCCAAAGCTGTATCCTTCGTGCCCTGAAGCTGCCGGCACTGGTTAACAGATAATATTTCCACATCCGATAAAATCTGTCACTATAGTTGTGCTTAAGGGTATCCCAGCTGGAATCAAAATTCCTGAACCAGGCCATTAAGGTAGGGTCATAATTAGCCCCAATATTCTCCCAGTCTTCCATAGTAAACAACTTCTCGGCTGAAGTGCCAAGCAGGCGGATTGATGGCAGCATGGAATTAGGGAATATATAACGCTCGGTCCAGGGGCTTGCCGCTTTCAATGACTGATTATGCCCAATGGTTTGAAGTACAAACCGGCCTTCTTCTTCCAGACATCGGTCTACGACCTTCATATAGGTACGGTAGTTTTTGCGCCCTACATGCTCGATCATTCCCAAACTTACGATATGATCAAACTTTTCATCAACATCCCGGTAATCCTGCAGGCGAAGCTCCACCGGTAAATGCTGATACATTTCATTGCCCAGCGTTACCTGTTCTTTGGAAACGGTGACCCCGACTACTGATACCCCATATTTTTCAGCGGCATATCCCGCAAAACTGCCCCAGCCGCAACCGATATCAAGAACTCTTTGTCCGGGTTTGAGGTCGAGTTTTCGGCAGACCAAATCCAGCTTGGCCTCCTGAGCATCATCCAGGTTATCAGTGTGTTCCCAAAGAGCACCCGTGTAGGTCATTCTTTTGTCGAGCATGGCACGATACAGATCATTGCCCACATCATAGTGCTTTTGGCCAACTTCAAAAGCCCGTTTTGCTTTTTGAAGATTGAATATCTGGGCACGTGCCAATTCAAACATAGTGACCCAATCCCGTTTCATAACCTGCTGCAGTTTCGCCGCGATAACCCGGTAGAAAAACTCATCCAGTTGTTCTACATCCCACCATCCGTCCATATAGGATTCCCCAAGGCCCAGATCACCCTGGCTAAAAACCCGTTTAAACAATTTGTCATTGTGTACCTGTATATCGTAAGGACGGCTGCCGTTGATCTCTATGCCGGCATGGTCCAGCATTTGTTTGGCCTTCTCTGTTACCTTATCCATTATTTCACTCCGTATTTCACCCTGGCATTATTTTGTGAAGTGTTATAGATGCAATTAGCTATATAATAAATGTAGGGTAGGAAATCAATTAAAAAACAAGAGTTTAGGGAAGTTTAATGACATTGATAAGAAGAGAATTATTAAGTTTATACTTCAAACAAAAAGAAAAGATGAGTTTCTGCTCTGTATCACTCATGAAAATAGACGATGAGATTCAGAACATAAAAAAGCCCGGCCTCCGAAGAGGCCAGGCTTGTGAATAAGGTATTAAAAGAAGGTGTATTATTGCCCGTTAGTCATTGAAATATAATGCAGTTTTCCAATGCCTTCCATCTTGCGGATCGTATCGACATCATCATCTGATAAATTCTTGTCGACCGTGATAGCGGTGATGGCCTGTGCCGTTTTTTGATTACGGCCAAGGCTCAAGGCTGCAATATTGACTTCGTTTTTCGCCAGAAGCGAACTTGCAGAAGCAAGCATACCGGGCTTATCAACATTACTATAGAGAATAATCTCTCCATTCAGGTCAATTTCGATGTTGAACCCATCGATATTGACGATCCGGAAATCATCTTTTCCAAATACTGTGGCTGATATTTTCTTGTAATCAGCCCCATCTGCCAGCTCAATAGTGATCAGATCAGAATAGGTACCGGTATCTTTACTGCTGGTTTCCTTGATCTTCAACCCGCGAAGTTCCGCATGATAGCGGGCATTAATCAGGTTGATCGTATCCTCAACGTTACGGTCGAGGAATCCTCTGATCACAGAATCGGTGAGCACGTCAGCATGTTTCGCGCAGGTGCCGGTATAGGATATTGCCAGTTCATCGGTATGCTGTGGAGCAGCCTGGGATACGAATTGGCCAAGTCGTTCGGCCAGTTTAAGGAAAGGCTGGACTTCTGAGTTGGTACTCAGGGCTATTGATTTACCGTTGAGGCTGCCTTTATAATCTTTGCTCTCCAGAGCATCGGCTATTTGTTCGGCAATTTGTTCCGCTACTTTACCCTGAGCTTCTGTAGTTGAAGCGCCAAGGTGGGGCGTACAGACAATATTAGGGTTCTTTAGTATTTCATAAAGCTTTTCGTCAGGTGGTTCCGTGGCGTATACATCAAGTGCAACAGATTGTACAACTCCGGTTTCAATCAGTTCGGTGAGATCATCTTCAGCGAAAATACCACCTCGTGCGCAGTTAACCAGACAAATGCCTTTTTTGATTTTCCCGGCATTTTTTTTGGATATCAGTCCTTTAGTCTTTTCTGTCAGTGGTGTGTGAACCGTAAGGAAGTCGGATTGGGCCAAAATTTCATCGATATCCATAAGCTTCACCCCGAGTTCTTCAGCCCGCTCCCGGGTAGTGTAGGGGTCATAGCCCAGAATGGTCATCCCAAAAGCGCTCATACGTTGGGCCACATTAGAACCAATTTTACCGAGGCCAATGATACCCAGTTTTTTACCGTGGACCTCAGTACCGGTATACTTTTTCCTGTCCCATTGGCCGCGTTTAAGAGAATCAACAGCATTAGGAATGTTTCTGGCCATGGAGAGGATGAGTCCGCAGGTATGCTCTGCCGTAGAGATGGTATTCCCATCCGGTGTATTCATAACCAAAGCGCCCATCTTAGTAGCCGCTTCGATATCAATATTGTCTACACCAACTCCCGCACGGCCAATAACCTGAAGATTTTTGGCATGTTTTAATAGCTCTTCATTTACCTTAGTGGCGCTGCGAACAACCACGGCATTGTAATCTCCGATCGTCTTATAAAGATCTTCGCCCTTTAATTTCGGTGCATCAAGCACCTCAAAACCACGGCTTTCGAATATTTCCTTGCAAACGGCATCAACGCCGTCGAGTAGTAATACTTTGTATGACATTTCCCTTAACTGTTAGGTTTGGTTGTTTTCTTTTTTTGGTAAAAGTGTTGTTTAGTTCATCCCAATGGATATAAAATCTGATATAAGTTCGGTAACATCATCAGCGCCAATTTTTTCAAGTGTCGAACTCATTTCAATAGGGACTTCTATATTCATTTCTGAAAGCAGTTTCTTAAGATCATTTACGGCTTTAGCCCGTTTCGATTTTGGCAACTTATCGGCTTTGGTTAAAATGGTAGCGAAGGGAATTTGGTTCTCGGCCAGCCACAGCATAAAATCCTCGTCGAGCACACTAGGTTCATGACGGATATCCAATACCAGAACAACTAGCCGTAATGATTCTCTTTTGAGAAGATATCTCCTGATTTCATTGCCCCATCTTTCGCTTTCTTTTTTAGGGACCTTAGCAAATCCGTAACCGGGAAGATCGACAAGGTACCAGCTTTCATCAATCAGAAAGTAGTTCATTTGCTGGGTCTTGCCAGGCACGTTACTGGTTTTAGCCAGCTTCTTTTTATTCGTGATGGCGTTGATCAGCGAAGATTTTCCCACGTTCGAACGGCCGGCAAAGCAAACCTCCGGCAAATCAGGCGGAGGACAATGCTCAAGTGTTGGCGCGCTAAGTATAAATTTGGATGAGGTTATAGCCATCAGATCAGGTCATTTTCCTCTTTATCCACACCGGCTGTAACAGGCACCGGATAGTTTCCTGTAAAACAAGCTGTGCAATATCCGTGCTTGGGGTTAATTTCCTTCACAGCATCGATTAGACCCTGGGGTGACAGGTAATGAAGTGAATCTACACCAATTGATTCGGCGATTTTAACCGTATCCCGTTTAAATACATTGGCAATCAGTTCTTCCGGATCAGGAAAATCCATTCCGTAAAAACAAGGCTCAATGATAGGAGGCGAACTAACAAGAAAATGAATTTCACTTGGGTTGGCCTGTCTGATCATATCCACCAGATAACGGGAGGTAGTTCCCCGTACGATGGAATCATCGACAATAATTACAGCCCTGCCTTCAATTACCCCTTTCACAACATTGAACTTAGAACGAACCTTGATCTCCCGTGACTCCTGCCCCGGTGCAATAAACGTACGTCCAACATAATGGTTCCGTATCAGCCCAATCTCGAATTTACAATCTTCCCCTAGTTTATTGTTTTCCTGAGCATAACCCAGGGCCGCGGTATTGCTTGAATCAGGCACAGAGATTACGATAGGCTTTTTGTCTCCTCTGGTTTTTACCACTTTCGATATGGGATGCTCCTTAGCCAGGTATTTACCAATTTTGCGTCTGACCTTATCGGTATTCTCACCAAAAATACGGCTATCAGGCCGGGAGAAATACACATATTCAAAAATGCACTGACTTACGGGGGTCCCCTCTTCGCGTTCCAAATAGGTTGAACTGAGACGAACTTCACCTTTTTCATCCTTATCAATCACCAAAACTTCACCCGGATCCACATCCCGGATATAAGTGGCCCCGATAATATCAAACGCGCAGGTTTCGCTGGCAACGATATAAGCATCATCCAGTTTGCCCAGGGCCAGCGGACGAAATCCATTTGGATCACGGACCGCAATTAGCTTATCGTCGGTGAGCATCATCAGGCAATAGGCGCCTTTGATCTGACTAAGCCCGTCAAGGATCTGGCCCATCTGGGTTAATTCGTTGCTCTGGGCGATAAGGTGGAGAATAAGTTCGGTATCGGATGAGCTTTGAAACAATACGCCCTTATTACTAAACATCCTCCGGAGGTCACGGGCATTGGTCAGGTTCCCATTATGGGCCAGTGCCATGTTTCCATTCTTATAATGTACCCGAAACGGCTGGATATTCGATGGGTTTGTAGATGAGCCTGATGTGGAATAGCGGTTATGGCCGATAGCGGAATCTCCCACCAGACGTTTAAATACCTTTTTATCATCAAAGACATTCAGAACCAGACCAAAATCCTTATGCATGGGCATAACCGACATATTTCGTTCGGTGTCAAAATTGGATGTAACTATGCCTGCAGACTCTTGCCCACGGTGTTGAAGTGCGTGGAGTCCGTAATAGGTATTTACTGCAGATTCGGGATGATTAAAAATCCCGAATACACCGCAATATTCGCGAGGTTTATCCGACATGTAGGGATGAGGTTCCTTAAAATATCTAAAGCCAAAAATTACAAATAATCATGGCCAATATGAAGTAAAAGCAAAATTGGTTGGCAGTAATCCGCCATTTCTAACAAGTGGCTAACGAAGCATAATCAAAAAAGTTCCTTTTGGTCATAATAAAAAGCCCTTTTAATTGAACTAAACCAGAAAAAATATTTTGATTAAAATTAGGCACACTCATCCGAACAATTCGGAATATAGTGAATTTCAAGTGGCTAAGTAGTTGA